>JAFGBI010000264.1 GCA_016933275.1 Polyangiaceae bacterium | reverse complement strand
TCCACCGATGGGCGCTCCACCGATGGGCGCTCCACCGATGGGCGCTCCACCGATGGGCGCTCCACCGATGGGCGCTCCACCGATGGGGGAGGTTCCACCGATGGGTGCGCCTCCAATGGGCGCGATGCTCCAACCCGGCGCACCCGGACCAGGTTTTGGGGCCGCACCGATGGGATCACCGGCCGGCGGGATGATGCCGATGCCGGCGGCGACTCCGGCTAGGATGGGGGGCCAGCATGGGCCCGTCGGTCAGACACGAAACCCGATCATGGTGATCGTGCTGGGGTCGGTCACCTGCGGGCTCTTCTACCTCTGGACCGTCTACTCGATGATCAACGAGCTCAACGCGTTCCGGCAGAAGAGCGACGTTAGTCCGATCATGTGCATCCTCTACATCGGGTTCTTCTCGGTCCCCGCCGCCGTGGTCGAGGCCCGCGCCTTGGCCGGCATGCCCCCCGGAGCGCCGCCCAACGCGATCATGTACCTCTTCTTCTGGTTCTGGTTCTTGGTGAACGACTTGAACGAGATCTGGGCGGCCGCCAAGGGCTCGGGCGGGTAAGCGAGTCGGGTTGGCCACGGCGCAGCGTGCGCTGATGCCAGCAGGCCGGGGAGGGGACGGCGCGGGGTCGCCCGCAGCAGCCGCCGGTCGGAGCGGGGACCCTGCGACACCCAGTCTATCCGAATCAGGAGCATCATCGTCGACCAGACCGGCTCGAGCCGGTCCCTCTCCAGCGGACTGGGCCGATCCATGGGCGATCCTCCTGGTGGGCGCCCTGACCTGGCTGCTCGGGGAGCTCGGTGCGCCAACGACCTGCCCGACCGCGGGACTGCTGGGGGTGCCTTGTCCTGGCTGTGGACTCGGCCGCGCCACCTTTGCCCTCCTATCTGGGGAATTCAGGACCGCGTTGGCCCTGCACCCCTTGGTGTTCGTCGTGGTTCCTGCCCTCGGGGGTGGGGTGCTGTTGGGGGTAATGCGACGCCTGCTCCCTCGATCCCGCGCCGAGTGGGTCCACTCGCTCCGGCTCAAACGAACCGTCCACGTCGGCACGGTCGGATTCGCGGTGACGGCGATCGCGGTGTGGATCGCCCGTTTCTTCGGGGCGTTCGGGGGACCCGTCCCGATCCAACCCTGGTTCTGGTAGGGGAAGAGCGGCGCTCCCCCGGCGGGCTCGCTCGGGGAGCCGGCAGCCTGGGGTGTGCCGAGTCGCCGCCCGCGTGGTAGAGGCCGCCGTCGTCCCCCAGCGTGAAGGGCGCTAGCGAGAGGTTGTTCTGATGAATCTGGTCCAATGGCTGCTGCGGTTGATGGTGGGCTTCGGCGCAGGGTGGGTGATGTGGCTCCTGGTCGGGCTCAGCGTCGTCTCGGTGGCCATCATCCTCGAGCGGAGCTGGTTTTACTGGACCCTCCGCGATGACATCGGAAGACTCGCGGGAGAGCTTCGCTCCCTCCTCCATGATTCCGATCTGGAGGGCGCCCGAAAACGACTCGACCGGTCGCCCAGCGCCGAGGCTGCCGTGGCGATAGCAGGCCTCGTGGAGGCGGAACGTGGTGCCCGCGCCGCGGAAGAAGCGATGAAGGGCGCGGCCGCTCTCCAGCGACTGAAGCTAGAGCGAAGGCTCGCCTTCCTGGCGACGGTGGGCAACAACGCCCCGTTCATCGGGCTGTTCGGCACCGTCATCGGGATCGTGGCCGCGTTCGAGGCCCTGGGAACGCAGAGCACCGCGGTGGCCACCGCCTCCACGAACATTGCCGCCCCCACCCAGGTAATGAGCGCCATCGCGGAGGCACTGGTGGCCACGGCCGTGGGGCTCCTGGTCGCCATCCCTGCCGTCGCCTTCTTCAACTTCTTCCAGCGCCACACCAAATTCATCCTCGCCAACACGGACGCCCTCTGCCGCGTGATCATCTCGCACCTCGTCGCGGAAACGAGTGACGCGCGCGAGCCGGAAGGAACGGACTGATGCAGGCCAACGGCGACGATGAGGACCTGATCGCAGGCATCAACGTGACGCCGATGGTCGACGTCACCCTCGTCTTGCTCATCATCTTCATCGTGACCGCGAAGATCATCGTGCAGTCAGGGCTGCCGATGGACCTGCCCAAGGCCGCGAGCGGCGAGGAGGTCCAGATGATCTTCAGTGTCGAGCTCATGGCCGACGGCAAGACCCTGGTGGACTCGAAGCCCGTGAGCGGCGTCGCATCCGTCAACGAGCTCGCTCGAGCCGCGAAGACCAAGCACCCCGACCTTCGAGCCGTGATTCGCGCGGAGAACACGGTGCAGCACGGACGCGTCATCGGCATCCTCGATCTCCTGAAGCGCGCTGGAATCGCGAAGATTGCGTTCGCGACCTCGAAGATCGAGGAGGGGGTTCCCGTGGAGACGAGCCGACCGAAGTAGTAGCCTACGTCATGGTGACCGCGCTGAACCCCGGCTGCGACAATGATCTGTCGCCGCCCTCCGAGTCCGGGCGATACACCGCCGAGCGCGCACCGAAGGCACCCTCGCGCGACCCTCTGGGCCCCGTGATGCGACTCGAGACGGACCCGACACGACGCGCGGGTTTCGCCGCCGGCATGGCGGTGGCGTTGGTCATCCATGGGGTCGCTGCCGTGGCGGGAACGACTCGAACGCCTGAGCTTGGCGAATTCGCTGCCGCGATCCGGGCGGCGATCGAGGACGAGACCCGCACCGAATACGAGGTCGACCTCGCTCCTCCGCCCCCCCCACCAGAACCGTTGCCGCCACCAGCAGAAGAGGAGGCGCCGGCGCCCGAACCACCGCCCGAACCCCAGGCGTCCAAAGAGACCGCACCGCCCCCCGAACCACCTCCCGCCGCCGAGGCGGGGCAGGCACTCACCGCCGAGCCGGACCCCAACGAGGAGCTTGACCTCACGAGCAGCAGCTTCACCATCACGACGGGCACGAGCGATCGCTACGGAGGTGGCACCACCGACCGTGCCGGCAAGGCCAAGAGCGCCGTGTACGACCGCCGGGCACGCGGAGGAGGACCAGCCGCCGCAGCGAATTCGGCGTCCCGCGCCGTCGAACCCAGGCGCCGCCCCAGCCGGGACCTCTCACGTCCCGCGGGAGTCGTGGGGAGCACCAATTGGAGCAGCTGTCCATTCCCTCCGGAGGCAGAGCAGGCACAGATCGACTCTGCGCGCGTAACCCTCATCGTCACCGTGGACGCCAACGGCCACCCCCGCTCCGTGGTGGTTCAAAGCGAGACACCCAAAGGCTATGGGTTCGGCGCTCGGGCCCGCCAATGCGCGTTGGCTCGCCCGTTCGAGCCGGCTCGTGACGCTCGGGGCAATCCCATCGCCGGCACGACCCCACCGCTCAACATTCGGTTCACCCAGTAGTCTCTTGGCAGCGCAATCTTGGCCGAATCTGGCGGGAAAGGCCTCGGGGCGTTCGCCATGGTCCAACGTCCTCCATCACCAGTCACCTTCTCCGCGTGCTGCCTGACCCCTGACCGCTGACGGCCAATGGCCGGGTTCGTTCCGGCTCCGCCGGCTCTGGGGGGGTACTGCGGAAGGTACGATTCTGGTCGGGCATCCAGGAGGTGGGCTAGACTCCGGCCTCCGATGACCGACCGCGCCGAGCAGCTGAAGCGCATCGGGCTTTTCGCTGGGTTGAAGCCCGAGGCAATCGATCTCATCGCCCAGCTGGCGACGGAGGAGTCGCACACCCTTGGCACCAAAATCTTCCAGCACGGTGACGCGGGGGACAAGCTCTACCTCATTCTGGACGGACGCGTCCGCATCAGCCGCGAGGTGCCGGGAATGGGCGAGGAGGCTCTCGCCGTGCTCGGGCCCGGCCAGGTCTTTGGCGAGATGGCGCTCCTCGACGAGTCGCCGCGGTCGGCGGACGCCCGAGTCCATGAGCGGTGCCGGCTGCTGGCAATCCCCAAGGACGGTTTCGACGACCTGCTCTTCCTCCACAAGGATCTCGCCTACGAGGTGCTCTGGAGCATCGTTCGCATGCTGGTGGGACGACTCCGTGACACCACGGACAAGCTGACGTTCCTCTCGATCAGCTCCAAATTCTGAGGCCGCTCGGCCCAGCCCAGCCAGCCACGACAGGGGTGTTCTCGCAGGCTTCACTCCCCGTTCCACCTGCAGTGTGAGCGGACCTCGAGTGCCGGCCGGCCGATCCTGGGGGACGAGTGAGCCTGAAAACACGTGAACCGCGCGTCCATACGGATGCGCAGTCCTCATAATTTGACGGGCTAACACCCGTTCAGTACCCTAGCCGAGCCATGCAGGGTCTGACCAAGCGCCAATTGCAGACGCTCGATTTCATTCGTCACTCCATCGAGGCGCGGGGCTATCCGCCCACCCTCCGAGAGATCGGCGAGCACATGGGGATCCGGTCGACCAATGGAGTCAACGATCACCTGCGGGCGCTTGAACGCAAAGGCTACCTTCGACGCGAGGACATGAAGAGCCGAGCGCTCCGAGTCGTCGAGGACACGGCCGCCGTCCCACCGCGCGCCGACGATGAAGATGACCTGGTCTCCGTGCAGGTGATGGGCCGGGTTGCCGCTGGCCTTCCTGCTCTGGCTGAGGAAGACATCATCGACACGGTCCGCATCGACCGTATGCTGGTACGTGGCGGGCGAGACGTCTTCGGCCTGCGGGTCGCGGGGGACTCGATGATCGACGCGGGCATCTTCAGCGGCGACTACGTCTTCGTGAAGAAGCAGGCGACCGCCGACCGTGGCGACATCGTCGTTGCGCTCATCGGGGACGAGGCCACGGTCAAGTACTACTTCCCCGAGAAGGACTACGTTCGTTTTCAGCCGGCCAACGCGCAGATGGCGCCCATCCTGGTCCGGGCAACGGACTTCCGCTCGACCATGCTCCTCGGCAAGGTCGTGGGAGTCTTCCGTCGCATCTAGAGCGATCGGTTGCCGACGGCAGCGGCGCCGCTGGACGCGTACCCATGCCCAGCAAGGGTACGTTTCCAACGGCGCCTCTGGTAAGGCCTGCTGCCAGTTCGGTGCCCCACACCCTCACCCGCTCAGCTCGCGCGGTGCGGGGCTGGGAGGACGCGGGTCCCTAGGTTGTTGATTTGTCGCAGCAATCAACCTGGTTGCTCCTCGAGGGCCGACCTTGGCCCTTCGCCGCGGAGGGAACGGGATACCGCAAAGATCGGCCGTGAGAGGATCGGTCCTCGTCGTGGGCGGGCCCCCGAGACCGCCGAGGACGGGCCACGGGTGACGCCCAGACCGCGCTGCGCTGCTCGGCACCCCGGGCCGGCTCGGGCGCGAAAGGCGACCAGCACCGAGAAAGACCACTGCGCTGCCACCCGGCAGAGGTTGACGGCCCGTTCCGCGGGTTGGTAGCGTCCCTGGGCTCCGGTTTATGGGCCGTATGGAAGAACGGATGCGATCCTCGCCTCTCCACGCGCACGGTCCGCGTCTTCGGTCCCGGGTCGCCTCTCTCGGGCTCTTGGTGGCGCTTCCGGGCTGCGGCAACGCAGTCTACGCGATCGCCGCGACGTCGGCGTCACGCAACCTGGAGCAGGCGCGCGAGGTCGGCGCCGAGTCGCTCGCACCCTATGAGTTTTACTATGCGGAGGAGCATCTAGAGAAGGCGCAGTCCGAGGCCGCCGAGGCTGACTACGGCGACGCCCGGATCCTGGCGCACGAAAGCAAGACCTACGCGAAGAAGGCGATCGAGGTCGCTCACACGAGCCGTCGCGGAGCGGAACCATGAGACGACGGACGAAGGCGGGATCGGTGCGCGCGCAGTCGCTCATTGCGGTCTTGGTGATCACCAGCGCGTGCACGGTCGGCCCGAAGATGCGCGGCAAGGTCGCCGGGCTCGAGAAGATCACCGCACAGGCAGCGGAGAACGGGGCCGCCCGCTGTGCGCCGCGAGAGCTCGCCATAGCGCAGAGCCAGCTCAGGTTCGCGCGCATCGAGCTCGGACAGGGCTTCCTCTCCAAAGCCAAACACCATCTCTGGCTGGCGGAGCCGAACGCGCGCGCCGCCCTCTTCCTCTCCCCGCCCGAGTACTGCACCGAGAAGCAGGACCGCGACGGTGACGGCTACCTCGACCCGGAGGACCGTTGCCCCGACGATCCGGAGAACTTCAACGGCGTGGCGGATGGGGATGGCTGCCCGGAGGACCCGGATACGGACGGGGATGGCGTGGCGGATTCGGTTGATGCCTGCGTGCTCGAGCCCGAGGACGCGGACCAGTACCTCGACGAGGACGGCTGTCCCGATATCGACAACGATCTCGATGAGTTCCTCGACAACACCGACCAATGCCCCAACGATCCCGAGGATCCGGACGGCTACGAGGACGAGGACGGCTGCCCCGATCCTGACAACGATCAGGACACCGTACCGGACGTGACCGACCAGTGCCCGAACGAGGTCGGTTCCTCCGAGAAGGAGCCGCTCGGCTGTCCCGCCAAGCCGGCGCTCGTGGTGGTGACCGATTGCGAAGTGAAGATCACTCAGCAGATCCACTTCGAATACAACAAGGACAGGATCCGCAGCGAGAGCTTCCCAGTACTCGACGCCGTCGTCGAGGCGCTGGAGAGGAACCCGAGCATCAAGATCGAGATCCAAGGCCATACCGACAACCGTGGCGGCGCCGCGTACAACCAGAACCTGAGCGAACGCCGAGCGGCATCGGTGAAGCGATACCTGATCTCGAAACAAATCTCGGCCGACCGGCTCACCTCCAAGGGCTACGGTTTCGACCGCCCATTGGTCCCGAACACGACCGACCAGAACCGGGCCCTCAACCGTCGCGTGCAGTTCATCCGCACGGAAGGCGTCAAAGAGGGCTGCCCCACCACCACCAACTAGCCCGTGGTGTTCGCACCGCGCTAGCGCTCCAGCGCATCCCCCCCTCCCCACGAGGAACCACCGTGCACCGCCTACTTTCTTCCAGGCTCCTCCCGCTCGCCGTCGCTCTGTTCCCGCTCGTCGCCGACGCGGCCCCCCGCGACGCGGCCGCGAAGAAGAAGATCGACGAAGCGTTGAACGTTCACTACCTCACCACGGATTTCGACCGGGCCGAATCCGTGCTGCTCGGCACGCTCTCCGCGTGCGAGGACCGCTGTAGCGGACCGATACGAGCCAAGGCGTGGATGTACATCGGGATCGTCCGGGGCAGCGGAAAGAACGACCAAGCAGGAGCGCTCGAGGCCTTCCAGGCCGCGATCGCCGAAGACGGCAACGTTCAGCTCGACGAAGCCCTCGCCACTCCAGAGACGATCGCGACCTTCCGGAAGGCCAAGAAGGGCGGGGCAGCCCCTCTGCCATCGGCTCCACCTACGAAGCCCGGAGCCGCCGCCACGGGACCGATGGCCCCGGCGGCGCCAGCCATGACGGGCACGATGCTCTGCCTCCCCACGGTGCGCGAGGTGCAGACGCTGCGTCCAATCCCCCTCAGCTGTGAGACACCGCAACCTGCCGTCAAGGGAGTGATCTTCTACAAGGAATTCGGGGGCACCGCGTGGAAGGAGGTCCCGATGGAGAAGCGGGGAACCTCGCTCCAGGGCATGGTCCCCTGCGCCGCCACGTCGCTCGCCGGGAAGCTCCAAGTCTATGTCGAGGCGCGCGACGCCACGAACAACGTCGTGGACGTGAGCGGCGGGCAGCTGACGCCAATCGAGTTCACAATCCTCGGCGCGACCAACCAGCCGCCCCCGGCGTACCCCGGACAAAATCCACCGGACCGCTGCGAAGAGAAGAAGGAATGCCCGCCGGACTTCCCCGGGTGCGAAACCACGCCCACGAAGGAATGGGGTGACAGCTGCGCCTCGAACAGCGAGTGTAAGACGGGCCTCTGCGCCTCGGGGAGCTGCGACTACTGCGCCACCACCGCGGACTGCTCCGGCGGAGCCAGCTGCGTCGAAGGCTTCTGCAAAGGGGGCAAGGGTGGCGCGACCGGAGCGGGCGGGAAGTACCCGAGACTCTGGCTCGGGGTGCACGGCGCCCTCGACATCGCGATCGTGGGCGGGAAGAACGTCTGCAACGATTTCGATCACTGGGACTGCTTCTACACGGACGATCCCAACTACAGGCCGAGCGTCGCTCTCGGCAGCCAGAAGGATGCCGACTACCCCTACTACACGTTCGACGCCCTGACGGAACAGGGACAGCTCGACCCGAACAGCCAGTGGGGCGGCAGGGTGACGGCCGGAGCAGCGCTCGCCACGGTCCGCGCCTTGATTTCGGCAGACTACGCCCTGACCCGGCAGATGCTCGTGGGCGGTCGCCTCGGCTATGCGTTCAACGGCGGACCAACGGGTTCGACCAAGTTCTTCCCCTTGCACATGGAGGGCCGCTTCACCTACTCGCTCAAGCCCGTCGACAAGAAGGGTTTTCGGCCCTACCTGCATCTGGGGGCGGGCCTTGGCCAGGTTGATGGCAAGGTCAAGGTGACGGTGGCCGACTGCTCGTTGAAGGACGCCGCCAACGACGGCTATCCCTCGTGGGAGAACATGCCCCCTGAAGTGCAGCAGTGCATGATGGGGAACGAGCAGTACATCAACATGGTCACCCCGGACTTCCCGCTCGATGCGTACAAGCGAATGGGCATGATGTTCGTCGCGCCCGGTGGTGGCGTGGTCTACGCCTTCACACCGCGGATGGGGATCCAGGCCAACCTCGATCTGAAGATCCTCTTCCCCACCACTGGCTTCGCGTTCTCTCCCTCGCTCGGCTTCGTCTACGGGATGTGACGCGCCGCTCGCCCGCCGGCGGGGTAGGAGCCCGGGAGCTCCGCCCCCACTAGCCGTGACGCGCAGCTTGAACCAGGGCGACCCCCACGGGGTACGCTAGGAGGATCCCCGTCACGAGCCGCAGCAGCGGCCACTCCGAGTGAAGGCCCGTGCCCTCGGACAACACATCGAGAATCATGACCAGGGCCGCGCTCCCCACCCAGATCCGAAGTGCCCAGGTTCCGAGACGCGGCCAGGCGACGAGTCCACCCAGACCAAGCCCCGCATAGATCCCGAGGCAACGAACACATACGGGGAGGGCTCGCCCGAAGAGGTGGAGGCTCCGTCCCGGGTCCCGATGGCACTGGAAGGCGAACCACGCTTCGAACGCCTCGCCGACGAAGCCGAGCCCGGGGATCCCGGAGGTGGCGGGGGGCACGAAGGGACCGAGGCCGACGAGGACGAGACCGATCCGAACGACCCACGCGAGGGCCGGACGGTCCTTGGAAGGCACGGCCTCGTCGGGGTTCACGGAGACCGTCCGGGGATCTCGCGTCCAACATGCCGAAGGACCTCTTTGAGGTCGTTCCACACGTCCCGTCGCGCGGCGGGCGTGCGAAGGACGTAGGCCGGATGGAACGTCGGCATCACCGCGATCCGGCCGCGATAGAGGCGCCACCTGCCCCGAATCCGGGTGATCCCCTCGGTGGTGTCGAAGAGGCCCTGCACGGCGGTAGCGCCCAACGCGACCATCACCTCGGGATCGATGAGCTCGAGTTGCTGCTCGAGAAACTGACGACAGGCTGCCATCTCGTCGGGCTGCGGGCGCCGGTTCTCCGGCGGGCGGCACTTGACGATGTTGCAGATGTAGACCTCGTCACGGCGAAGGCCCATCCCCGCGATCATGCGGTCGAGGAGCTGTCCCGCCGCACCGACGAAGGGGACGCCTTGGGCGTCCTCCTCCGCGCCCGGTCCCTCCCCCACGAAGCAGATCCCGGACGTCCCCATGCCCCGCGCGAACACGGAATGGTGACGCCCGAGGTGGAGTCGACAGGCGGTGCACGCAGCCACCTCCCGTTGCAGCACGGCCAGACGGCTACGCACAGCCTCACCGTCCCGCGCCGCGGTCTCGGACTGCTCTCGACCCGCCCCGCTGGGCGAGCGAGCTTCCGAAGCCGCCGCGACGACCGGGGCCGCGCCCGGGAAAACCACCGGCGTCGTTGCGGTGCCGGTTCCCGGCTCCGCGCGAGATCCGGTCGGCTCGGCCACCGCCGGACGCGGAGGTGACGGCGGCAAAGGAGCCGGATCGGACCGCGACTCCCCACCAGGCTCCGAAACGGGCACGGAGGCTACCCTCCGTTCGACCGCGGCGCTGTCGACGGCTGGGACCGCCCCACCCCCGCGGCCGAGTCGCGGGAAACCGGTGGTGCCGAGGACGCCCTGCCACTCTACATAGGCGCGAACCGCCGCGACCAGGTCGCAAAGCTCGCTCCGCAGCGGTCTTGTGGCGGTCACGCCCGAGTCCGTCAATGCCCTTCGAGCGCCAGCCAGCGCTCGGCATCGAGTGCGGCCATGCATCCCGTACCCGCAGCGGTGACCGCCTGCCGATAGACCCAATCGGCGACGTCTCCAGCAGCGAACACTCCGGGGACACTGGTGTACGTCGACCCCGGCCTCGTGATCCTCACGTACCCGTTGTCCGCAAGCTCAAGCTGACCCTTGACGAGATCGGTGAGCGGCGTGTGGCCGATCGCCACGAAGAGCGCAGCGCAAGCGAGTTGCCGTTCGATGCCGGTCTTGAGGTCCTTGACCTGGACCGCGGTCACCTTACCCTGACTCACATCGAGGACCTCGGTCACCACGTGGCTGTAGAGGATCTCGATCTTGGGGTTCCCCTTCACGCGCTCCTGCATCGCACGCGAAGCACGGAACTCGTCGCGTCGGTGAACGAGAGTGACCCTGCTGCAGATCCCGGCAAGATAGCTGGCCTCCTCCATCGCCGAGTCCCCGCCCCCGACGACGAAGACCTCACGTCCCTTGTAGAGTGGTCCGTCGCATACGGCACAAGCGCTCACCCCCTTGTTCTTCAGCCGCTCCTCGCTCGCGAGGCCGATGTAGTTCGCGCGGGCACCCGTGGCGAGGATCACCGTCTTGGCGAGGTAGAGCCCGGAGGAGTCCTCCCCGACCCATACCTTGAAGGGACGCGAAGAGAGGTCGAGCTTCGAGACATCCTCGGTGACAAGCTCCGTGCCCTGCTTCTCGGCCTGCTCCCGCATCCTCGCCATCAGCTCCTGGCCGGAGACGTGGTTCGGGAACCCAGGGAAGTTCTCCACGTCCGAGGTGAACATGAGCTGACCGCCAGGGATGAGCCCCCCGGCGCTGAAGCCCTCGACACAGAGCGGCGCCATGTTGGCGCGCGCCGCGTAGATCGCGGCGGTCAGGCCGGCGGGGCCGGATCCAATGATGATGACCTGATGCTCACGGGGTTCCGTCACCGGCGTTCACTCCTTGATGGGGCTGGCTTTGAGGGCCGCCTTCCCTTCCTTGACGTACACGCTGAACCGCACGCGGGCCGCTCCGTGGCGCCTGCGCAGCGTGTCTTCGTTCTTACGCAACGTCTGCTCGAACTTCTCGTAGGTGAAGCCCTCGGTGCTCTCGCCGCACTGCTGCTTCACCGCCACGAACTCATCGAAGACCCGATGCCACTCGGCAAGCCGCTCTGCCTCGGGCTCGCCAGGTTCGACCCCAGCGCCGGGCGGCTTCGGTAGGTTTCGCGGGGACTGGCCCACCTCCGGTGCCGACGCCTCCCCTCCCGGAGCGCGCGCGGGCACGGGCGGGAGCTTGCGGGCAGCCGGCGCAGTAGGAAGAGCCCGGGCCTTGGGCTCTGGCGGCGGCGCGCCAGCCTGGGCCGCCCCGTCCCCGGGAAAGCTGAACGCACTCATCTGCGGTTCCGCGGGGAGATCACCGAGGACCTGCTTCAAGTCCGCGGCTCGCCTGGGCACGCCACCCTTCGCCGCGACCTGATCGATGCCGTCGTTCAGATCCGAGGCAATCTTGCGGAACACGCCCCGGAACTTGCTCGGGAGGAGCTGGTCGCTCTTCCCCTTCGCCATGGCGGCAGCCTCGGTCCGGAAGGTGTGGAGTGGTCTCGTGTGCTCGAGGTACGAGAAGAGCAGCCCCAACAGGATCGCCAACAGGGCGACTCCGGCCACGACGCCGAGATTGGCGGAGGCCTTGTCCTTGTCGTCGGCCTTCTTGAAGAACCCGAGTGGACTCTCCACGTTCGCCGGAACCCGAGCCACCGCGTAGCCCGCGCCGAGCGAGTAGGCTTCGCCCGGGATCCTCGCGTACACCACGCCCATGTGAAGCCCCACCCGGCGCACACCGCTCCGACCCTTCTCCGCGTACTCCGGATCCTGACCCAACTCTTCCATGTCGCCGATGATCAGGTCGAGCTGGCTCTTGTCGAAATCTTCGGGCGCGCCAGAGGCGACCCGTGTTCCACGCGTGAAGAACGCGACCGCGGCGCCGGTGCGCTCCGTCAGGTTCCGTGCGTATCGGTCGTCGATGATCCGAGCCCCAATGATCGCTCCTGCCGGCGGAGAGCCGATCTCATGCTCCACCGGCCGGGCCACGACCCGGTACATTCGATCGAGCACGAGGGTGTCGTCTCGCAAGTATCCGTGGAGCGCGTCGGCGACGACTGGATAACCACCGAGTTCGAAGTCGTCCATGCCGCGGGCCTGGTCGTAGCCGAGGTGCGCGACGACACGCCCATGCCGGTCCACGGCGAAGACCGCATCGAAGGAGAAATCCGCGGGGATCCCACCGTTTATCTTCTTTAACGCGGCCTCGACCCTCTCCGGAACATCCTTCGGCACCGCCTCCTCGGCCAAACTGGACTTCTGGAGCCCCTTCTGGATCTCTCCGTCGAGAGCGAACTGGATCAGCTGACCCGACCGTTCGCGCGCATCGTTCCGGAGGTACCAGGAGACGAATTGGGCATCCGATGCCAGCCCCTCGGCCATGGCATGCTCACCAGAACGGTTGTACATGCTCTGTGCGAGGAAGAGGACGAAGATTGCTGCCCCGAGCAGCATCGACAGCACGACGTACCAGAAACGACTGAGCAACATGGCAGCCTACTTCTTCTCCTCGCCCGGTTTCTGGGAGCTCTTCGCGGGTGGCTGAGCAACCTTGATTGGCGCCTTGGAGAGGTCGACGTCGGCACCCGCCGTGACGTCCACGACGCTCGCCGGCCCCACCTTCTTGCCTGCGAAGTACGCCTGCACGGTGTACGTCCCCGCCACCTCGGGCCGGAGTGCGAACTCCCCCGCCATCGACGGATAGGCGATCGCGGCGACGTTGGGCTCGGCCACGATCCACAGGCGGAGGCTCGGCGCGAGCTCGTCGCGGATCTCGAAGGTCCCCGCGCTTGGAACGGTCCAGTCCCTCGCTCCACCCTTGATGGTGTCCGAAGGGGTCAACGTGCTCTGCCCGGTCCCGTAGAGGCGGTGCGGGAAAGGATCCGTATTCTTGAACCGGAGCCGCGTTCCCGGAACGACCACGATGGTCACGGGGGTCGTCCGTCCTCCACCAATGCGGATCAAGGTCGCCATGCGAGCAGCCGACTGCTTCTGATCCGAGAGTGCTGCGATGCAGAGCTCCTTGGGGATGTGGGGGTAGAGAGCGCGGTGCTTGGCCGGCACCGTGGGCACGATCTCGCGAAACGAGTAGAGCTTCTTTTCTGGGTCCTTCGCCTCTTCCCAGACGGGATTGAGGAGGTACTCGTAGCTGGTGACCTTGCCCTTGATCTTCGGTCCGGCAGCCAGGACGGGGACGGCCAGGAGCGCAACCAAGGCGAAGGCGCGGACGGCCCAGCTCTGGGGCGACCGCCAGAACTCACCGAACGCCTCGAACAAGCGCGAGCAACTCGCGAATCGGACCGTCATGACGGGCGAAAGTAGTCGACCGAGGCCGATGACGGAAGGCCGAACCCCGCGAGCTCACCCACTCCGGACGAGGCGAACGGGCCGGCGGTTCGCCCGTCGGCCCGTTCATGGGTTCCTTACCGCCTGAGCCGTCTGGGCAGAACCGAAGCTCGAACCCCTAGCCTAGCTAGGTGGAAGGCTCATTGCGGCTTCCGGCTTCCCGGTGAGTGTTTCCGGGCCTAGCGCTCCACCGCAGATTCGTCTTCCTGGTTGAATGCCTTGTGTGGGGTTCGTAGCTTCGCGCCAGTCGCGCTTGGCAGAGGGAACTGAGGCAAATTTTAACCAAGCAGGATTGGTCGTCAACGGCCTTGAGGTGGTTTCTTCCGCCTTTCTCGCGTTCATCCGCGGCCGCTCAGCCGCCTGAAAATGGTGGGACGCCTGGAAATGCGCCGGGTCGCGCTCGACGCGATCCCCGCAGCGCTCTTGGTCGAACCTCGCGCCGTGTGGGCGCCCACCCCGGGCTCCCCGTTGGTGGGCCAGACCAAGGCGGTCGCTGCCGGCCATGAGCGCCCCGGACTCCCCGTAAAGCATTGGCTCCAACGCCGCCGAAAACTGGGCCGTCTTCGCGCGATCGGCGATGCCTCTGCCATGACCTGCGTGTCGATGGTGGATCCATCTGGGGTACGCCTCCGCGGTGAAGTGGATCTCGTGGCGGGATCCACGATCGGCAGCGCGCTTTCTCGAGCCGAACGGGATGGGTTCGTCAGCGTCGTGGTGCCCCCGCCCGGTCCCCATCGGCGAGGTCAGCTCGGGATGGTCATCGAAGAGGCCATCGAGGAGGTGCTCGCCAAGCGCGGGGCAGCCCCACCCGGTGTAGGGTCCGCCAGTCGAATCGACGCCACGGTTGGCGACCAGCTATATCGAGCCCGCCTCATTGGCGCCCCCGGCATCGCGCTCGCCTTTCCAGCGCTCGACGGCCTCACCAACCTCGCCGGCGCCCTCGACGCCGAGGACAGCGCGATCTTGCGTTGGTGGGTCACCGCCGCCCGAGAACGACCCGTCCGCATGTTCTTCGCGGAACGCGATCGAAGGATCGGGGTCTACGGGGCTCCGATGGAGCTCGGGTGCATCCTCGCCGCGAGCGCGTCCCCCGGGGCCACCACCACCGAGCCAGTCCCAGTCCCCTCCCCCGCCCTGGCCACCAGCTTGGCCGCCATGGAGCTGTCACCACCTCCTCCACTGGTCACCCCGTCCCGACCGGACGCCGGTCGGGCCAGTGCTCCGGTGCCCACGTCCACGCGGACACCGGGCGCGAGCGACCGAGCCTCCCCATCGGTGCGTCCGCCATCTGGCAACACCGTAGGCGACACCAGGCCCGAGGGCGGCCTGCGCCGAGTCGCCACCGCACCCATGGCGGTGTTGGACCTCCATCTCGACGACCTCGCCCTTGGCCACGATGGAGGGGCTCCAGAGCTCCCGCCCACCAAGACCATCGCGGGGCCACCACGAAGGGACAATCGGTCGCCGTCGACCGCGCCAGCTCGCTCGCACTCGAACCCACCTGCCAGGCCCTCACCCGTGGCAACGTCCAGGACCGAGCCAAACACCAGATCCCTGCCGGACGCGGGGGAGGCCTCGACCGGGGGCAGGTCCCCTGCACCCCTCATCGCTGACGCGACCACGCGCTGGCCGACCTGGGCCGATGAACTCGATGCCGCCCGGGGTCCCAAACCACTCAGCGTGGTGGAGCGAATGTTCACGGCGTCCTACGTGCCCCTCCGAGACGCCATTGGTTTCGGGATCACCGACGAGCGCGCCCGATCCGTAGCGGACGGCTGGGCCGCGAGCTTCGGCAAGAGCTACGGAGACGCGTTCGAATCCCTCCGCGCCCGCGGAAAACGCCCGAGCATGGTGCTTGACGTGCCCGAAATCGCCCAACGCCTTGGGCGGCTCCACGGGGCCAAATCCGTACAGCTCATCCTCGTGGACGGAATGCGGTTCGATCTCGGGCTCAGGATGCACGAACGCCTGTGCGTCGCGCTCGACCGCCGAGCTGCTCTGACGGAACGGCTGCTGCTCTGGACGGCGCTCCCGTCTACCACCGACATCCAGATCGATCTGGTTGGTCGCGGTCCTGAGGGTCTGAAAGAGAGCCGCCATTCGCCCGAATCGGCACTGCCGGTCGCTCGCGGCCGAGCGGCGGCAACCGCGCGCCGAGTCAAGGCCGGACACCGTGATCTGCTCAAGCTCGACGTCGTCGCCGCACGGCTGGCGGAAGGGACACCGCTCGCGCCGCTCGAGATCGACAGACTGGCCTCCGCGGTGGCAGAGTCGTTGGACCATTGTTTGGGCAGGCTCCCTGCCCGCACGCTCGCCCTGGTGTTCGGTGATCACGGGTTCACGCTCGATGCGGACGGGCGCCCATTCGAGGGAGGCGCGACTCCCGATGAGGTACTCGTGCCGGCCTTCGCCTGGCTGGTCGGCGACGTGCACTAGCGCAGCAATAGGGTTGATTGCTGCTCGAGGGCGTGAACGCAGCCCGTCTCTCTCCGCCTTCACTCCCGGTCGTGGCCGCCCGCGCCGCTCGGGAACGGGTTCGACTCCTTCTCCAGGTAGCGGAAGATGGTGCGCGGATCGACGCCGAGATCGCGCGCCGTCTGGGTGCGATTTCCGTTGTTGCGCTCCAGCACCTCCAGCACGTACCGGCGCTGGAAATCCTCCTTGGCCTTCTCGAGGGGAAGGATCGGCTGTTGTGCCTCGGGACCGAGGTCGAGGTCCTCGGGACCGAGCAGGGTTCTGTCGCAGAGAACGAGGGCCTTCTTGATCCGGTTCTCGAGCTGCCGGATGTTCCCCGGCCAGGCATACCTTTTTGTCGCGGCGAGCGCCTGGGGAGAGAACCCGCGCACTGCGCTCCCGAGCTCGTCGGCATACTTGCTGAGCAGCGCGCGCGCGATGATGAAGAGGTCGTCACCGCGGTCGCGCAACGGGGGCAGCCACAGGTTCACGACGTTGAGTCGGTAGTAGAGATCCTCGCGGAACTCGCCCGTCTTGATCATCTCCTCGAGCTCACGATTGGTCGCCGCGATGATGCGAATGTCACACTTCTCGGGGCGGTTGTCGCCCACCCGAAACACGACGTGCTCCTGGATCGCCCGCAAGAGCTTGACCTGCAATTGAAGGGTGAGCTCCCCAATCTCGTCGAGGAAGAGCGTCCCACCGTCCGCCTGCTGGAACTTGCCGGGACGGCTGGCGACGGCACCCGTGAAGGCCCCCTTCACGTGCCCGAACATCTCGCTCTCCATCAGGTTCTCTGGGATGGCGCCGCAGTTAACGGTGACGAACGGTCCCTGGACGCGGTTGCTGCGGCGATGGAGCTCCCGAGCGATCAGCTCCTTTCCGGTGCCGGTCTCGCCGGTGATGAGCACGCTGATGTCGGTCGCGGCTACCTTCTGGAGCTTGCGGAAGACCTCCTGAATGGAGGGGCAGGTCCCGATGATCTCCCCGAAGCGCTTGTCCTTGAGCTCGGCGCTGAGCTTCTCCTTGTCAGCGCGGAGCGCGCTCAAGAGCATCGCGTTCTCCAGGATGAGCGAAGCCTGTCCGGCGAAGATGGTCAACATGTCGAGCTGCGCCCGCTCGAAGAGGTGCTTCACTTCGTCGTTCCCCACGTAGAGCGCACCAATCACGTCACCTTGACTGACGAGGGGGACACACATCACGCTGGAGAGCTTGAGCGCGACCACGCTCTCGCTCTTGCCGAAGGTCGTGTCCGTGAGCGCGTCGCTCACGATCACGGGACGGCGCGTCTCGATCACCTGACGGACGATGCTGTCGCTGATCTGGCCGCTTGGGTCCTCGATCACCTCGCGCAAGACGTTCCTCGAGGCGCGGACGCGCGGCGTCCGCACCTCGCCCCCGCCGGGGTCGATGAGCAGGACCACCCCGCGGCCCGCGCCGGTCAATTCGATGATGTCGTCGAGGAGCGCTTCGAGCACGCTGTCGATGTCGCGACTCGTCATCAGCCGCTCGCTGAAGGCGTGCAGACGTCGAACCCAGGACATGCCATCCGGGACCGCCTGGGTCGTGTGCCGCCCGGCCGACTCCGACGCCATTTCCGAGAACATGCTGAACCCGAGCCGGGCGCGCCCGAGCGTGATCCGATCGCCATTGACCAGCCGAGCGCGCCGCTTCTTCTTCCCGTTGATGAGGATCTCAGCGTGCCGGTCCACCTCCTCCAGCTGGAAGTCGCGGCCGTTGAAAACGATCTGGACGTGGTGGTCCGCGACGGATGCGTCCGCGATGTGCACATCGTTGCCGAGCTCCCGACCGATCGTCGTCACCGGCTTGTGGACCCCGAAGAGCATCGGCGCTCCTTCCGAGGGGTAGTACCGAATGGTCGCCATGACGCTCGGGAGCCTACCATTGGTCGCACCTCGCGGGCAGAGCGTGAACCTGAGCGGGCCCTTCAGGAGGTTTTGCAGGGTTCCTTCGCCGTTTGCAGCCGGAGCACCCGCCCGCGATGGATTTCGCCGTTGGGTCGAGCGATGCTCGGGAGCCGTGACCGACCCACGACGAACGCGTCGAGCCGGCGCCGCGATCACAGCCGCGTGGCTCACCGGAACCCTAGCCGTCGCTTCTACCACCGCGGGCTGCACGGGCAAGGAATCCCTCGTCACGGTGGTTGGGCCTGGTGTGGTCAACGATCCGCGGAACCGAACCCTGCGCTTCGACATCCTCCAGTTCGGGTTGAGCCAGCTCTGCCGCGAGATGCGCGTGATGGGGGTCCCACTCCAGATGCGCGACGACGAACCCGTGAGCGGACGTTTCTTCGCCGACACCTGCGGCTCTCAGGTGATCGACGAAGACGAGCGCCAATCGCTCGTCCTTCAGTTCTCGGGTCGGGGCTACGCCTACAGCTCGATCACACGGCGGGTCGGCTTCACCGCTTCGGGCGTAGTGGAGTACTCCCCTGATTTCCAGCTCCATGATGGAGCGATGTACGTCTACTTCCGCCCCCGAAACGTGACCGCAGCGGAGGTCCAGACCGTACTCATCGAGTCGGGTGCCGCGGCTTCGACCATCACCAAGTTGGGGGTGAACGCGAACGAGGTCGGGTCGGCGGTCGTTCGTGCCCAACTCCAACGTGGGTTCACCGTGATCCGGCGCAATGCGAACGGCGAGGTGGCCTTCGGGCTGGGCTTCGTCCCGGAGGGTGAGGTCCCATTCGTGCCGTTCATGGTGGAGCGCTCGGCCCACCTGACGTTGGCCAACGGCACCACGGAGGTGCACTCCGGACAGCAGGACTACCTCGGAGGGTTCGAGATCACCAAGAAGCGACAGGCCCTCCACGTGACCGCAACCCTCGACGGGGCAGCCGCCGTGGATCTCTTCGTCGTTCCAAAGGCCTATGCAGACCAGATGACGGGGTCGTTCGTAACCCAACCGGGTCCGGCAGCCCTCACCGCTCCACCGGTCTTCGAGGAACCGCTGGTGGCTGGACCGCAGTACCGCCGCACGATCCCCCTCCCGGTCGGGATCTACTACCTCGTGATCGACAATTCGGCGGAGGTCGGGAGGACGGCGCCCTCGGGGGGACCCACCGACGACCGCGCAGCCAAGGTGGATTTCCTGGTCCAGCTCGGGAAGGCGCGCCACTAGTCGGCCCGAGCTGACTCGGCGACCGCTGCCTGGGGCCCGAAACACACCCGAATCGTCCCTGGTTGCCGTTTCTGCCACGTCCGAGTAGAAGGGACGCCTTCTCGCGCGAGTCCCGTGCAACGCTCGAAGCTACTTCGTACTGCCTTCTGGGCCTTCTGGTTCGGCCTGGTTCCGCTCCTCCTAGCGTGGGCGGCGGTGGACCTTCTGAAGTCGGATGACGCATTCACACCGGGTCTGGTGTCCCGTGTCCGCTTCTGGCTCGACGACCAGCGGATCCCGGCGCTGATCGTCTTTTTCACGGTCTTCGAGATGACGCTGTACCGGTGGCGACATCGGCTGCCGCTAGCCAGCCAGGTCGGCGCGGGCGGGCGCCCCGACGTCCCCGCCCGGCTCCGCCACGACTACGAGCAGGCGCTCCAGCTGCTCGACGAGTCGATGCGACTCCTCCGCAAGAACCGACGGGCGGTGGAGCGCAACGTCCCAGCGCCAGCCCGCGCCGACCTCGATGATGCGCTCGACAGCCTGCGCGCCGAGGTCGAGGCGGAGAGATTCGTCGAAGAGGGCTTCGTCGAGGCCAGCGCGCGAGCATCCACGCTCGTCGCGCGACACCTCGGGCCATGGAGGAAGAGCGAACTCCGAGAGTACGCCGAGTCTATCATCGTTGCCATCCTGGTGGCCATGCTCCTCCGCGCGTTCGTCGTCGAGGCCTTCAAGATCCCCAGCGCCTCGATGCTCCCCACGCTGCAGATCCAAGATCACATCTTCGTCAACAAGCTCGTATACGGCCCACCCATCCCGTACACCGAGCGGCGACTGTTCCAGCGCCTTCCCCCCGGGCGCGGCGACGTGATGGTCTTCGAGTTCCCGGAGAACCGCGCCGACGACTACATCAAGCGGGCGGTCGCCTTCCCCGGCGACACGCTGGTGGTGCGGGCGGGCCACCCTTTCATCAACGGCTGGATGGTTCCCCACTGCTTCGTGGGAGCGCTGGACGACACCGCAGGCGGCGGCCACTCGGACCAGCGCGGTCTCCTGTATATGGAGTACTATGGCGACTACTCGTACCTTACGCTGCACGAGGATGGACGCCATAGCGGTGAATCGAGCGCTACCCTGTCGCCAGGAAAGCTCTTCGAGGACTCCCCGGACGCCGCGAGCCGCTTCGACCCTCTCGACGAAGAGGGTCCCTACCGGGTGGACACGGATGAAGTCTGGGTGTTGGGCGACAACCGCGACAACAGCAGTGATTCGCGCGCGTGGAACAACCGCCGGGGAGGTGGGGTTCCGTTCCCGCTCATCAAGGGCCGAGCCATGTTCGTGTGGCTGAGCTTCAGTCCCAATCGCTTCATCCAACTCGGCCGCATCCTCCACGACGTCATGGGGCGCCCGTCCCTCCCCAAGGCTCAGACCACCCCGGCGATCCAGGCAGGGATCGACGAGTGCCTCGCCAAACGCCCTGCCAATACCCTGCCCCCGCGCCCAGCCCCCTAGAGCAGCAATCAGGTTGATTGCTGCGTCAAATCAACAACCTAGAGCACCGAACCGGCAGCAGACCGCTCGAGAGGCAGCGCTGCCGTTGCCGTCGGCAACCTGATCGGTGCTCCGGCGCAGCCACCAGGTCGATTGCTGCGTCCGATCGCCGACCCCTCTCCGTCGGGAGCCGTGCCCTGGCGCGCGCCGAGGGGAGGATGGTGGCGCCGGATCCGGGATCGATGGGCTCGCGGTCGGGGATGGTTTCTGTTATGGGTGGGCATTCGTGAATGACTGGCGAGAGCGAGCGAATCGAGCTGCGGTCATTGGCGTTTGGTGGTGTGAGAGGAGGCACGGAATGAAGCTTGGCACCAAGGTTGAGTCGACGTTGCTGACAGCGGTGCTGGTGGGCGGAGTGCTCTTGGCGTGCAAGCAGGGGAACAAGGACGAGGAAGCGGTGGAAGCCCCGGAGGACACGCCGGCCGAGACGGCTACGGTGACCCCCGAACCCGCACCCAGCCCCGAGCCATCTGCAAGCGCAGAGCCGAGCGCGACGGCGCCTGCGCGAACCGTACACACCGCGCCCTCGACGACAGCCGGCACCGCCACCTCCGCCACCCCGGTTGACGCGGGCACGACGACAACCACGGATGCGGCCGCAGGCGACGCTGGCAAGCCGCGAGACGCGGGGATCCTGATTCGACGCACTCGCCCAACCGAACTCAGCCGGTGACCTAGGGAGTGCCTTCCAGGGGCCGGTTCGGGCTCCGGCTCCTGGCAAACGGGTCGTGCCAGCGGTCCTGGGCTCCTGGCGACGGGTCGTGCCAGCAGGCTCGGGCTTGGGGTCGGGCTCCTGGCAACGGGTCCTGCCAGCGGGCTCGGTTCGAAGACACTCCCTGGAGCAGCAATCAGGTTGATTGCTGCGTCAGATCAACAACCTAGAGCACCGAACCGGCAGCAGCCCGCTCCAGAGGCAGCGCTGGAAACGCGTCCTCGCCTCGCACCGACGCGTTTCCAGCGCTGCCGTTGCTCTCGGCAACCTGATCGGTGCTCTAGCCAGACCCGAACCGACGCCGTGGGTGCGATGGCCGGGGGATCCGGCTTCGCTCGATCGGCACGATCCTCCGTTCGGCGCGGCGGCAACGCCCGCTGAACGCGGATTTGGCCTCGCGGTCGCGGGCGGCAGCGAGCAGGATGAGCAAGGCGGTGCACTCGTCCCGGGAGTTCATGGTCAGGGTCGCTAGTTCACCATACGCACGGGGACTGACCGCGCTTCCCCCTGGCTCGTGACGAGGCCTGAGGGGACTCTCATCTCGTGCGAGCGGCCCCCACAGGCGGCCGCGACGGCGAGACTGGGCCATCCCAGGACGAGCGGCTCGGACTCAGCCTGGATTTCGCACCTCCTAGAGCAGCAATCGGGTTGATTGCTGCGTCAAATCAACAACCTCTAGCACCGAACCGGCAGCAGCCCGCTCCAGAGGCAGCGCTGGAACGCGTCCTCGCCCCGCACCGACGCGTTTCCAGCGCTGCCGCTGCTGTTGGCAACCCGCGGTGGGTGCTCTAGTCCGCCTTGCCGCACGCCTCGCGTCTTTCGGCCTTCTCCGCGCCCGTCGTGCTAGAAGGAGCGCTGCTCGTCCACTGCGCCTCCGGCGCTCCCTCGCTGGGCTCGGGCCGTGGTCCTCCGTGGACTCATACAGCAGGCTGCACTCGCTCCACTCCGGCTCTGCGCGCGCCGAACGCGGATAAGGCTCGAAATCTGCTTCGGATTCCGGCATGTCGTCCGTCCTCGGCGCGAAACCCAGGCTCAGGGGCCCTTCTTGGGACGGGGTAGGTTGAACTCGTCCAGGCGGTTCACGAGCGTGCGCCGCGAGATCCCCAGCATGCGCGCCGCCCGCGTCTGGTTCCCTCCGCACGCCTCGAGGGCGCGCTGCACTCGGTCGCGCTCGGGGTTTCGGTCCGACGAATGGTGTAGTACAGCGAGCGACTCGGGCGGAGGGAACACCGCGGCCCGGTCGAGGTGGGCGGTCGGCGCATCCGTGGCGTGTAGCTCGGTGTCGTCCTCGAACTCGTGCTCGTCCGCGAGGCCCGAAGAAGGCGCGGGGCGCTCTTCTCGCGGGATATGCTCGGCCTGGATGTAGCCTTCGCCGACCAGGAACGGCGCCCGCTCCATCACGTTCCTGAGTTCGCGCACGTTGCCGGGCCAAGAGTAGTGGAGCATTCGCTCGATCGCCGTCGGAGAGAGGCTCGGCTCGGGGATCTTGCAGCGCGCGCAGAACTCGTGGAGAAAGAACCGGGCGAGCGGCTCGATCTCGGAGGCGCGCATCCGTAGGGGAGGTAGCTCGAGCTTCACTCCGTTGATGCGAAAGTAGAGATCTTCGCGGAAGCGCCCCTGCTTGACCTCGCGCCGCAGATCCCGGTTCGTTGCCGTGATGAAACGCACGTCGATGCGTCGAGCCCGCGTGCTCCCGACGCGGCGAACCGCGTGATCCTCGATGACCCGCAGGAGCTTCGCCTGCGTGCTGAGCGGCAGCTCCCCGATCTCGTCCAGGAAGACCGTCCCACCGTCGGTGGACTCGAGCAGTCCCACCTTCGCGGTGACCGCGCCCGTGAAGGCGCCCCTCTCGTAGCCGAACAGCTCGCTCTCCAGCAGCGTTTCCGACAGGGCCGCGCAGTTCAGCCGCAAAAACGGCTGCTGCGACCGCGGTGACTGAGCGTGGATCGTCTCGGCGAGAACCTCCTTTCCGACGCCGGTCTCGCCGAGGAGCAGCACAGTGATGTCGGTCTGCGCCGCGCGAATCCCGAGCTCGTAGATCCGCTTCACTTCGGGATCGACCACGATTGCCGTCCCGCCGACCGGAGCGGTGGCACGCAACGCTTCGCTGAGCGTGGTCGGGTTCGGCCGGTGCACCAGGAGGAACGCGCTCCCCACCCGCACCATCTCCCCACACGCGAGCGGCGTGCGCACGTGTGGGACGATCCGCCGATCCGTCCGTGAGGGAGACACCCCCTCCGTCCCCGAAGCACCGCGATGCTCGCTGACGAAGAAGGTGCCATTCACACTGTCCAAATCCTCGATCTCTAGCCTACCCGACGAGATGTGGATCTGGAGGTGGCGCCGCGACACGCTCCGCTGGTCGATGCGCACGTCGTTTTCTGCGGAGCGGCCAATCGAGACCAGCCCGTCCCCGGGGAGCGTGAACGAGAAGCGCTCTCGATGCACATAGACGAGGAGCTCGAACGATCCCCTCCGCGAGCTTCTTGGTGCAATGGATGGCAATACACTCGATAATCTATCCCGTGGGGCCGGCGGGCACAGCCACTACCTGCCTCCCCCAGCCGAACCTGGCCCCCTGAGGCAGCGAGAGGCGGCAGAACGTCAGCGATCCTGGAATCAGCAGGGCACGCCAAGACCGCTCACGATCCTGGAACCCGAGCGGCCTCTCAGAACCTGCCCAGCACTGCGACCCCGGTGGGTCCTGCAACGACCGTCGTTGACGATCCCCGTCGCGATTCGCCACCCGCCGACTGGCCGCCGAAATCGGGCGTGGCCCGGTGTTTTCGGAAACGTCGAACGGTGAAATAGGCCGAAACGCCACCCGAAACAGCGGCGCCCACGGTGAGCCCCGTCGAGGTATCGAGTAGCCTCACTGCCCGCCGCTCCGAATCCTCCCACTCGTCCTCGGTAGTTGCCCGTTCCTCGAGGCGTTGGTGGTCCCTGGCCGCGGCATCCCCCAGGGCGAAGGTGACCGCAGCCCCCGCCGCGAGCCCTCCGGTCGCGACCCAGCCGACCCACCAGTACGGCAAATGCACCATGGGCTGGTCGCGTACCGGAGGTGGAGGCGGCGAAGCGACGGGTAGCGGGGCAACCTCCGGCTCCCCAGGGGGCTGCTCGACCTGCCTCGGGACGATCTCGATGGCGACAGAGATGGAATCGCCGCCGGCGACGGTGACCAGCTCAGGTGTGGCGGAGGATCCGCCGAAGCGGGCCGTTACGGCGTGGCGTCCTGCCTCCACGAGGAGCGGCTCCGCGAGCGGCGCGACTCCAACGCGCTCATCGTCCACCAGGACCTCCGCGCCCGCGAGGGAGACCAGGACCGTGATGTGACCGGTGCGTTGTCCCAACATGTCCAGATCGTCCCTGACCTGGGAAACCCGTTCACCGGGGACCTCATCCGCACCCTGAGCAAGGTAGCGCTCGAGCGCACGCCGAGCCCGCGCGTACTGCCCGAGCTGCATGCAGACCTGACCGATGTTATAGAGCACCCGATAGTCGGGAACGAGTTCGTAGGCGCGCTCGAACTCGATGACGGCGAGGCGGTACTCTCCCGTGCCGTAGAAGGAGAGACCCTGCTCGAACCGCCTCGCGGCCTCGGCCGTCCGATCTTCCGCGGCGGCCAGCGGACGCCCCGAGGCCTCGGGTCCACGGGCGGGATCCTCCCCTTGCGCGGCGAGGCCTGGCGCGCCGAGGCTCGCAGCCAGGAAGACCGCGGCAGTAGTCCGGTGGTTCACGGCGGGGGCTTTCTCTCGAACGGGTTGGAGGTGTCGATGGGACGGACCATCCCGCCCGTCGATGGAGCGGGACGGCCAACAGACGGCGAGATGGCCGGATTCCTGGTGGCCGGACCGGTGCTCACCATCCTGGTGAGCGGTACCTCCACGTCCTTCTCACCATCGTAGACCACCCGCTGGGTAGCCGCGTGATACCCGGCCTTGGAGGCAACGATCACGTGACTCGACCCGTCGAGCGGGACGCGAAGGACCAGCGGGTTCTCGGAACGCGTCTCGCCGTCGAGCTGGAGCCGTGCACCAGGCGGGCTGGTGCGAATGGTGATGAGGGCCTGCCGGGGCGCTGGGGGGGACGGGCCGGCGGTCGACGCCGTGGCGGGGATCGACCGCTCGCTCGCCGCCGTCATCTGGGTCGAGCTCGGGACATCCGAGCCGGGTTGCGGTCGGCGCACCGCGACCAGGACGACCACCGTTGCGAGCACCAATGCCCCGACCGTCAGGCCGTAGACGGCCCAGCGGTCCATCCGCCACCGATCGGCCCCGGCGCCCACCGACCCTCTCCGGGTCGGTCGAGCTCCCGACCGGGGATCTAGCGGCCGCACGGTGGGTTCGTTCGTGTCGACTCCAGGTTCGGGCGGGTGACTCGAGAACACCGGCAGATCCGTATCGAGGTTCGCGATGGCATCTGCGATGCTGGCCCGCCGATTGGCGATGGTCTCACCGACGGCATCCAGGACTACCGCGGCGATCTGGGTTTCGGTGATGATGGCCCGTCGCGAATGGAGCCACTCCTCGAGCGCCTGGCGGAAGCCGTCCGCCGTCGTGTACCGCTGGTCCGGCGTCTTCGAAAGGGCGCGAAGGACCATCGCCTCGAGATCCTCCGGATAGTCTGGGCGGATCGAGCGGGGGGTCACGGTGTCTCGCTCGAGGAGCTGGTAGAGCGTCGTGAGGGCATCTCCCCCGTGATACGGACGCTGCCCTACGGTCGCCTCGTAGAGCACGCAGCCCAAGCCGAACACGTCCGCACGGCGATCGATCCGCGGTGAGGTCACTTGCTCCGGCGCCATGTAGCTGAGCTTTCCCTTCACCTCACCAGTTTCCGTGGGACGATGGAGCTGCCCACGCGCCTTGGCGACCCCGAAATCCGACACCTTGACGTGCCCGGCGGACCACAACAGGACGTTCTGGGGCGAGACGTCGCGATGCACGACCTGCATCGGCTCGCCGTCCTCGCCGACGAGCTCGTGGGCAGCGTGGAGCCCGGCCGCAACATCGGCCACGATGCGCACCGCCACCTCGAGCGGTATTCGGTGGTCGGCGACCGCATCGAGCACGTCGCGAAGGGTGGCCCCATCACACCATTCCATTACGAGGTATAAGACCCCGTTCTGGTCCCCGAGCTCGTGCACCGCCAGCACGTTCGCGTGATCGATGAGCGAAGCGATACGCGCCTCGTCCAGGAACAAGCGGGTGAATTCCGCACTACCCCCCCCGTCTCCGAGACCGGTCTTGATGGCCACGAGCTGGTTCGCCGAACCCGGGGCCCCACTCAGCCGGCGCCCCGCCCACACCCGCCCCATGCCACCCGTACCCACCTGAACCAGAAGTTGGTAGTCCCCCAGCCTGTCGCCAGGCCCGATTCCACAGAGAGTCTGCTCTGGAGGCGTCACTTGCGAACGTATATCCTATCAGAAACAGCCGACGCTCGCCCAGGTCCCGCACTTCTCATGGGGTCTACGCTGTCTTCGCTCCACAGCATCCACGCTGCATGCCGGGGGGGAACCCACGGAACGGACCGTTCCTTGCGGTCCTCGGGGTGCGCAGGTCATGGTAGCCGGGAGCAGGCCTTCACCGAGGAGGGACCCTCGTGAACGACACCGTCGGAGAAGGTACGAGCTCGCGGCTGCGCCCTGGTGAACGGATCGGACGTTACCGACTCCTCGCCCCGCTCGCCAGCGGCGGAATGGCAGAAGTATGGGCTGCCAAGCCCGACGGTAGGCTCGGGTTGTCGCGAACGGTGGCCTTGAAGGTCGTCCGTGCCGAGTACGCAGCCGATTCCGAGTACACGCGGATGCTGATCGACGAGGCCACGGTCGCGTCCGCCATCCACCACCCAAACGTCTGCGATCTGCTAGAGCTCGACCGGCACGAGGAGCTCATCTTCATGGTGATGGAGTGGATCGCCGGCGATTCGCTGGCAGGGCTTCTCCACAAAGGTTCCGAGATCGCCCCGCTGAAGTACCACCTCGCAGCGCGGATCGTCGCCGACGCTTGCGCTGGTGCGCACGCCGCGCACGAGGCCACGGATCAGGAGGGGGCACCGCTTGGGATCGTGCACCGCGACATCTCCCCACCCAACATCCTGCTGTCGCTGCAGGGCCAGGTGAAGGTGTCGGATTTCGGCATCGCGAAGGCGAGGCATCAGCTCCACTCCCGCACCAAGACGGGAGAGGTGAAGGGGAAATTCGCGTATGTCCCGCCCGAGCAGATCGTGGGTGGGGCCGTGGATCGTCGTGCCGACGTCTACGCACTCGGTTGCGTTCTCTACGTCGCGACCCTCGGGCTCCGTCCCTTCGGCAGCGGTCCGCAGGCGATGCACAAGATCCTCGAGGGGGAGTACCGCAAGCCTAGCGAGCTTAAGCCCAACTACCCCAAGGACCTCGAGGCAATCATCGTGACTGCCCTGGCACAAGACGCCGAGAATCGCTTCCCGACCGCCAACGCCATGCGCCTCGCCCTGGAGGAGTGGATGGCCGACCGTGAGCAGGTGATCGGCGCCCCTGAGATTGCACACCTCGTACAGCGGCGCCTGAGTACCACGAAGAGAGCCGCGATCGAGGAGCTCCGCAAGCTCAGTCGCGCAAGCACCCTGTCGCTGCTCGCCCGGGGCCTGGAGATCGTGGAACGCGAACAGACGCCCACCGCGGGCAGCGGGCTCGTCGCCGCCCCCTCCGGATGGAGCGGCCGCGCGACCGGCGAGTCCGAGCCCACCTTCGTCGACCACGAAGGCGCCATCGAGGGGAAGCGCAAGTCCATGCGGTCGATCCGCCCGTGGACACTCCAGGCCGGTGACCCCTTGGCGGCGACGCTGCGCCCCTCGAAGCGGTCTCGGAGCGGCCATCCTCGCCCCTCGGCGCGGCCCACCAGGACGAGCGTCAAGCCGCGCGGTCCGAAGCTGGCGAACCGTCCCCCGGCGGCGGCCCAACTGCCCCCGCCGGCGAACGCCGCCCCCGATCGGCCGAGCAGCACGCTCCTCCTTCTGCTGGGAACCATCATCCTGCTCCTCCTGGCACTCATCGTCCTCCTGGCGATCCGTTGATCGGCGGCGGATCACTCACTCGATGACCGGGGACCGGCCCGGACGGCTGCGCCCGGAGCGCCGCCCGTCGCCAACGAGCCATCACCGAGGAGAGGTCGACGGCGGCTCGACGCAGTTTCTTCCTCGCGCCTTGGCCCGATATAGCTTCTCGTCGGCCCGCTCTCGAAGGTGATGAGGCTCCGTGATCCCGGGCTCGTGCGAGGCAGCGACCCCGATCGACACGGTCATGGCGATCGACCGATCGCGCCAGGTGAACCTCCGACCTTCGATGTCCGCGCGCAGCCGCTCCGCAACCTGGATCGCGGAGTCGAGGGCGGTGGCGCGACAGAGAACGGCGAACTCCTCACCACCCACTCGCGCGAGGATGTCCTCTCGCCGCAAGGTCTTCTGGATCACGGCCACGGCCTCCTGAAGGATGGCGTCACCCGCGAGGTGCCCGAGTGTATCGTTGACCTCCTTGAAATGGTCTAGATCGATCATCAGAAGGGAGCACGATTGCTCATGCCGCACCGCCCACGGCCACTCCGAGTCCATCCGCTCGTCGAGGTAGCGGCGGTTGTGGGCACGCGTGAGGGGGTCACGCGTCGCCAGAGCGTAGAGCTCCTCACGGAGCTGGCGCTCCAGGGATCCCTCTCGCGAGAACCGAAGGATGACCCGGCCCCCGAGACTGATCCGATCCCCTTCCGCGAGCTCGACGGAACCTTGGACTGGTTCACCCCGGAGGAAGGTGCCGTTCGTCGAGTCGAGATCCGAGAGCACGTAGGCAACGTCCGTAGCCACGATGCGCGCGTGAAGGCGCGACACGCCCTCGAACAGGACGCGGATCTCCGCCTCTTCCCCGCGCCCCAGGAGGTTCTCTCCTCGATGAAGTCGATAGACCGTCCCCAGTCGCGGACCCTGGAGCACCGTGAGCGCACCCTCCACCTCCTCTTCCTCGGCCTCGGGGGGACGGAAGGAACCGGCGGGGAACCGCTCGGTCTGCTCGTCGGGGAGCGGGCGATCGCTCATCGCGTGGTCATTCTGCCGGATCGCCGGGACGTATACCAAGGAATGCCGGAATCTGCCCAAGGAGGGCATGTCGCCCGCGCAAGCCGAGGGCCCAACCGCCTCGCCGACTGTGGTAGAGGATCGGCCCGGGCGAAGCTGAGCTGGGGGATCGGGGCCGACGATGGAACCAATCCGTGACACCGTGGGAGCCAGCCGGGGATTCCTGTCGGGTCCGTCGCCGCCCAGCGTCGTCGCGTGGGGCGAGGTGTTGTGGGACCTGTTCGACGACGGCGCCCGCCTCGGCGGCGCGGCAGCGAACGTGGCCTTCCACGTCGCGCAACTGGGGGGGGCCGCCACCCTGGTCAGCCGAGTCGGCACGGACGAGCTTGGGGCGCGAGCCCGAGCGACGCTCGAGGCTAGCGGCGTGGACGTGGCCCAGATCCAGAGCGACGCTGGCAGTCCGACGGGCACGGTCTCGGTGACGGTGAGGACCGGCGAACCCCTCTACACCATCAGGTCGGAGGTGGCCTGGGATCGCATCGCCTGGAACGATGCCGTCGCCCAGGCAATTGGGTCGGCCGACGTGTTCTATTTTGGAACCCTGGCGCAACGCACCCTCCTCGGCCGAGGCGCGCTCGCCATGGCCTGGACCGCCATCCGCGCGGGGTGTCTCCGCGTCTGCGACCTCAACGTCCGTCCCCCCTTCGAGGACTGTGAGGTGATCGCCGCGACCGTGGGGAATGCGGACGTGGTAAAGTTGAACCTCGTCGAGGCCTCCCTGGTCGAGCGCGCGTTTCCGGCCAGAGGAGAGGCAATCGGCTGCCTCCTCGACCAGGGTGTGAAGCTGGTCGCGCTGACCCGCGGGGCCGGGGGATGCACACTCGCCACGAGGACGGCTCGTGTGGATCACCCCGGCTTCCCCATCGTGGACGGGCGAGGAGATCCGGTTGGTGCTGGAGATGCGTTCGTCGCCGTGCTGTGTTGCGAGCTCGGGCGCGCGCGCGGCTTGCCGACGGACCTACGTCCCCTGGCCGAGCGCGCCAACCGGGTCGCCGCCTACGTGGCGTCCTGCCCGGGTGCGATGGCCCCCCTCCCGCCGGCGCTGGTCGGGGGATAGCACCCGTTGACGTTGGAGAGAGGACGCACCCTGGGTCTGGACCGCTGGCGGGTTTGGAGCCATGATCCGAAGCTCGGTTCCTGCTGGCGCGGCCGCAGCCGGTCCCTGGGGGCACGACGGCAAGCCCCGCCGCGGCGACCCCGGCGGGCATGGGTGGTGCGTCGTCGGATCGACCCGTTGGGTCGCGGAATCGTACTCCCGCAGCGCCTCATCGCCTTCGGTGGCTCAATCGAGGAGCCGGGCGACGCTCACGTGGAGGTTGCTCTCGATCAGCCGGAGCACGCTCTGCATTTCCGGCTCCGAGAGCGACAGGCGGGCGGCGAGCCGCTCGCGAGTGCCGGCAATGAGGTGCTCTCGCGCGCGATTGACCCGACGGGCGGCGGTAGCACGATGGATCCCGAACGCAGCCCCGATCTCGTCGATGGTCATCTGCTGTGCGAAATGGCAGCGGAGCATATTTCGGTCGTCCGGGGACAACGCGACCACCGCCTCCTCGAACGCGAGCCGAAACTCGTGCCGGTAGAGGCGCTTCATGTGATCCATCTCCGGGTCGGGCCCCGGCTCGGGAACCCCAAGGATGGCGTCCTCGGCCGCAGCGGCGGGCCGCCGCTTGTCCCGCCGGAGCTCGTCGAGGAGCGAGCGCACGACGGTCACCCGGAACCAATGCTTGAGCAGTCCGCGCCCCGAGAACTCGAGGATCCGCGGCCGCCCACCGTCGCCGACGAAGAGCTTCTGCCAGAGACGCTGCCGGAGGTCCGCGTGCCAGTCAGCCGCCACGCGAAGCTTGGCAAGCGCCGCCGCCAGCTCCGGACGGTACGCCTCCTCGAACGCCGCGAGGGCCGCCGCTTCGCCGCGGGCACAAGCCAAGGCGAGGAGGAGATCCTCGGCCGAGAGCTCGTCGGGAATGGGCTCGTCGACCGGTGTCGCCGCCAATTTCTCCGCGAGGTATCGGCCGAATTCGGCCGGCTCGACGCCGAACCCTGGATGCCTCGCCAGCGCCCGTTCGATCATGGCCACGAGCCGGTCGGCGAGCTCAGCGGCGGTCGGGCCGGGTGGCCCTTCGGGGCGTTCCGCGAGGATCTCGGCGGCCAACGCGGTGTACATGGGATCCTACAGCACCGAGGCGAACCCGAGGATCGAGACCACAGTCCCGGGTCCATGTCCTTGGCGGCATTGTGGCGCGACGCAGGGAGGGTCCGCAATGGCCTTGTTCTGCTGCTTCAAGGGATCATCGCTCGGCGCAGAGACGCGCAACGAGGCAAGGGATGGGCTGTTCCGTTCAGCCTCGTCCCTTGGTTCCCGTTGCCGCACGGTCCCCGGCGGGAAGCCTCACGCCTCAACCCTTGCCCCTCGGGTCACGGACGGAGCCCGCGCCACGCGCGACAGCGATCTCAGCGAAAAGACCGCGAACGGAAGGAGCACCAGGGTCGGCAGGGTGGTCCAGAGCAGGACTCGAATGATCACGGTCGCCCAGGGCGGATCACGCCACGCCACGATGGCGACCGGCAACCCAGCCAGGATGCCGACTGGTCCCATGACCGCCGCGTAGACCACCACGGCGGCGAGCCAGGTCCGCGAGCTCCGGATCGTGCCGTCCGTAGCCAGCACGCCAACCGCCGCAGGCGCGGCCGTCCACGCGACGACGGTGACCCCCGCCAGGAGCAAGAGGAGCATCGCCGCGATCCAGGCCACCAGCGGATCGCCCGACGCCACGGTGGGATCGGGCGGGGACGGACGGCTGTCCAGGGACGCGGTCGCGTCCCGACCCTTCGGTGCTTCCGGCGGGGACCCCTGGACGGACGGGGGGAAAGACCCGGGGGGTATGGAGGCCGGACGCCCGTAGATCTTGCCGAGCTCCGCCACGAGCTCCATGCAGTCCGGGCAGGCATCGATATGGCGTTCGAGGGCGACTCGCTCCGCGGCGGCAAGACGGCCCGCTAGCATTCTGGCGTACAGGTCGACGTCCGGGCAGCCACCCTGTGATTCCGAACTCGTCACCTTCGGCCCTATCTGGTTCGACGCGCGTCGCCACACCGAGTCGCCCCTCGAAGGCGAGCGATCCAGGAGGCGATATCGTCCTCATCGGCGCAGGCGGTGGAGGGGCCAAGGCCCCAGGTGGCGAGACTCTGCGCCAGTATCGTGGCTCGGATCCACCGGCCCTGCCCAGGCCGCGGTCGGCCCCGGGGACATGGCTTCCCGCCGGGAGGTGCGCTCATCGGCAGGTTTCCGCGACGCAGAGCCCGCTGGCGCATTCGGCAGAGCGGTTGCACGGGGCCGAAGCGCCCAGCAGCGGGGGCGAAGGCCTTGGTGCCGACGCGGAGGCGACTGGGGTCGCACTCGTCCCCGACCACGCAGCTCTCCCGCCGGACGTGATCGTGGAGCTCCTCGACGTGACCAGCGACTCCACCCCTGGAGCAGGACCGACCGATCTCTCAGGAAGAGCGCTCGACGGAACGCGCACCGCCATCGCCGCCACCGACCCGACCGGGGTGACGAGCGGAGCCGGTGGCGAGGAGACGGAGGGCGGGGAAGACCCCACCGTGATCGGCGCCGCGGACTCCCCGGCTCCCTGCCCGGCAGTCGGGGACGGCGAGGGCGGAGCAAGCCAACGCGGTAGCCACGTTCCGAGCCCCCACAGCGCGCCCCCCGTGAGGACCAGGAGGGCCGCGAGCGTTGCCCGGAGGCGGTGGCCGGGTGTCGCAAGGTTCGCGAGGGCAACCTCACGAGCCCGACCACGCTCGGGGAGCACGGCGGCCGACACGTCCGCCGTGGGACCGGTGACGAGCCCCCCCGGCTGCGCCCCCTTCCCCCCCAGATGCCCCGGGTGAAGGGGCACCGGCTGCGGACGACCGAGGGCGATCTCGAGCGCGGCCACCTGGGCGCGCACGTCACGGAACCGCTCGCTCGGGTCGCGGGCGAGACTCCGCAGGAACCATCGATCGAAGGCCGGCGTCAGCGTTGCTTCGAGTTCGCTCGGGGGCTGCAGCGGATCCTGGGCGATCCGGAGCACCAGCTCGGTCGTGGTGCCAACGTCGCCGAAATACTCGCGCCGCGCCAGCGACCGGAACACGAGCACCCCGAGCGCCCACTGGTCGGTGGCTGGCTCGACGCGGCCATTGCCTCGCAGCTGTTCAGGAGCCATGTAAAGGGGTGTCCCGAGCATGGCGCCGGTGCCCGTCGTCGGCGCGTTCGTGCGCGCCAGCGCGAGGCCCGAGTCCCCCACCAGCTTGGCCACCCCGAAGTCACAGAGTTTGACGATGGGCGATCCATCGTCGATAGCGACGATGAGGTTGGCCGGCTTCAGGTCCCGATGGACGATCCCTCGGGCGTGGGCAAGCCCGAGCGCGCGACCGACTTGCCTGATGACCCAGACGACCTCGCCGAAGCTCAACCGACCCCGCACCGAAAGTAGATTCCCGAGCGAGTCCCCCCGAAGCAGCTCCATCACCAGGAAGGGCAGCGGCTCCCCCTGGTGAACATACCCCATGCGCGCATCCGTGATGCGAACCACATGACGCGTCTCGAGCGCGGCGGCGGCTCGAGCCTCGCGCAGGAAACGCTCGCGCGTCGCCTCGTCGAGCGGGAGGGCGAGCGTCTTGAGGGCGAGCCGCTGCAGGGACTCGACGTGCTCGACCTCCCAGACGGTGCCCATGCCGCCACCCCCGATACGCCGCTCGACCCGGTACCGCCCATCCAGGACTGCCCCCACCAGATCCCGACCCGGCGCCGGATCCATCAGGGAAGCCAATCCATCGGTGCGCATACGACGAACCAGACCGGACGCGGGAGCGTTGGTTCACGCCCAGGGAAGCGGCGGGCCGCTCGGTGCAATGGTGGCATAGCGGGCCGTCTCCCGCCATGGACCGGGTGGAGCGTCGGTCCTCGGCCCCCACGCCGCGCAGCCCCTTCGGTTTCCAGGATGATTCGACCTGATCCGGCTCGGAGCCCACGGGCGGGTCGCTGATGATCGTAGGGTCCGCCAACAGCGGATCGCCGACCGTGGGCGACACCTGGCCCCTCCGAAGGACTTGGGCGGAGGTGCAGGAGCTCCGCGGCCCTTGGGGCCGAAGCCAGGCTCAGCGCCGCCGGCGCAGATACACCGACGCCGAGCCGAACCGCTCGAACCGCTCGAAATCGCGCTCGACGCGGGATTGTGCCCCCCCGGGGAGGTCGCGAGTCGACGCGATGGCGCTGGCCCGACCGACGAGCTCCTGGGCGTTCGCGGCCGTCAGCGCCTGGAGCGGGTTGCGATCCGGACGGTTTGCGCGCGGAACTTGGTCGACGATATCGAGCGCTTCCACGGGGTAGAGACCGTCTGAGTACTCGCTGAGCCCGCGTACGAGGACCAAGTACGGCGCGGTCGCGGGCGGGGGCTCCCGACCGAGCTCGACAAGCACGACCCCGCCGGACTTCATGAGCCGCCTTCCGTGTCGAGCCAGCTCGGCGAAGAGGATAGTGTTGTTCCAGGAGTGGGGGCGGCGCTGGCCCTCAGGGTAGATGAGGTGCGTTATCCCCTCGCGAACGCACTGGGCATATAGCCCGTTGGCGTTCTTCAATCCCCGGTACCTGATCGCGCCCTGTACGGCCTCGACGTCGCTGTAGACCAACCGATCGAGTCCGAGGAGCGAGCGGTAGTTGCGGGCCAGGATTCGCGCGTCGGGCGGGGTCGCGTCGGTGATCGCCCGCGCGGTAGCGCGTTCACCGAGACGCTCGTCATCGACCTTGCCGCGATGTCCCGCGCGCAACAGAGCGACCCCGGCGGCGAGCCGCCGGTCACCGTGGACGAACGGTGCGTCCACGCTCCACAGGAATTGCACGCCGACGACGACACTCAGGCCGACGCGCGCCAACCAACCGAGCTCCCACCCTCGAACCAGCAGCGCAGCAGTGAGACCGATGGGCACGGTCATGAAGGCCAAGGTGTAGCGATCGTTCGCGGCCGTGGCCGCCCAAACGTAGAAGGCCAACAGCGAAACCGCCGCGGCGATCAGGGCACGGCGCGGGCGGCGAACGAACGGAAGCACGGGCAGGAGCAGGGTGAAGAGCGATCCCATGTACGGGCGATGCTTCGTGAGATCACGATTGCCGGTGACGATGGAGTGGTCCAATATCCTCTGCCCGATCCAAACCTGCCGAGCGAGTCCTTGTCCGCGGGGGGAGAACCCCCCCGCCACAGTCCCCTTCTTCTCCGACGGAAGGATTCGAGGATGGGTACCCGGGAAGTACTTCTGCAACAGCGGATAGGTCGGGTTGCCGTAAAATACAGTGTTTTTGACCAGGTGAGGGGCGCTGACCAGCCCCGTTGCCGCGACGACCAGGATGGGAGCCAACACGAGGCGGCGCCCGGGTAGGATGCCGCCCCGACCCGCCGAGAAACGGCGCCCCGCCACGCGCTTCCCGACCTGCCAAGCCCAGGTCACGGTGAGGACCACCGCCACCGCTGCAGCCAGGTAGGCCGCCTGGTATTTGGTGAGGATCGCGCCCGCCAGGGCGACACCGGTTTGCACGCAGTGCCGAGGCTCGAACGCGCTGAGGCTCCGCGCTGCAGCGAGGAAGACCGGCGCGGCGAAAAATCCAACGTAGTGATCCGCGGAGCCCCCGATGTTCTGGTCGTAGACGAAGACCGTGGGGAACAAGAAGAAGACCACCCACAACGCCGGGACCTCGCGATCGTCGAGCACGAAGGCGGCCACGGCGGCAACGCCGATGATTCGCCCGACCACGATGAAGAACTCGAGGTTCAGGATCAACATCCAGCGTTCGGGCGTGGCGAGCCCCGGCACGAGCAGGGCCCAGGTCTGCACCATGCTCGTGAGGTGCGGATAGGCGCGGTGACCCTCGCCGGGGAAGGGGACGATCCGACCGATCCGGGCGTAGTCCTGGGCAATTGGAAGGTGATACCAGGAGGCGTCGAAGTTGATGGACGACGGGGACAGGGCCTCGAGGTAGACGAGGAACAACCACACGATCCCCCACGCCACCGCGGCCGCGATCAAGATGCGCTGGAGCAGCGGCCGCGATGGACCTCCTCGCCACCCGCGATCGAAATCTCGATACGTCGCGCGAATGGTAGGAGCGCTCACCATCAGCATCCCCAACGGGAGCACCAGCGCCGCCCAGCCGACGAGGAATCCGGTCGCTCCCAGAAGATAGAGGCCCCAGACGAACGCCACGATGCCGACGGTCAGCGAATGGATCACCCATTCGGCGAGAGGAGCCCGGCGAGGACCCGTGGTCCACCGAAGCACGCCGGCCCCGAACGAGAACGTGCTCGCGGCGAAGAGCCCCACGTATGCCCAGATGGGGAGGAGAGTCCAGATGAACCAGTCGCGAATCGGGTAGTGTTCGTCAACGATTCGCGCAAAGAGCACCGCCCCCGCGACCGCGACGGCCCCGGCACCCGCCGCGCGCGCGTAAGCGGCGATCGCGGCCAGGATGGTGTAGCCGGTCTTCGGAGGCTGTTCCTGCATGGGGGCGGCGGGAGCCTAGGCGGGGAGGGGCGAACGGTCCAGGCGGGGGGATCCGGGAGCCGCCAAGACTGCCCGCTCGCTGTCCCAGGCGAGGAGGTTCTGGCCCGGGCGGGGGTGGCAGCGGAGCCCGCCTGGGGATTGGCGTTTGGTCTTGAGTCGGCTTCAGGCCTTTCGGGTGATGGTGTGCGCGGCGGCAGGGCGACCGAGGACCGCGACAACCGAGGCGCCGCTCGGCCTGGCCGCGGTCGTCCTCGGTGTACGGTACACTCGCGCTCGATCGCGTTGACGGCAGCAGCATCCCCGCCGGTCCCTAGAGCAGCGATCAGGTTGATTGCTGCGTCAAATCAACAACCTAGAGCACCGAACCGGCAGCAGACCTCTCCAGAGGCAGCGCTGGAGAAGCGTCCTCGCCTCGCACGGACGCGTTTCCAGCGCTGCCGTTGCTGTCGGCAACCTGATCGGAGCTCTAGCTCCGACGCGACCCGGCGATCCTCGGCAGTTCGCTGTCCTGAAACCTGCGCGGAGAGGGGCCAAGCCGCCGCTGCAACGCGGCGCACGGAGGTCACCATGGATCCAGCCAACACCACCCGAGGAAGCCGTCACCCCGACCTTCGACCCGCGGTCGTCGCGCGTCGGCCAGGAACCGCCCTCACCCCGCGCGACGTCCTGGACAATTCGGGGATCCGTGCTCGGTCTCGTGGAGGAAGCAGCGCACCGCCCGCCTCCCCAGGCGATAGAGGGGTGGTGCCTCGCGCGAACAGCGTGCCATCGCCTCCGGACATCGCGTGTGGAATCGGCACCCCAGGGGTGGATTCGCGGGCGATGGCACGTCGCCGAGCACCCGTGCCTCGATGCGACGGACGTCGGGATCGAGCGACGGCACGGCGGCGAGAAGCCCGCGGGTGTATGGGTGCAACGGCTCGGCGAAGAGGGGCTCGGTCTCCGCCTGCTCGACGAGTTCGCCAAGATACATCACCGCGACTCGACGCGCGAGGTAGCGGACGACGGAGAGATCGTGAGTGACGAAGAGGTACGCGATCCCGAGCTCGGCCTGGAGCTCGGCGAGGAGGTTCAGGATCTGCGCCTGGATGGAGACGTCGAGCGCGGAGACGGCCTCGTCGAGGACGATCAGCCGCGGCTCGACCGAGAGGGCCCGTGCGATCCCGATCCGCTGCCGCTGACCACCCGAGAACTCGTGCGGGTATCGGGAGAGGTACTCGGTGGGCAGCCGCACCCGCTCGAGCAGGTCGCGCGCCCGCGCCGTGCGCTCGGCAGCGTTGACGCCGATGCGGTATGCGTCGAGCCCCTCGGTGAGGATGTCACGGACTCGCATCCGGGGATCGAGCGCCGTCATCGGATCCTGAAACACCATCTGCATGGGTCGGCGGGCCCGGCGAAGCTCGCGGGGCGGGAGGCCGAGGAGCTCCTCACCAGCGAAGCGCACACTGCCGGCACGAGGTTCCACAAGGCGCAGGAGGGATCGCCCCACGGTCGTCTTGCCGCACCCGCTCTCGCCGACCAGCGCCACGGTCTCTCCCGCCGCAACGTCGAGGCTCACGCCGTCCACCGCGCGGACGTACCCCACCACCCGCTGGAAGACCCCGCGCCGGATCGGGAACCAGGTCACGAGCTCGGTGAGCTCGAGCAGCCTCTGGTCGATCACTCGCCCTCCTCGGCGGCAACGACGGGTCGAGAGCTGCCCGGATCGATGTCGCGAGGCGCGCCGACCCGCGCGTGGCAGAAGACCTCGCGCGCTGGCGATGGCTCCGACCGCGGGGCAGGCTGGTCGGTGCAGTGGGGCAGCCGTTCGGGGCAGCGGCTCGCGAAGCGGCAGCCCCGCTGCCACTCCGCCGGCTGTGGCACCACGCCGGTGATCTCGTGGAGCGGCTCGCCACGCCGCGCCCGCCCGGGCATCGCCGCGAGCAGCCCCCTGGTGTAGGGGTGCGACGGTTCACCGAGGACCGCGCGCCGATTGCCCATCTCCACTATCTTCCCTCCGTACATGACCGCGACGCGGTCGGCCATCTCGTTGACGACCCCGAGATCGTGCGTGATAAGGAGGATCGCTGTCCCCGTGTCCCGCTGCAGTTCCCGCATCAGCCGGAGGATCTGGGCCTGAATGGTGACGTCGAGGGCCGTCGTTGGCTCGTCCGCGAGCAGTACCGTGGGGCGCAGGGCGAGCGCCATGGCGATCATCACCCGCTGCTTGAGCCCGCCCGAGAGCTGGTGGGGGTAGGCATCGATTCGCGTCCGCGGGTCCGGGATGCCGACCGCCGCGAAGAGCTCGACAGTGCGCTTCCGCGCCGCGCGCACGGTGGTGTCCTCGTGCAGGAGGATGGCCTCCACGACCTGGGCGCCGACGGCCTGCACGGGGTTGAGGCTCGACATGGGCTCTTGGAAGATCATCGCCATTTGGTGGCCCCGGAGCCGCCGCATCGCCGGGACGTCGAGCTCGAGCACCTCCGTCTCGCCGAGCCGTACCGACCCCCCCTCGACCCGTCCCGGCTTCGGGACGAGGCGCAGCATCGAGAGCGCCGTCATGGACTTCCCGCAGCCACTCTCCCCGACCAGGGCCAGCACCTCGCCGGGCGCGACGCCGAAGCTCACCTGGTCGACCACGGCGACACGCCGCGACCCGTAGGGGAAGGTCGTGACGAGATCGCGCACGCGAACCGATTCGGAGCCGGCACTGTCGTTCTTCGCGGCCGCCATCGCTCTACTCCCGCTCCCGCCGCGTGCGCGGATCGAGGATGTCGCGTATGGCGTCCCCAACCGAATTGATGGCGAGGAGCAGCACGAACATCCCAGCGCCCGCCGCGAGCACGTTCCAGTACACCACGGGTTCCCGGGACAGCTCGTCCTTGGCCTGGGCGATCATCTGCCCCCAGCTCCCCGCCGCGCCGATGCCGAGCCAGGCCAGAACCGCCTCCACCAGCACCTGCCCGGAGAACATCAGGACGAAGGTGATGACCACCAAGTGCATCAGGTTCGGCAGCACGTGACGCCACACGATTCCGACCTCGGAAACCCCCATCAGCCGGGCCGCGTGCACGTAGTCGAGCTCCCGGAGCTTCATGGTCTCGCCCCGGGCAATGCGGCAGAAGCTCACCCAGCTGGTGACGGCGAGGGCCAGGCAGACCTGGAGCGTCCCCTGGCCAAGCGCCATCACCAGGGCGATGAGCAGCAGAATCCCAGGAATCGACGCGAGCGTCGACATCACGAAGAAGACCACGTCGTCCACGCGCCGGCCGAAGTACCCCGCACTGACGCCGAAAAGGAGCGCGAGCGGGATCGCGATGAGGCTGGTCAGACCCCCGACCAGGAGCGCGACCCGAACCCCCCGGAGGGTCAAGAGCAGGGTGTCCCGACCGAGGATGTCGGTCCCGAGGGGGTGCCGCCCGGGGAACGCGAGCGGCCGCGGCGGGGTACCGTAGAGCTCTGCCCCGGCGAAGGGCCGCGAGTAGGTCTTCTCGGGACGGCCGCCGAAGGCGCGTTCGACCGCCGATCGCGGCTGATGTGCGGACACCACGTCTTCCCCCTGCATGCGGCCGTCGACCCACGCCACCGAGTCCGCGAGTCCGATCCCGACGTAGACCGCCAGCACCCCCAGCGCTACGGGACGCCGCCGCCCGAGTTCCCGCGCCGCCCCCCGCCAGAGCTCGTTCCGGTGCACGAACACCGAGAGGGCGACCGAACCGAGGAGCAGTGCCGCGACGACGGCGTTGGAGAACCAGTGGTGCTCGAGAATGGCCTGCACGATCACTACTCCAACCGGATCCGCGGATCAGCCACCGTGTAGCTTACGTCCGTGAGGATCTGCCCCAGGATGAACAGCAGCGCATCGATGTAGACCATCGTGCGCAGGGTGGCGAAGTCATTGTTGTCAATGGCATCTACGGTCATGGACCCGAGGCCAGGGATCCCGAAGAAGGCCTCGAGCAGGAGGGAACCGGTGAACAGAAACGGGATCGCCATCACTACGTTGGTGAGGATCGGGATCATCGCGTTGCCGAGGACGTGCCTCAGCATCACGCGGCCGTCACCGGCGCCCTTTGCCCTGGCCGTCCGCACGTAGTCGCGGTTGACCTCCTCAACGAACACCGTGCGGTAGAAGCGAACGTTGCCGCCGAGCGAGCTCAGAATGCCGACCACGACGGGAAGGGCGAGGAATCGCCAAACGACGGCCGGATCCGGATCGTAGCCCGAGATCGGGAACCAACGGAGGAGCTTGCCCACGAGGAACTGGGCCCCGATGATGTAAAGAAGGATGGACAGGCTCATCCCCAGCACCGCGAGGAAGACGCCGGTCCGATCGATGTAGGTCTCCCGGAAGAAGGCCACGAAGAGGCTGAGCAGGATCCCGAGACAGAGGCCAACCAGGAAGAGCGGCGTCGTGAGGAGGATGCTCGGCACGGCGCCATCCTTGATCCGATCGAGGATTACGGTGTCATCGGCGTCGCTCCGCCCGAAGTCGAAGGTTAGCATGCGCCGGAAGTGCTCGACCAACATGTTGTCGCGTACGTGCCCCGGGCCGGGCAGCAGCGGCCGGTCGTAGCCGTGGAGCCGCTTCCACTGGTCGATCTGCTCCTGCTGCGCCTTCTCTCCGAGCGCCTTCCGGGCCACGTCGTCGGGCGCCGTGATGGTGAAGAAGAGCAAGAAGAGCAAGAAGAGCACGCCGACGACGGTGACCAGACCGTAGGCGACGCGGCGAACCACGTAGGCCAACATCTACTGCCGCTCCCGGAAGAAGGTCGCGATGCCGGGCGCCACGAGCGCGAGGAGCAGGCCGAGCGCCAGGAAGGCGGGCCAGAGCACCGGGCGGTTCCAGACACGGCGTCGCTCGGCCCGCAGCGCGGGATCGAGATCGTAATACTTGGCCTGCGGGGTCGACATGCCGAACGGCTTCACGTTGTGGAGCCAGCCGTGATAGAGCGAGTATTGCTCCGGGTAGAACATCGGTATCCAAGGGCAGTCTTCCTCGAGCCGTCGGCGCATCTCGCGGATGATGGAGAGGCGCTTGGGTCCGCTCTCCATCGCCTTCATGCGCAGGAAGAGGGCGTCGAAGCCGGGGTCGGAGTAGTTCGCGGTGTTCGGGCCGTTGTTCGCCTTGCGCGACATCTTGGACCACAGGAGGAACATGAAGTTCTCGGGATCAGGATAGTCGGCGACCCATCCCCAGTTGAAGATCTGGAATCCCCCCTCCCGCATCTTCTCCTGGAAGCGGTTGTAGCTGGTCGCCTGGAGCTCGACGTCGATCCCGAGTCGCCGCCACGAGTTGATGTAATAGGTGTAGTTGAGGCGCCCCTCGGCGCTGGTGTCACCCGTGTCGAAGGTGAGCCGTAGCGGGGCGCCCGTAGCCGGATCGATGCCGCCGGGATAGCCCGCCTCGGCGAGGAGGCGTTTCGCCCGAGGCAGATCGGGGGTGCGGTACGGGTTGCGGTACGCGGGCTCGAAACCGAAGATTCCGGGAGGAAGCAGCGACTGCGCGGGCACGCCGCGCCCGTTGAGGAAGAGGCGGAGGTACTCCTCGGCGTCGATGGCGAGACTCATCGCCTGACGGAGCCGCTGCGCTCGGTTGCCCCCGGGCGCGCCGAGCACCCGGTCATCCATGTTGAAGCCGACGTAGTAGATCGCCGGTTCCACGGACTTGCGGAGCGCGATCCCTCGCTCGCTCATTTCCGGGGAGAGCCGGTCGTTCTGCACCACCTTGTCGAAACTCTCCTTCACGATGCCGGAAGCGTCGTAGTAGCCCTGGAGGAACTTGTTGAAGGCGGGGATCCGCTCCTTCTCCCGGCGAAGCTCCACGCGTTCGATGAACGGCAGCGGCGCCCCCGGCGTGGTATTCGGCACGGTTACCCCGAGGTCCTCGGCGGGCACGTCCACGGGGAACACCGTGCCCGGGGCCCGCCACTCGGGATGGCGAGCTCCGTGCCAGTTGTCGTTCCGCTCGAGGACGATGCGACTCTGCTTGTCGTACTCCACGATGCGGTAGGGGCCGGCCCCGACCGGGTGGTCGGCGAGGTGCGGTCGCCCCTCCTGGCCGTCGTAGAAGGCGACCGCCTCCCACGGCATCGGCGCAGTGAACGGCATCGTGAACCAGTAGAGGATCTGCGGGTAGGGCTCCGCCAGGGCGAGCTCGAGCACCGTGTCCGAAGTCACGGCCACGCCGGCGATCCGCCGTGCCCGCGCGTACTGCTCGGGCACGGGGAGCACAGCGACGGCCGGGTCGGCAGCCCGAAGCGCCGTGAGCCGCTGCCGGAACGCCAGCAGATCGACGACGTGGGCGAAGGGCTCGAGCGCCGGGCTGTTGACCTCCGGATCGGCAATCCGCATGAGCTCGAACTCGACGTCGCGCGCGGTGACGGGCCGCGTGCGCGCTCCGCCGTGATGAGCACCGAAGCAGGCGTCGTCCTGGTAGATCAGGTCCGAGAGGAGCTCGAAGCGATAGACCGTCTGGGCGCCGCGGAGCTCGGCGGTCGGCACGGCGCGGGCGAGGCCGGGGACCAGGACGTAGGGGCGCTTCAGGTAGTGGTACTCGAGCAGGGTGGCGTTCACGAGCCCGCTGATGTCGTGCGCGGTGGTCGTGTAGGCGACCGCTGGATCGAGCGTCTTCGGCGCCTCATCGAACGGGCGATAGAGCACCTTCACCGGCGCGTCCGTCGACGGATACGGATCGTTGGTGCACGCGAGCACGGCATACGCCGCGATCGACCAGCGGACGAGACGGCGCACGAGGTTCACGCTGGCGAGCTTACACCGGAATCCGCCCGCGTTGAGGGTGGTTTCCGGCCGACGAGCAAGGACCGCCGGACGCGGATCCGGGCGCCGGCGCCGCGCCGGTGGCCCTCAGATGGCTGGGGCGGGGCGAAGCCGCCATCGACGCGTTCAGCGGCGGCAAGGCGGGCGACCCACCGAGAATTTCCTGGTATCGTCCTCGGGCGGTGGCGAAGCTCCAGCAGTTCCTCGACCTCCTCAACCGCCCGGACGTGCGCGAGGTCGTGCTCCAGAGCAACTCGCCTCCCGCCGTGCGGACGGACTATGGCCTCCGCGCAGTGGCGAAGCAGACGCTCACTCTCGAAGGCGTGCTCACGATCGTCCGGGGCACCTCCCTCGAGCGGATGGTCCTCGCGCGCGATGATCCCCACCAGACGGGCAGCTTCGAGCTCGACGGTCGAGTCTACGCCGCCCGTATCGCGTCATTCGGCGAGCGCCTCCAAATCCGCATCGCCCGGTCCGCGGCTCGCAAGCGGACCGGGCCCGACGGTGCCGCCTTAGGGAGTCCGCCGAGCTCACACCACCGCTCTGCAGAGCAGCCGCGGGGCCTTGGCAACGTCGGGGCCCGAATCGTCCTCCGCGAGCACGATCCACAGGCGGACAGCGCGCGGCCCCAGCCGCTGGCTCCCGCGATGGACCTCGCCCCCAGCCTGCCCGCCACCCCACCCCTCCCCTCCCCGATGCCAGCCCGCGTGGATTCGCCCCTGGCCGAATCCCGATCGCACACCGCCGTCCACAATGCCCCGACCGTCCCCAACCTTCCCGTCACTCCTGCCCCGCGGCCACTCGCGGTGACCCCCTCCAGCGTCCCACCGCCCAGGGACCCCCGCTCCGCATCGACCCGGCCTCCCCCGCGTGCCGGGTCGATACCCCGGCCCTTCGCCGTCGCCCCGAGCAGGCCGAGCGAGCCACCGCGGCCCTCGGACGTTCCCCCGAGACTCCCCGACTCGGTTGCGCCCGCAGCAGGGGACCCGAGGGCGGACGACGACGACCTGCCACCGGTGCTGACCTGTCCACCACCGCCCGAGCCACGGTCCACCAGCTCCGTGCCGCCCGCCGCGGAGCGGCGAGACAGCGATCTGCCGCTCGTGCTCGGCGGTCCGATCCCTGACCACGCGGGGACCGCGGACGACGGCCGCCTTCCGGGCTGGATCTCGCCACGCCGCTCCCGCACCGCTGAAACGAAGGTCGATCTCACGGCGACGATGGCCGGCATCCCGGAGGCGTTCGCGCCCGAGGCGGCTCCTTGTGCACCACCGCTCGCCTTCTCGACCCGGGACGCCGAGGGCACTCTGCGCGACCTCGTGCGCGGGGCGCGCGCTCGCTCGGCCACCGATCTCTTCATCGTATCCGGGAGACCAGCCCACGTCCGCCGCCTCGGCGCCATCGAACCCCTCGGCGACGCGCTGTCGCACGACTCCGTCCATGTCCTGGTGGACCACCTGCTCTCGCCCGGAGAGGTATCGACCCTCGCCGCCGTTGGTCACGTCGAAGCCTCCCTGGCGCTCGGGTCGGAGGGGAGACTCAGGCTCAACGTTTGCCGCCAGCGGGCCGGGTTGAAGTGCGCCATACGCTTGGTGGCGACGGACCCGCAGACCCCGGACGCGCTCGGGCTCCCGTCCGAGCTCTCCCGCGCGCTCGGTGAACGCCAAGGACTCGTGATCGTAGCGAGTCCGACCGCGCAGGGAAAGAGCACCACCGTTGCCTCGCTGGTCCACGCGACGAACCTCGCGCAGCCGGTGCATGTCGTGACCGTGGAGAGCCGCATCGAACTCGTCCACCCCCGCCACCGCGCCTTGGTTTCCCAGCGCGAGGTGGGGATCCATGCCACGTCGGCGGCCATGGCGCTGCGAGCAGCCCTCCGCGAGGATCCCGATCTCATCGCCGTCGACGAGCTCACCGCTGCCTCGGCCATCGAAATGGCGCTGATCGCCGCGCAGACCGGCCACCTCGTCATCGCGGCCGTCAATGCCCCGAGCGGGCAACGCGCCATCGAACGCCTCATCGAGCGATTTCCGCGCCACCACCACCAGCATGTGCGGGCACAGCTCGCCGGCGCCCTCAAACTGGTGACCGCGCAGCGGCTCTTGCCGCGCGCTTCCGGGGGGGGGCTCGTCCCTGCCGTGGAGATCGTGGCCGGGGGCATCCCGCTGTGGGCACTGATCCGTGACGACAAGGTGTACCAGCTGCCAGCGCTCATTCGTCGGGGGAAAAGACACGGCATGGTGGGACTCGGCGAGGCGATCGCGAACCTGATCGAGAGCGGCATCGTGGCCCCCGATGCCGCCGAGGCCATCGGCGTCGAGACCAGCGCCCTCGCGCCTCGAACCGAGCGTGGCCCGCTCACAGCGCGCCCGAGCCTCCGTGCGCTGCTGGAAGGGAAGCGCTGAGATGCCTGCGATCGACCCCCTCTTCGACGACCTCCTCGACCGCGGCGGCTCGGATCTCCACCTCGCCGTGGGTCATCCGCCCCTCGTCCGTCTGGCCGGGGAGCTCGCGCCGCTCGCGGCCGAACCGGTCAGCATCGAGCAAATGGAACAGCTTCTGTTCGAGCTCCTCGACGACGAACGGAGGAACGCCTTCGAGTCACTCTACGATCTCGACTTCGCCTACTCCTACGGGAGCCGTGCCCGCTTTCGTGCCAACTACTTCTTCGAGCTCAACGGACCCGCAGCCGTTTTTCATCACATCTCGAACCGCAGCCTCGATCCCACGGAGCTCGGCATTCCCCCCGTGGTGCTCGATCTGGCGCGACGACCGGCTGGCCTGGTCCTCGTGGCGGGCACGGCGGGAAGCGGCAAGACGACGACGCTCGCCGCCATGGTTTCCCACCTCAACCAGACGCGCTCCGCGAGCATCCTCACCATCGAGGACCCAGTGGAGTTCGTGCACACGCCGGTCTGTTCGGAGATCACCCATCGTGAGATTGGGTTCGACGCACCGAGCTTCCGCGACGCATTGTGCTCAGCTACCCGCGAGGGCGCCGATGTGGTGGTCATCGGTCGCCTCGACGATTCGGAAACGATGGTCCGCGCGCTCGAACTCGCAGCCGCGGGGACTCTGGTGTTGTCGACGATGCAGTCGGGGACGGTGACCGCCACCGTCGAACGATTCATCGACGCGGCGCCGGTGGCCGACGAGTCACAGGTGCGCAGCCTCCTCGGGGAAGCCATCGCCGGCGTAGTGGCGCAGCAGCTCGTCCCCCGGGCGGACGGACGCGGCCGGGCCGCAGCACACGAAATCCTGGTGAGCAGCCCGGCCGTCGCCGCCGCGATCCGAGAAGCGAAGACCGCGGCGCTAGTCAACCTGATGCACGCCGGGGTCCGCGAAGGAATGCAGACCATGGACACGGCCCTCGAGCGGCTGGTCGCGGCGGGCACGATCACAGCCCGTGACGCCCTTGAACGCGCTCAGGACAAGCAGAGCTTCGCCCGCCTCCCCGTCATCGCGGCCGAGCGCGACCTTCGTGAGGCTCCGCCATGAACGTCCCGCGGACACCGAGCAGCAGCTTCCGGATCACGACCCACAGGGTTCCGGCGCGCGTCCGGCTGGCGAGCGGCACCACCCTGACCGGTCAGTTCTCTTGCGCCGAGCAGGCGCGCCAGCACGTGGGCAGCGAGACGCTCTCGGACCTCCTCAACGACGCAGCCCGATTCGTCCCGTTTTTCGCGGAAGGGCGCGACGATCCGGTCCTCCTCGGCAAGCACGCCATCCGCACCGTCGAGCTGCTCGAGCCCGACGGGGTAGCCCCGGTCGAAGCGTTCGGCGAGGAGCGAGCGATCGAGGTGCTACTGGACGACGGGACGGAGCTGCTGGGATCCATCCACGTGGCAGCACCGATCGGACACACCCGAACCCTCGATTTCTTGAACGAGACGGGGCGGTTCGTCAGGGTCCGCCGCAGCGACGGCGTCGTGCTCGTCAACGTCGCGGTGGTGGTGGTGGTGGCGGACGCGGGGTAGCGCGCGCTCCTCCGTCACCGTCGATCCGGCCGGCGGCCACGAGCAGGAGAGGTTGAGCCACGGCCCGAGTCTCGTTATACGGCGGCCATGCGAGCTATCTGGATCACCCACCACGGAGGCCTCGATGCGCTCGAGGTCCGCGAGTCTCCGGATCCGGTGCCGCTCCCCGGCCAGGTCCGAATAGCCACCCGCGCCGTCGGGCTGAACTACGCCGAGGTCATGGCGCGGCGTGGCACCTACCCCGATGCGCCCCGACCTCCCTGCGTCCTCGGCTACGAAGGGGCGGGCGAGATCGATCGCGTGGGACCGGGTGTCGACCCGGGCCTCGTCGGCCGTCGAGTGGTCTACATGTCCCGCTTCGGTGGCCAGGCAAGCCACGTCTGCGTGGACACCGACTACTCCGCGCCGATCCCGCCGGACATGGGCTTCGAGGACGCGGCGGCGCTGCCGGTCAATTTCATCACTGCGTTCCACGTCCTGGAGCGGGTGTGGCGCCTGCGGGAAGGCGACCGGGTCCTGGTCCACATGGCGGCGGGAGGGGTGGGAACCGCCGTGCTCCAGATGTGCCGGCACGTGCCGGACGTGGTCACCTTCGGCACCGCTGCCGCGGACAAGTTCGATTTCGTCCGCGCCCAGGGCTGCACCCATCCCATCGACTACCGCACCGAGGACTACGCCGAGGTGGTCCGTCGCCTCACGGACGGCCAGGGCGTCGACCTCGTCCTCGATCCGCTCGGCGGGATGGAACAGTGGAAGAAGGGCTACTCGCTCCTGCGCCCGGGTGGCCTGCTGGTGATCTTCGGCCTCGCGCAGGTCGTGCAGGGCGGCCGCCGAGCGATCATCGGCCTCCTGCGCGAGCTGAAGAAGGATCCGCCGTTCACCCCGCTCAGCCTCCTCGACGACAACCGTGGCGTGGCCGGCGTCAACATCGGGCATCTGTGGGAACACGCGCAGCTCGTGCGCCGCGAAGGCCTGGCGGTCATCGACCTCTGCGGCCGTGGCCGCATCCGACCGCACATGGGCAGTCGCTACCCGTTCTCGCGAGTCGCGGAGGCCCACGAGGAGCTCGAATCGGGGAGAAACGCTGGAAAGATCCTCCTAATCCCCGACTGACGAACCCGAAGCCCCTTGGCAAGGCTTCGGCGGCGCGAGACGATGCGGATCCATGTGGCGCACGCTCTTGCGCGGCAGCGAGTGGGAGCCGCTCCTCGACCTCGTGTCGCCGACCTTCTTCGACCTGCTCCCGGCCCGCACGCTCACCCAGCAGCTGCAGGAGCTGGGCGCGAATGCCCTGCGCCGCGCAAAGTTCGATCGGATCCGCCGCGCCGAGGGGATCCGGCTGGCAGCGTCACCGATCCCGGTGCGTCTCTCGAGCGAGCGGGGCACCGAAGACATGCCCGCGCCCCGACGGGCCCGCGCCGTCCTCGGCGTCTACTTCCACCAGCTCTTGGCGAGCGACGTGGCCCTCCTGGATCTGCGCGCCAAGCACTTCGAGGCCGGCAATGGCTTGCTCCTCTGGAATCCCCGGCCCGTCTACGTGAGGTGGACGCGGGACTTCGCCACGGGACTGCGCGAGCTCTACGCGGGTCTCTGCGAAGAGGACGCCGCGCGCTTCGCCGCGGCGCTCGAGCGCCTCGGCGTCGTCCCCGCCCGCGCCGCCTTCCTCGAGCACCTCGGCGGTCCCACATCAGCGGGAACCTTCTCCCTCGCCGCCTTCCGCCGTACCTTCCACCGGGCGCTGGTGAGCTGCCGGGACGCTGGGGTGACGCTACCCGGCAACATCGTGCCCTTCGGCATCTACGTCGGCTGCCTTCATGAGCACCTGGAGCAGCTCGGCGGCACCCACGACGTGGCGGCCGCCTACCGAGACGCCCGCGACGCAGCGGACGGCACCGCGGTCTGAACCCCACCCCTCCCCGAATAGGTGACGTTACGTCATGCTTGTAGGAGTAGGGAGATTCGTGCTCGATCTGCGAGCCCGACCGTTCGGCACGTTTCGTGCGTCCCGGCCAGGGACCCCCGGGGGTAGAAAAACGCCCTCGACGCGTCTTTCGGCTAACGAGCGGCGCGGAGTCGTGCACAATGCGCCCGCCACGTTCCTCTCGCGTCCACGACGCGGCCGAGGTCACGCGGCGTAACCGATGCGTCGCCCTGCTCAGCCGCGGCGCACCCCATCCCCGGGGCAACGATGATGCCACAGGCGCATCCCCCCCAACCATCGAAGAGGCGCATGGCGAATCCCAAGTACGTCACCATCGATGGGAACGAGGCGGCCTCCTCGATCGCGTTCCGCGCGAGCGAGGTGATCGCCATCTACCCCATTACCCCGTCGTCCAATATGGGCGAGTTCGCCGACGAGTGGGCGGCGCAAGGCAAGAAGAACGTCTGGGGAGTCACCCCCGACGTCCAGGAGATGCAGTCGGAAGGCGGCGCCGCGGGCGCCGCGCATGGCGCCGTCCAAGCGGGCGCGCTCACCTCCACCTTCACTGCATCGCAGGGCTTGCTGCTCAAGATCCCCAACATGTTCAAGATCGCGGGTGAGCTCACCCCGTTCTGCATCCACGTCTCGGCGCGTACCGTCGCGACCCACGCCCTCAGCATCTTCGGCGACCACTCCGACGTCATGCTGTGCCGAGGCACGGGCTTCGCGCTGCTGTCGTCGGTGACGATACAGAACGCTCATGACCTCGCGCTCGTCGCGCATGCGGCCACGCTCCGCGCACGCGTTCCGTTCCTTCATTTCTTCGATGGCTTCCGCAGCTCTCACGAGCTCTCGAAGGTCGCCTACATCGACGACGACGCCATCCGCGCGATGATCCCGGACGAGCTGGTCGCCAAGCACCGCGAGCGCGCGCTCAGCCCCGATCACCCGGTCCTCCGCGGCACGGCGCAGAACCCCGACACGTTCTTCCAGTCCCGCGAGGCCTGCAACCGGTTCTTCGCCGAGTGCCCGGCCATCGTACAGGCCACGATGGACGATTTCGCGAAGCTCACGGGGCGGCAGTACCACCTGTTCGATTACTACGGCGCCCCCGACGCCGAGCGGGTCGTCGTGCTCATGGGCTCCGGCGCCGCGACCGCCGAGGACACCGTCGAGATGCTGGTCGGCAAGGGCGAGAAGGTAGGCGCCCTCGTCGTGCGCCTCTACCGGCCCTTCAGCGTCACCCACTTCCTGGCGGCGCTCCCGACCTCGGCGAAGAAGATCTCCGTGCTCGACCGCACCAAGGAGCCTGGGGCACCCGGCGAGCCCCTGTACCAGGACGTCCTCACGGCTCTGGTCGAGGGTCGCTCGAGCGCGATGCCGCAGGTTTTCTCGGGGCGCTACGGCCTGTCGAGCAAGGAGTTCACCCCGGCGATGGTCAAGGCGGTCTTCGACGATCTGAAGAAGGACTCGCCGAAGAACCACTTCACGGTCGGGATCGTCGACGACGTGACCCACACGTCGCTCGACGTCGGCGCCGACCTCGACGTCTGCGCGCCAGGGACGGTCCAGGCGATGTTCTACGGCCTCGGCTCGGACGGCACGGTCGGCGCCAACAAGAATTCCATCAAGATCATCGGCGAGGAGACGCCCCAGTCGGTCCAGGGCTACTTCGTCTACGACTCGAAGAAGGCAGGCGCGATCACGGTGTCGCACCTCCGCTTCGGGCCGAAGGAGCTGAAGGCCCCGTACCTGGTGCAGCACGCCGATTTCATCGGTTGCCATCAGTTCGAGTTCGTGGACAAGTACGACGTCCTCGATCGCGCCAAGAGCGGTGGGGTCTTCCTCCTCAACAGCCCCTACGGCAAGGACGAAGTCTGGCAGCACCTACCCCGGGAGATGCAGCAGCAGATCATCGAGAAGAAGCTCAAGTTCTACGCCATCGACGGCCTCAAGGTCGCGCGCGAGGCGGGGATGGGCAACCGCATCAACACGGTGATGCAGACCTGCTTCTTCGCGATCAGCGGGGTCTTGCCCCGCGACGAGGCGATCGAGAAGATCAAGAAGACGATCGAGAAGACCTACGGCAGGAAGGGGGCCGACGTCGTCGCCAGGAACAAGGCGGCGGTCGACATGACCCTCGCCAATCTGCACGAGATCGTGCCGCCCGCGGCGGCCACCACCGACCGGATGCGGCCGCCAACGGTCCCGGAGGCGGCGCCCCAGTTCGTCAAGGACGTCACTGCCGTGATGCTGGCGAACCGAGGCGACTCGCTCCCGGTGAGCGCATTCGTGGGCCAGGCCGACGGGACCTGGCCCACGGCGACCACGCAGTGGGAGAAGCGCAACATCGCCAACGAGATTCCGACTTGGGATCCGAGCATCTGCATCCAGTGCAACAAGTGCGCGCTCGTCTGCCCACACGCCGCGATCCGCGCCAAGGTGGTCGACCCGGCGAAGCTTGCTGCCGCGCCCGAGGGCTTCAAGAGCGTCCCCTTCAAGGGGAACGAGTTCAAGGGCCAGGCGTACATCATCCAGGTCGCCCCCGAGGACTGCACGGGCTGCAACCTCTGCGTGGAGGTGTGTCCGGCCAAGGACAAGTCGAACCCCAAGCACAAGTCCCTGAACATGACCCTGCAACGTCCGATCCGCGAGGCAGAGCGCGCGCGCTACGCCTTCTTCCTCTCCCTCCCGGAGGTGGATCGCGCGGCCGTCAAGGCGGACGTCAAGGGCTCACAGTTCCTGCGGCCACTCTTCGAGTACTCGGGTGCCTGCGCGGGATGTGGCGAGACCCCCTACGTCAAGCTGATGACCCAGCTCTTCGGTGACCGACTCATGATCGGCAACGCGACGGGCTGCTCCTCCATCTACGGCGGCAACCTCCCCACGACCCCTTACGCCCAGGACGAGAACGGCCGCGGCCCCGCCTGGTCGAACTCCCTGTTCGAGGACAACGCCGAGTTCGCGTTCGGATACCGGTTGGCCGTCGATCGCCTGATGGACCAGGCGAAGTACCTCCTCAAGCAACAGAGCGCCAAGCTCGGTGACACGCTGATCAACGAGCTTCTCGGCGCCGACCAGAGCAGCGAAGCGGGGATTCGCGACCAGCGCGCGCGGGTCGCCACCCTTCGCCAGCAGCTCGCGGGCGTCTCGACGCCCGAGGGCCAGCGCCTGCTCACCTTGGCCGACTACCTCGTCAAGAAGAGCATCTGGGCGGTCGGCGGCGACGGCTGGGCCTACGACATCGGCTACGGCGGGCTCGACCACGTCCTCGCGCAGGACCGTGACGTGAACATCCTCGTGCTCGACACGGGCGTGTACTCGAACACGGGCGGCCAGCAGTCGAAGGCCACCCCGCTCGGCGCCGCGGCGAAGTTCGCGTCCGCCGGCAAAGAGGTGCCGAAGAAGGACCTCGGCCTCATGGCGATGAGCTATAGCCACGTCTACGTGGCGCAGGTCGCCTTCGGCGCCCGCGACCAGCAGACGGTCCGGGCCTTCGTCGAGGCGGACCTCCACCCGGGGCCCAGCATCATCATTGCGTACTCCCACTGCATCGCTCACGGCTACGATCTCGAGCATGGCCTCGAACAGCAGCGGCTGGCGGTCGAGTCGGGCATCTGGCCCCTCTATCGATGTGATCCCCGCGTCGCCGCCACTGGCGAGCCAGGGCTCAAGATCGACATGGGCGCCACCCCGAAGGTGTCGTTCAAGGAGTACGCCCTCAACGAGACCCGCTTCCGCATGGTCGAGAAACTCGACCCCAAGCGGTTCGCCCGCCTGCAGGAAGACGCCCAGCGCGACGCCACCCGTCACATGGAGGTCTACCGGCAAATGGCGGAGATCCGGGTCAAGCCGCAGAGCGGCGGGGACAAGGGCAGCGCGAGCTGAAAGGGAGGCGAGACGAAAATGGATCTTACAACGACCTATCTCGGACTGAACCTCAAGCACCCGCTGATGCTGGGCGCCTCTCCCCTCTGCGATGACCTCGACAAGGTCAAGCAGGCCGAGGACGCGGGCGTGGCGGCGATCGTGATGCACTCGCTGTTCGAGGAGCAGATCAAGCGCGAGCAGGCGACGGCTGCGGCCGTCGCCACGCACGGCGAATCCTCACCCGAAGCCTCCAGCTACCTCCCGACGCCCAGCGATTTCGTCCTGGGCCCCGACGCCTACCTCGAGCAGATCCGAAAGGTGAAGGCGGCCGTGAGCTGTCCGGTCATCGGCTCCCTGAACGGAGTCACGCCCGGCGGGTGGGTCGAGTACACCAAGCAGATCGAACAGGCAGGCGCCGACGCGATCGAGCTCAACGTGTACTCGGTCGCCCACGACCCGCAACGCACGGCGGCCGAGGTCGAGGGACGGACGATCGCGATGGTCAAGGAGGTCGTGGGAGCTACCGCGCTGCCGGTGGCGGTGAAGCTCTCGCCCTTCTACAGCTCGCTCACCAACCTCGCGGTCGCGATCGAGAAGGCGGGCGCGAAGGGCCTCGTGGTCTTCAACCGCTTCTACCAACCCGACATCGACGTGGAGAAGCTTGAGGTGTCGCAACGGCTCACGCTGTCCACGTCGAACGAGCTCTTGCTGCGGCTGCGCTGGCTTGCGCTGCTATCGGGGCGGGTGAAGCTGAGCCTCGGCGTGACCGGCGGCGTTCACTCGGGCATCGACGCACTCAAGACGGTGATGGCCGGCGCCCATGGCGTCCAGGTCGTCTCCGCGGCGATCACGAACGGCCCCGTCGTCCTCGCCAAGATGCAGAAGGAGCTCGAGACGTGGCTCGCCGAGCACGACTACGAGTCCCTGAAGCAAGGCCAGGGCAGCATGAGCCTGGCCAAGAGCCCCAACGCGGAGCTCTATGAACGAGGCAATTACGTCAAGATCCTCCTGGGATACGCGAAGTCGATGCTGTGAGGACGCGCGCTGCGCAGTCCGCGATGCGAACGACGACGGCCTCGGGAGCCATCCCGGGGCCGTCGGGTCTTGTGTGGCGGCAGCGGTAGCGGGGTGACAGTCCAGGGACTCTTCCTCGAAGAATTGGGCACATGACGCCGGCCTGGTACCCCCTTCGACCCGCCTGAACTCGGGCCAGTACTCCCCCAAGCACTGGCCAAGTGCACTTTTTTGGGGACGTCGGCGGACAGACTCGTCGTGGCGCTCGACTCGCCCCGGCTGTCCGAACGGAGCAGCCCCGGCGGGGAAGCTGCTGCTGAAGGCAGCACGTAGGCCATGCGCTCGACGGCGTCTGGCGCCTCCTCCCTGACGAGGGAGCGCAGGGTCTGGAGCCGTGTGCGCGCCAGCTCCGGGGCGGCGTCAATGTAGGCGACGACAGCAGAGCTCGCAGCGGCGGGCGTCGGTTTCCGTCGGGTCACTTGAGCCTCCTGTCGGTCGTTCTATCCTCGACCGGCCTCACGCAGCACATAGAGCGTATCGATTGTCACCAAGGGGTTGCCCTTCCTCTTGTGTATCGGCCCCCAGTCCGCGTAGGTCCCGCGCGTCTCGATCTCGTTTGCTCGCCTCACGTTGGTCCACTCGACAGGCAGCATCCCATCCGCAAGGCCCTTGCTCTCGAGCAGATCGATGGCGTCCTGGCACCGTTGGTCTTTCGCAAGGCCCAGCTCGGCTATTGCCGCCAGCGCGCTGAGGACATCGTAGAACCGGATCGGGTAGTGCACCTTTTCGACGGGGCCGCCCCACTCGGATACGATCAGCCCGCCACCCCGTCTGCGCCAGAGCAGCCGGCGCGTCAGCAGGAACTCGGCCGCGGACCTGGCGGCGCTCTGCGCTCGTTTGTCCCCCGTGGCTCGAGACCAGTGAGCTAGGGTTGAAACGCTCCGTGCAGAGTCCCTTCAGGAGGCGCTGCGCCATCTTTGTCGTACCGATGGACCGGCGCAGTCTGTGCATCGCCGGGGATTGCTCCGACTCCCCCGCAAGCAATTGTCGCGCCCTGTAGGCGACGACCGAGTCCTCGTGGGAACACAGCGAATCGACGAGGTTCATGGACCGCCGCCTCCCATCGCTCGACGCCCCACGAAGAACTCGTAAGCGTAGCAGTCCGAGTGTCGCCGGTGCATCTCTGGCTCCTGTGCGAGCTGGTTGAGAACGGCGAGCGCCTCGACATCGCCGGCGTAGTTGCCGCGCAGCGACTCGATGCGTCGCTCCATCGGCGAGTAGAAGTCGTCCCACCAGGCCTCGTCCGTCAGGGTGAAGTGGCCGACGAGCGCGAACCCACTATTGTCCATGGCCGCCAGGACATCCGGTACCCTACCCATGGTCGGATAGTCGAGGTCGAAGCTCGCCTTGACCTCGGGCGGCGGGTCGCCTTTGCGCCAGACGGCGTCTGTGAAGGCGAGATAGCCGCCCG
>JAFGBI010000263.1 GCA_016933275.1 Polyangiaceae bacterium | reverse complement strand
GCGCGTCCGACTTCTTGCTCTCCTCCTTGGTGGGCCTCTGCTCGATGGGCTTCTCCTCACCGGCCTTGCCGACGCGCCGGATCACCGCCTTGAGATCGAGCGCGACCAGCTCGGTCGCCCCTTCCCCAAGCCGCAGCGTGAGCGCGCCGCCCACGAGCTCGTACGCGTCGGACTGAATCGATACCGTGTACTCGCCCGGGTTCAAGGGGATGGGCGCGTTCAGCGCGGCAGGCGGGATCGCCTTTCCGTTCAGCAGGATGGTCACCTGGCTGAGCGATTCGTCCCGCACCTGAAGGGTGAGCTTGGGGATGCGCGGCTCGAGCTTCTCGATCTCGAGCTTGGCATGTTCCTGCAGCTCCCGCATCTGGTCGGAGGGCGGCTCGGCTCTCACGAACCTCTGATACGCCTCTCGCGCATAGAGGAGCTGTCCCGTGGCCGCATGGCTGTTACCGAGGTAGTAGGCGTGACCCGGATGCGGATAGACCCCGGCGGCCTTGGTGGGTAGCCCGATCGCCTTCTCGTGTTCGCCGGCCTGCTGAGCCTGCCGCGCCTGATCCAGTAGCTCACGGAGCCGGCGTTAGGGCCAGTGCCGCGGGTCTAGCGCGTCTGCGAGAGCCCCCGCACGGCGCGCCAAGACGATCGTTCGGCTCGTTGAACCTCGGGGCAGGGATCGGCCCGAGGGCCTGGGGCGTCACCGCAGGGAGAGCGGCCGGTCGGTTTCTCGGGCTGAGCAGGGTGTCGCGGCAATAATGAATACAGAATCCACAAAAAGGACTTCGCCTGCCTTGCTAATAGATCAATCATCTCCAAATGGAGGTCACAGGCGCAGCGTGAGGGTTTCCAAGCAGAAGCGGGCGGAGGTTCGCCGTGCGCTCGTCAGGGCCGCGGTCGAGCTCTTCGCGGCAGATCCGGGCACAAGCGCAAGCATGCGCGAGGTGGCGGCGCGGGCGGGGATCCCACCGGCGACGGCCTACAAGTACTTCCCCGATCGTTCGCAGCTGTTCCACGCCTACTTCGAGTTCAAAGCCGAAGACGCCGCGGCTGCCCTCGGGCGCATCGAAGGGTTCGCGGGCTTCTCCCTGCATGAGAAGCTGCAGGCCTTTCTCGAGGCGCTGCTCGCCGAGGTTCTGCCGGAGCGCGAGTTCGTCTCCCGGGCCCTCCGTGGCGTGCTCGACGCGCCGCTGTTCGCGCTGTCGGCGATGCAGCCGATGCGGCGCCAGGTGCTCACGATCGTTCAAGGCTTCGTGGATGACGCGGTGGCGGAGGGCAGTATCCCGCCAAGCGTGTACCACGGACTGTGGATCGGGTTCTTCTGGGACTACTTGGTGCTCGTCGTCCTGTACTGGCTTCGCGACAACTCCGAGGCGTTCACCAAGACCTCGGAGCTCATCGACCAGAGCCTCGACCTCTTGGTCACGCTGCCGCAGAGCGGATTCTTCGACAAGGCGGCCCGAATCGCAGGGTTTCTCGTCAAGACCCACCTGCACGCCGATCTCGAGCGCTGGAGCGAGCTGTTCGCCCCTCTTCGTCCGCTTCACGACGACCCGCGAACCCCCGCTCGGGAGCCCGGATCCTCATGAGCACCCCCGCGCGAGGCTTCGTTCGCGGGAGCATCCTCGGGGCCGCCGTGGCACGGGCGTCGACCCAGTCGCTCGGGCTCGCGCTCACGCAGCCGTTTCGATCCGAGGCGGGGCGGGAACGTGCCGCTGCTGCCACGGACAAGCAGATCGCTCGCGAGCTCTTCGCGGCGTGCGGGGTCCTGCGCGGGACCGCGCTCAAGCTCCTCCAGGTCCTCGCGATGGAGGCGGACCTGCTGCCGGAAACCTACCGTGCCGAATTTGCCGCGGCATCGTATCGCGCCCCGCCCCTCAACCGAGCGCTCGCCCGCCGCATCCTGGTGGCGGAGTTGGCTGTGCCGGAGTGCCTGTTCGCTGCCTTTTCGCTGACTCCCTTCGCCGCCGCGAGCATCGGCCAGGTGCACGCGGCGACGAGCCATGACGGCGAGGCGCTCGCGGTGAAGCTGCAGTACCCGAACATCGCCGACGGCATCCGCGGGGACGTTGCCTTGCTCCGAGGGCTGCTCCGGCCGACCCGCTCCGGGAGCGTCTTCGCGGCGTGTTTCGCAGAGCTCGAGGCGCGCCTCGCGGAGGAGCTCGATTACCGGTGCGAGGCCAACCACACGGAGTGGTTCCGCCACCACCTCCGCTTGCCGGGGGTCGTCGTGCCCCGGGTGACGCGGGCCCTGTCGACCCAGCGGGTGCTCACGACGACGCGCCTCGGCGGGGTCCATCTCGATCAGTGGCTCGCCACCCACCCGAGCCAGGCCGCGCGCGACCACTACGGTCAGCTCTTCGTCGACCTGTTCCACCATTGCGTCTTCGAGCTCGGGCGCTTGCACGCCGATCCGAACCCAGGAAACTACCTGTTTCTGCCCGGCGGGGGCCTCGGGTTGCTCGATTTCGGCTGCGTGCGGCAGCTGGCGCCGACCTTCGGTGAAGGTCTGCGCCGCATCATGGCGCCAAACCGCCGCCCCGGTGACGTGGCGGAGGCGCACCGGTGCCTGGGGGTCCATTACCGCCGCGACCTGCCGCAGGCAGAGCTCGGGAGCTTCCTCGTTCGCTGGGGGGCCTGGCTGAATGAGCCGTACCGCGTGGAGCGCTTCGACTTTGGCGCCGCGGACGACTACTTCGCGCGGGGCAGCGCCATGCGGAGCGAGCTCTCCCACTGCCTCGAGCGCTACGACGGGCCGTTCCTCTTCTTCGGCCGCGCCCACCAGGGTCTGATGCGAACCCTGCAACGCCTCGGCGCCAAGGTGCGGCTTGCTTGCGACGCCACCACGACGCGCCGCGACCCCATCGCGACCCCGGTGGTGTGAAGTCACCGCGCCCGCGGGCTCGCCGCGAGCGCCCAGCATCGAACCGTTACCAGGAGGCCCCATGTCCGCGACCATTCGGCAGCGCTCCGCTGCACCATCCCCGGCATTCCTCGAAGGCGAATCGCGACCCATCGACTACCTGGATACGTTCAGCGTCGTGCTACAAGCGGGCGCGCAACACTCGGTGGACTACCTGACGGCGATGGCGTTCACGTCCACCCCGCGATGGGCCGGCGTGCTGATGCGAGTCCGGGATTTGCTCGTGAGCTACCTGGGGCTGAAGGGTGGCGATCCGATCTGCGTCGGCGAGATCCCCCACGATGTCCACTTCGAGGCCGGTGAACGAGCGGTGTACTTCGAGGTGCTCGGCCGCGCCGAGGACGAGATCGTCATGGGTGAGCGCGACCGTCACCTCGACTTTCGGGTTTCGGTCCGCAAAGCGGAGCTCTCCTCCGGGGCCGTCGAGGTCGCCGTGAGCACCGCTGTTTGGTTCAACAATGCCCTGGGCAAGGGCTACTTCGCCCTGATCCGGCCCTTCCACCGCGCCATCATGGCAGCGATGCTCCTGCGCTTCGCCGCGCGCCTCGCGCCGCCGACCGGTTGATCCCCCACCGGCGAGACCACGCGAAGAAAGGGACGGGGTGCGACGGCGTGGGTACCCCGCGGTGGCCGAGTCCCCCGAGGGAGCGGAGAACACCGATCTCGCGGCTCCTGACGGATCGCGATCGGCCAGCGATACCCGACGAACCCCACACCTCTCGGCGCTGTCCTCGCCGCAGGTCACCCCGACCCGCGCCTCGCTGCAACAGTGGACACCGTAGACCGCGACGGCCGGGCTGAGGGCGCGATGCGGGTGCGCGTGGTCCACTTCAATGGCATGCCGTTCGTTGGCGAATGGTGTGGCCGCTGGGCCGGCAGGCGGCTTGCGGGCGCCGCTCGTCTTCGCCGCCGGCGGGGTATTCTGCCGCGGAACCGGGAGGGAGCGATGTCACTCTACCAGTACCTGCAGAGGCCCGGCCCAAGCGGGTTCGGACACGGGTCGACCGCCGAGGACGTTACCGCGAGGATGTCCCTCATACGGCCCGGACGCTCGATAAGGCGCGTGCGGCCTGCACGGCGGTCGGGGGTGACGGGGTGCCGCTCGCCTGTGAGCTGTCCGACCCGCGGAGCGTCCGCGCCTGCGTGCAGGACATCCTCGCACGGGGGGAGCGGCTCGACGCGCTGATCGCCAACGCCGGCATCATGGCGCTCCCTCAGCGCGAGCAGGCGCGTGGACGGGTCCTCGAGCTCCCCGCGGTCGACGATGGCAAGCAGGGCGAAGAGCTCCCAACCCGTATCCCTCACCTCGAGCACGGT
>JAFGBI010000262.1 GCA_016933275.1 Polyangiaceae bacterium | reverse complement strand
GCGCGTCCGACTTCTTGCTCTCCTCCTTGGTGGGCCTCTGCTCGATGGGCTTCTCCTCACCGGCCTTGCCGACGCGCCGGATCACCGTGATGGCGGCAGAGAGATCGACAGCGAGGAGCGAAGCCTTGTAGGCAGCGATGAGATCGGTCAACTCGTCGAGTCGCGTGACGAGCACGCTGGCCAAGAGGAGGGACGGACGACCGGCGAAGAGCTCGGGCGGGCAGAGGTCGTGGAGCTCGGGGTTCTCGAGGAGGAGAGCCTGCCAGGCGAGGCTGGCAGCGGTGTGGACCATGGCGAGGTGAGCGAGCTCGGGCGCCCGGCGGAGATCGTCGTGGTCGGGCAGATCCGGGCCAAGCATGGTCAGTCTTCGCCCCCCTCTGGGGACTCGGGGCCTGAGGTGTCGTCGGCGAGGAACGGACCGACGTTGCCGCGCTCGCGAGCGACATGCTGGCGGTAGCTCGACCCCTTGATGTTCATGCGAAGGGCATGCATGGCGAGCCGATCGAGGATGGCCATGGTGATGGTCGCATCTCCGAGGTAGCGACCCCAGTCACGGAGCTGGATGTTGGAGGTGATGGCGGTCGAGGCGTTGGCGTGCCGGCGGTCGATCAGGTTGAAAAGGGTATGCGCGGCGGTGGGCTCATCATCGCGCTTGCGGACGTGGCCGAGTCCGACGTCGTCGATCACCAAGAGCTGAGGACGCATCCAGCCCTTGAGGCGCCGGAGATAGGAGTCATCAGCGAGGCCGGCATGGAGATCCTGAAGGAGGTCGACACAGCGGACGTAGCGGAAGGAGATCCCTTGCTGGCAGGCGCGCAGCCCGATGGCCTTGAGGATGTGGCTCTTGCCAGTGCCACTGTCGCCGGTGATGACGATATCATCGCGGCGCTCGACGAAGTCCAGGCCAGCGAGCTCGAGGACGAAACCCTTGTCGATGGTGGGCTGGAAGTCCCAGTCGAAGGCCTCGAAGGTCTTGTACTCGGGAAGGCCGCTCTTCTGGACCCGACGGGCGACACGGTCCTCGCTCTTGGCCCCGACCTCGGAGGCCAGAACATGCTCGAGGATCGCGGAGTACCCGGGCCGCTCCCGAGTAGCCCAGGCGAGTAGCTCGTCGAGGTGGTCCTGGGTGTACGTCATTCCGAGGAAGTCGAGGTGTCGTCGGAGACGGGTGGTGACAAGGTCATCGGAGGCGTTGGCGGTGGAACGTCCGGCGTCTGCGGAGTGATCGGGAGGCTTGGGGCGATTGGTGCCTCTGGCTGAGGCTGGGGGCTTGGTGGGTTTTCTTCGACGTGGGGGCATGGGGGTACCGATGGGGTTGGGGTGATAGGAAGCTGACGAGACGACACGGCGGGCGCGTCGTACTCGGCGAGATCACGGGGCACGGTGGGTTGGCTGCCAATGGCGGCGTCGATGCGGCGCGCCGTTTCTTCGGCGACGTACTCATCGAGGGTGCGCGGCGGATGCCGAGCGACGAGGATGCGTTCGATGGCCGTGTGCTCGAGGGCCCCGAAGCGCAGCGCGTGGGCGCAGGCGGCGTCGACGTACTGGGTTTCGTAGCGTTCGCGCAGCAGCAAGATGCGACGCGCGTGGTGGGGCCAGGCCCGGTGCGAGGTGGTTTCGAGGGCGCGAAAGAACTCCGCGGCGCCGGCCCCCATCTGCTCGAAGGCGAGACGAAGTTGGGCGACGTCGGTCGCGGGCTGCCGGCCCGGAGCCGGGTGAAAGTGGTAGGGATCCAGCTGTTGGTGCCGTCCCCGCGGGGCGAGCGCGTAGCGGGCGAGGCAGTGGAGCTCGGGACCGTAGACGAAGAGCTCGTGCTGCGTGACGCAGATGGGGAGGATGTCGGTGACGTGATCGTAGGGGACCGCGTAGCGGTTGCCCTGCCAGTCCACGAACCCATCGATGCTGCAGAGCCGGTAAGCGACGCGGGCGGGACCCAAGGCGGGGCCCCGCGCCTCGGGTCCCGCGCAGCGCAAGCTGCGTGGGTAGGCGCGGGGGGTGCCTTGGGGTGTCGTAAGGATGTCGGGGGAGCGGAAGGAGGTGCGGCCGCTCGTGCTCGAAGCGCTCGAGGGCGGTGGAGCCGTGACGTCGCCGGTGGTCGACGATGCGTTCTCGCCAGACTCGCAGCTGGGCGCGGAAGTCCTCCAGGTCACGGAACTCGCGTCCTGACAGGAACGACTTCTCGTGCTCGAAGAAGCCCCGCTCGACGCGGGGTTTCCCGTTGGGGTTGCCGCGGACGGCGGTGACCTCGAACTCGTAGTGGGCGGCGAAGGCCAGAAAGCGCGGGTTGAAGATCGGCTGCTGCCCCTCCCAGTGCAGAACGACCGGTTTCTGGCTGTCGTATTTGCTTCTGCGGGGAGCGCCCCCGAAGTGCTCGAACGCATGGACGTGCCCGTCCATCAGGGCGAACAGGTCCTCGTCCAGGTAGGCGTCAAGGTACTTCCGCGTGCTGTGCGTCAGCACGTAGGAGAAGACCTTGAGCGTCTGCTGTACCTCCGTCGTGTAGGTGATGAGGTACGGCGACCAATCGCACTCGCCCATGCCTCCCGGACCGTGGTCAGGGGTGACGCGACTCGGCGCCGGCTTGGGTACCGGACGCACACGACGGAGGTGTTTCTTCACCGCAGTGTACCCGCCGGCGAAGCCTTCCTCGGTCACGATAGCGAACCAGTGGCCCGAGGACACAGCCGCCTATTTCGGCCAGGGCGACGAGTGCCACATGAACTTCCACTTCCCGCTGATGCCGCGGCTCTTCATGGCGGTCCACCTCGAGGATTCGCGGCCCATCATCGACGTCCTGGAGCACACCCCGCAGGTGCACGAGAGCTGTCAGTGGGCGACCTTCCTCCGCAACCACGACGAGCTCACGCTCGAGATGGTCACCGACGAGGACCGCGACTACATGTACCGGGTCTACGCCCACGACGCCCGCGCGCGCATCAACCTGGGGATCCGCCGCCGTCTGGCGCCGCTCTTGCGCATGCGGCGGAAGATCGAGCTGATGAACGGGCTCCTCTTCGCGCTCCCGGGCACCCCGGTCATCTACTACGGCGACGAGATCGGGATGGGGGACAACATCTACCTCGGCGATCGCAACGGGGTGCGCACGCCGATGCAATGGAGCGGGGATCGCAACGCCGGTTTCTCGCGCGCGAACCCGCAGACCCTGTACCTGCCCCCGATCACGGACCCGGAGTACCACTACGAGGCGGTCAACGTCGAGGCCCAGTCCCGCAACCCGTCGAGCTTGCTTTCGTGGATGCGCCGGATGATTCACCTCCGCCGCCAGTATCCGGTGTTCGGCCGCGGAACGCTCGGCTTCGTCGAGACCGACAATCCGCGCATCCTCGCCTTCGTCCGCGAGTACGGCGACAGCCGCGTGCTGGTGGTGGCGAACCTGTCCCGCTTCATGCAATACGGGCGCCTCGACCTGCAGCGCTTCGTCGGTTCGGTCCCCGTCGAGCTCTTCGGTCACAACGCCTTCCCCCCGATCCGGAAGGAGCCGTACTTCCTCTCCCTCGGGCCCCACGGTTTCTGCTGGTTCGCGCTGAAGCCCTCCGTGGCCACCGGCGCGCTTTCGGCGGCGGGTGAGCTCCGGGCGAACGGGTCCTGGCGGGACGTGTTCCTGGGGGCCAGCGAGGCGTTCCGGGGGCTTCTGCCGGACTACCTCTGCCAGTGCCGGTGGTTCCGCAGCAAGGGGCGGGAAATCCGCTCGGTGGCGCTGCGCGACACGGTGGGCGTCGCCGGCATCGACGCGGAGATCGCGTTCATCCACGTGGACTACGTCGATGGCAATTCGGAGCGCTACCTGCTCCCCCTCGCCTTCGCGAGCGCCGAGGAGGTGCCGGGATTGCAGGACAAGCATTCCAAATTCATCGTCACCCCGGTGGTCGTCGAGACCGCGACCGAGATGCATCACGGCGTGCTCTACGATGCGTCCGCCCAACCGGCCTTCGCGACTGCGCTGCTTCAGGCCGTGCGGGCTCGGGCGATGCTGCCGGGACGCGCGGGTGAGCTCCGGTCGGCGGCCCTTCGTGGGCTGCGAGAGCTGTCTCCCGACGAGGTCGCGCAAATGCCCGTGAAGGCCAACGGGGCCGAGCAGTCCAACACGAGCATCATCTACGGCGACCGCTTCATCATGAAGCTCTTTCGCCAGGTGGAGGAGGGGATCAACCCCGACGTCGAAATCGGACGGTTTCTGACCGAGCGCCGTCCCTTCGCGCAGGTGCCGAAGCTCGGGGGGGTCGTCGAGTACTGGGCATCGGGCAAATCCGAGGCGACCGTCGCCATGGTGCAGGAGCTCGTTGCCAACCAGGGGGACGGATGGACCCACACCCTCGAGCTTCTGGCCGCGTTTCGCGCTCGGTGCCTCGCGCGCAAGGGCGGCCCTTCCGCCGACCTCCAGGCGCCCGGTTCCCTGCTGGCCCTCGCTCGCGCGGAGATCCCGGTCGCGGTGAGCCGGCTGCTGGGTGAACAGCTCGCGGAAGTGGAGCTCTTGGGCCGGCGAACGGGGGAGCTACATCTCGCCCTGGGAGGGGATCTCACGCGCCCCGACTTTCGTCCCGAACCGTTCACGGCGATGCACCAGCGCTCGCTCTTCGAGGGCACACGCGGCCGCCTGAACAGCACGTTTCGGTTGCTCGAGCGCCGGCTGAAGACGCTGTCCAAGCCGTCAGCGACGACCGCTCGAGCGGTCCTCGCCCGACGCAAGGAGGTCGATCGACTCCTCTACCGGATCCTGGAGCCAGGGCTCGAGGCCCGGAGGATCCGCTGTCACGGCGACTATCACCTCGGCCAGGTGCTCTTCACCGGCCAGGACTTCGTGATCATCGACTTCGAGGGCGAGCCCGCTCGACCGTTGAGCGAGCGGCGCTTCAAGCGCACGCCGATCCTGGATGTGGCGGGGATGCTCCGATCCTTCCACTACGCCGCCGTCACGGCCGTGCGGGCCGAGGGGGTGGCGCGACGCGATCAGAAACGGGCCCAGGCCTGGCTCGAGGTTTGGCATCGGTGGGTGGCTGCTTCGTACCTGCGCAGCTACCTCGAGGTCATCCGGGGCAGCGGGCTCGTGCCCGAGGACGACGAGAAACTGGGCGTTCTTCTGGATTTCTTAACCATCGAGAAGTGCGTCTACGAGATTGCCTACGAGGTCAAAAACCGCCCTGATTGGGTGACGATCCCGCTCGAGGGTTTGATCGTCATCCTCGAGACCCAGGGCGCCTAGCGAGCGGGGGATGACGGGCGAGTCGCCGCGACCGCCCCCCCCCCAACGAGGAGCGTATGCCACGCAGCCAACCCGAATTCACGGATCTAGATCAGCACCTCTTCAACGAAGGCACGCACTGCCACCTCTACGAGAAGATGGGAGCACACGTCCGGACCGGGCCCCAGGGAACGACCGAAACGACGTTTCGCGTCTGGGCGCCCAACGCGGAGCGCGTCGCCCTGGTCGGCTCCTTCAACGACTGGGATCGCTCCGCCCACCCGCTGTCTCCCCTCGGTGCGACCGGGATCTGGGAGACGACGGTGCCTCGCGTAGGCCCCGGCGCCGTCTACAAATACGACATCGCCTCGCGCCACCAGGGCTACCGGGTACAGAAGGCCGACCCCTACGGATTTTTGCACGAAGTGGCCCCGCGCACGGCTTCCGTCGTGTGGGATCTCGCCTACGAGTGGAGCGATGCCGACTGGATGCAGGCCCGCAAGACCCGCCAGGGTCACGGGGCTCCCATCTCCATCTACGAGGTGCACCTCGGCTCCTGGGCGCGCATCTCGGAGGAGGACAACCGATCGCTCGGCTATCGTGAGCTCGCCGACCGGCTCATCAGCCACGTGGTTCGCCTCGGGTTCACGCACATCGAGCTGATGCCCGTCAACGAGCATCCCTTCTTCGGGTCCTGGGGCTATCTCGTCACCGGGTACTTCGCCCCGACCTCCCGCTACGGCACGCCCCAGGACTTCATGTACCTGGTCGACCGCTGCCACCAGGCCGGCATCGGGGTCATCATCGACTGGGTGCCCGCCCATTTTCCGAGCGACGAGCACGGGCTCGGATACTTCGACGGCACCCACCTCTACGAGCACGCCGATCCCCGGCAGGGGCGACACCCGGACTGGGGCAGCCTCATCTTCAACTACGGGCGGAACGAGGTGCGGGCATTTCTGGCGTCGAGCGCGCTCTTCTGGCTCGGGCGCTGCCATATCGACGGGATCCGCATCGACGGAGTCGCGTCCATGCTCTACCTCGACTACTCGCGGAAGGCGGGCGAGTGGATCCCGAACCAGTACGGAGGCAACGAGAACCTCGAGGCGATCGCGCTGCTCCGCCACATCAACGGGGTCGTCTACGGCGAGTTCCCCGACGTCCAGACCTACGCCGAGGAGAGCACGGCCTGGCCCATGGTGTCCCGACCGAACTACGTGGGCGGGCTCGGCTTCGGGTTCAAGTGGGACATGGGCTGGATGCACGACGCGCTCGGGTACTTCGCCCATGACTCCATCCACCGGAAGTACCACCACCACGCGCTGACGTTCCGCGGGCTCTACGCCTTCAACGAGAACTTCGTGCTGCCGCTCTCGCACGACGAGGTGGCGCACGGCAAGGGGTCTCTATTTGGGAAGATGGCGGGCGACGAGTGGCAGAAGTTTGCGAACCTCCGTCTGCTCTATGCCTACATGTACGCGCTATCTGGGAAGAAGCTGCTCTTCATGGGGGCGGAGTTTGGCCAGCGGGCGGAGTGGAACCACGACGCGAGCCTGGAGTGGCCGCTGCTCGACGAGGCGCCGCACCAAGGCATGATGCGGGCGGTCACGCAGCTCAGTCGCATCTATCGCGAACAGTCCGCGCTCTCGGAGCTCGATACCGATCCGGCGGGTTTCGAGTGGATCGATGCCAATGACTCCGAGGCCAGCGTACTGACCTTCCTCCGGCGCGGGCGCGGCGACGCCTGCGTCCTCGTGGCGCTCAATTTCACTCCCGTGGTGCGCCAAGCCTATCAGGTCGGCGTCGATCGCCTGGGGACCTGGCGAGAGATCCTGAACACGGACGCCCGCGAGTTCGGCGGCAGCGGGGTCGGCAATTTCGGCGCCGTCGACGCCGTTCCCGTGCCCTGGCACGGCCGTCCCGTTTCCCTCCGCCTCACCTTGCCTCCGCTCGGTGCGCTCTTCCTCGAGGCGCCGCCTCGGCTGGAGACCGCGCTCCACGAAGGCCCGGACGACCCGGACGCGCCGGATCCAGCGGCGGTCGATCACCGCCCGTGAGCGCGATCGATTAGCTCGCACAGCCAACGAAGCCGGGTGGCGACTCTTTCGTCGAGCTCGGTGGCGCGAAGCCGCCATTGCCAGTTGCCGGTCGCCGAACCCGGCGTGTTCATGCGGGCGGTCCCTCCCAGGCCCAGGAGGTCCTGCATGGGGAAGATCGCGACGTTCGCGGTCGACATCAGGACCGTTCGGATGAGATTCCAGTGGAGCAGCGGTAGCCTGGCGCCGGCGCATCGCATCGCCAGCGCCCGTTCATGCTGCGTCCCTGCGCCGCGACGCCGACGTAGAGACGAGGCGGTGCTTCGCGGTCGATCTTCCCGAAGAAGGTTTCCGACTCATCCACCCCCGGGGGCGGGAAGAGCCGCACGTCGGCGGCATTCCGGCCGAACAAGGCATGGATCTGCTGCGGCGCGCGGCGCACCGTGGCCGTCGCCGCGATCACCTTGGGTACGAGCGCCTTGCCGTCCGAAACCTTGCGTTTCACGACGTCGAGCGTGTTCGCCGTCGCGCTGCTGCCGACCCAGAGTCCAACCGCGAATCGCTCCTCGCCGAGTCGGCCAGGGTGGTCGCGTCGGATGAGCTCGAGTGCGCAGGCGAGTGCTGCCGCGCGCCCGAGTTGGTCCAGCGTGAGCAACCGCAACGTGTAGCGCAGGATCACCGCGACGCTCCGTGGAGTGAGGGACCAGATCGTCATGTCCACGGCGCACCCGGCGGGCTCGACCGGCAACCGGCGAGGCGCATGCTCTAGGCCCACCCCGGCGCCGAGAGCGGGAAGGAACGCATGGTCCACCGCGCCGCTCACGACGGGCAGAGCGCTGCCTTCGGTGAACAGCCCTCCGAGCAGCGCCACTTGGTTTCGGTAGGCGGCTCTGGCACGATGGGCGGCCGGAGCGGAGGGCGAGGGGGTCGGGCGGGGAGCCCGGAGAGGCGACGGTGGGCCTCGATGGAGTGGCGGGTGCCGGCGTTGTCGTGCTGCCGGCCGGGGGCCCCTGGGGGGCGACGAGCGGTGGGGTTGTGTCCACGTCGCCGAATGTCGCCACGGCACTGGCGGACCCAGCCGCACCCGCCCTTCTTCAAGAGCCCCGTCATCCGCCGCCGCCTCGGCGAGCCCGTGCAGGCGGAGCTGTTCGACGCGCACTGAACGCCGCGCCGGTTCGACGCGCACTGAACGCCGCGCCGATTCGACGCGCACTGAACGCCGCGCCGGTTGCGCCGGTCTGCGCGCGCCGGCGCTACCCCCGGGATCCCCGCACCCGCCACCGTCCGTCACGCCCCCTCTGTCCGACCCCTGGCCGCCAACCCGCCACGCCCAGTCCCTCGCGCGCGGTCCACGAAACCCTCCAAGGTTCCCCGACCGCAATCGGAGAAGGGCGCCGGATGGGCGTTCATCCCACCTTCGCGCTCGCCGAACGGCGCCCCGATGCGCCCACCGCGGCCCTCGACTCATCCGCGGTGAGGGCGCGCGAACCGAGGACCTGACGGAAAACCCGGCCTGCGCTACGCTTCAGCCATGAGCACGGCGCGGCGACTGCATCACAGCTACGAGGAGTACCTCGAGCTGCTCAGGCGAAGCGACACCAAGCTCGAGTTCTGCGATGGAGAGATCTTCGCCATGGCCGGCGGGACGCTGGCACATGCCGAACTCGGCGGTGCCATGCTCTCCTTGCTCCGGTCTGCGCTCATCGGACGCTGCAAGGTCTATAGCTCGGACGCCAAGGTAAGGATCGAAGCGACCGACCTCAGCACCTTTCCAGACGGCTCCGTCGTGTGCGGCGAGCCAGCAACCTCCGCCGTGGACCGGCACGCCATCACCAATCCGTCGGTCCTGTTCGAGGTCACCTCGCGGTCGACCGAGGACTACGATCGCGGCGAGAAGCTGAGTCACTACAAGCAGCTCTCGTCCCTCCAGGCGGTGCTCATCGTCTCGCACCGGCGACCCCAGATCACGGTCGTGTCGCGCCGCGAAGGCCAATGGGACGTGCGCGAGCTCCGCGCGGGCGAAATCCTCACGCTCGCCCGACCCGAGCTCACGGTTGCGGTGGACGAGCTCTACCGAGGCATCACGCTCGATCCTGAGTGAGGCAGGGGAACCGTCCTCGGCGAACTCGCGACTTCCGCCGGCTCACCCTGATTGACGATCTGGCAGGGTGCGATGACCGCGCCGTAGAGCGGACGAGGCGACTCCTCGGCCGGACTGGTACGCGGGTTGCATATTCGCCGCACCGTGTCCGTACTTCCGGCAACCAGTCACGGGGCGTCACCCTATCTGCCCACCATCCTGCTCGCCGAGGACGACGAGGAGTCCCGTTCCCTACTCGTGCGAGTTCTGTCGGCCGACGGGTACCGGGTCATCCCGGTCCGGAACGGCACCGAGGCGCTCGATCACATACTGTCCGCCCGCGGAAAATTCCGCTGGACCGAGCTTCCCGACCTCGTGGTCAGCGATATCAACATGCCGGGTCTGAGCGGGACCGACGTGGCAAGCGTGTTGCGCCACGATCGGAAGCCCCTACCCTTCATCTTCATCACGGCGTTCGGCAGCGAAGAGACACGGGAGCGAGCACGCTGGCTCGACGCTGCCGCGGTCATCGACAAGCCGTTCGATATCGACGTCCTCTTGACGGAGATCCGCCGCCAGCTCGAGGTACGGTGAAGCCGTGAGGAGCACCGAAGCGCAGTTCTATCTGGTGGTGGTGGAGCGTGGAGCTCGCTGTCCGGACCGGATCGTCTTCGACGATGAGGTACACGCGACTCCGCTCGCGCAGAACGCAGATGAGCCGGAAAGCGACCTGCTGTGGCGGGTCGGCACGCACGTCACTGTCCTCCGTTCGGCCGGCAGTGATGTGGCGGGAGCGTTCCTGCCGTTGGGCGGAGTCGAGCTCGTGTTCGCGATTGGCAGTCGTGAGGAGAAGCGCGGTACAGATGGCACCGGCACCGCGCGGCTCGAGGACGTGCCCGAAAGCTTTGCCACGGTGCGCTTCGCGGACGAGGCGTCCGTACGGCAGAAGCTCCGCGGTCGCTGGCAGGCTGCGCGCGGGCGCGAGTGGCAGGACCCACCCGCGGACATGACGAACACCGTGGCGGTCGTGCGGCGCAATGAGATGCTGCCGGCCATCTCGGTGGTCGCCGAGGAACCCCATCGGATCGTCCTTCAGCCAAGGGTCGTGCTCGCCCAGCTCTTCGGCATGTGGTTCGAGACGAGCAAGTGCTTTTTGCTCCCTACGGCGATGGAAGGTGTCCGGTTCATCCGCACTCTTTACGACGCGAACCCAGAGACGGATCTCCTCGTCGTGGGGCATACGGACACAGCGGGCGACCCCACCTACAACGATCCGCTCTCTCTCGAACGGGCTCGGTCCGTGGCGGCCTACCTCACCGATCGCGTCGATGAATGGCTTGCGTGGTACGACCCCTCCAAGCCCGATGCCAAGCGGTGGGGGGCCCGTGAAGACGCGATGATGATCGTGGCCGTGGCCGAGTACGGTGGCCTCGATATCCCGCCCGGAGCGCCTCTGGTGTGGTGGTTCCAAGAGACCCTCTCCGACCAGGACGGCCTGAAGGTCGACGGTATTGCTGGGCCGCAGACTCGGAGCGCCTTGATCAAGCGCTACATGGCAATCGACGGGACCACGCTTCCGCTCGATGTGGTGCTGAGCACCCACGGATGCGGGGAGAGCTTCCCGCTGCTGGACACGGGCGACGAGCAGGCGGAGGTCCGCAATCGCCGTACCGAGGTCTTCTTCTTCGAGAACCCGATCGGTGCGCCCGCGCGCCCGTCCGCTGTCCTGCCACCCGCTCCGGGCGAGGTTTCGCCGCCCGGCTCGCCGGCCTATCCCGAGTGGGTCCTGCGAGCGCGCGAGACGCTCGAAGCCGAGCATGGCAAGCCCGTACCGACCGGGTTTCTCTGGATCCGCTTCGAGATCGCGCCGGACCAAGCCGTCTTGAGCAAAGACAATGTGAGGCTGTTCTCCAGCACGCGCGCCTTCGACGTCACCAAGAACCTCTCCGTCTCTCACGTCGCCAACGAACAGTCTGTCGACGTCCCGTTCGACAACGTCCCGATCGCCGACACCTACACCCTCGAAATCCAACGCGCGGAAGGCGATGCCTACTTCGTCTTCCAGGATCGCAGCTACTCGTCCTTGAACGATGACTCTCTCCCCGAAAGCGAACCGGATGGAACTGTCTAGCGGATCCCGACCGCGGACCCAGTGGACGCGGGCGACTCTCGACGCCCCATCGACGGCACGTCAGGATGGCCCGTGAATACGTGGGCAAAATCCCGACGACGGGTCAAAGGTCCGCCGCGCACAGGAGCGAGCGCTCACCTCATCCAGCCGGTCATCAGCATCCGGGCGATGCAGTTCGCGGATCCCGCGGCCGGTTCGAACTACTGTGTGCTCTACGTGAAGAGCGGCACCGAGCCCTCCCCCCCGCCGGCACCGCCCGCCCCGGTGGGTTCGCATTTCCAGGGCTGGGGGCAGGCCAACGCCATCCACGCTCCGGAGTGGGAAGGCAAGGAGATCTATCGCGCAGCGGTGTACCGGAATCGATCGGTTTCGGTGCGCGTCAAGCTCGTCATTGACAGCCCCAGCACATCAGAGATCAAAGGCACGCTCCTCAGTTCGCCTGCACTGGACGGCGATCCGACCGCCGTCACTGGCGTCAATACGGATTTCACGATGCCCGCCGGCGCGAAGGAAGTGTGGGTCCGAGTGGACTTCGGCGGCAAGATGCCCGACGAGATCGGACGCTACGCTTTCGACGCTACGTGGAGCGCGATTGGCACCGGTTTCACCTTCGGGGATCAGGTGACCAAGTTGCGCATCTATTCCGTCTACGACGACCCAGTCCAGCCGAACTACGACAGTGACAGCGACGCGGATACTGGGTCGAGCGCGCGGGTTCCGCGCGACACCGTCACCGGCACCGACCAGCGGATCGACAAACTGATGCGCGTGATTGGGGGAGCGTCGCGGCGACACGCGAGCGCAACGTCAGATGATATCATCGACATCATCTGGAAGCTGCACGTCGGCATCAACGATGTCTCACCGCCCTACTTCGACGGCAGACACGACGAACACATCACCAACAACGGCAGGGATCCTGGGGGGGTCAGCTACCCGCTGGCTCAACAATGGCTGATGTGGGTTTCGCCAAAGGCGAACCTCGCCCCGGACGACGACCGGGACGTGTACTGGAACGACGGTTCGTGCATCGGTCATGTACAGCTACTCAAGACCATGGCGGCCAGCGTTGGCCTGTTCACGCGTCGCACGTGGGTCTTTCCGTACACCACCAAGCTCCCCAACGGTTCTACGGTGGCCTATGCCGACACCGATTTGTACGCGCTCGGCAACTACTCCGACACCAAAGTCCAGACCTGGACCTTCCCCAAGGTTTCACCTGCGGGGCAGAGCCCTACCATCGAGGCGACCGCCATTCTGATGGAGCACGACGGCGGAGGGGAGAACTTCGAGGCCTGCTGCCGCTCACCGAATGGGCGGTTTCTTCCGGGAGGATACGCGACGAGCACCATCACCTCGCCGCTCTTCCTGTCCCAGCGGGGGTTTGCTTCCGCGCTCGAGGTACTCCGCTGGTGGGGGAGGTCAACCAAGAAGGGCTTCAGGCGCTTCCAGTGCTGGCTGGGGTGGGAAACGATCCCGAACCCAGCCGGCACGTCTCCGGCATTCGTGTCCGTGCGCAGGTACTGGGACGTGGACGGCAACCCGTACAGGTCCCCTGGTGTTCCCTACGACAATACCACCTTCGCGCTGATCCGCGACCGGAAGAAGGATCTGCCTTTGCCATGAACCACTCGGCTCCAGGGCGAGCGCAGGGAAGAAGCTGGCGACCTTCACCGGTATCGCGGTTTGGGACTGCAATCGTCGCCATTCTATGCCTCTTGATTGTTCGTTGCACCCGGGAAGAGGCCCGGCGAGCAGAAGCCTCCATCGGAAAAGGGCCGACTACCGTGACGACGTCTCAGCATCCCCAAGACCACGCGCCCTTGTCACCGGACTCGCCATCGCTATTCCTGGCAACCCCGCCTCCACCAGACCAACCCTATGGCAGGCTCGTGCGGGAGGCGGTATTCGTTCCCCAAGCAGAACACCTCCCCAAGGCAGTGTCGGCCGAGGAAGCCGCCCCGGCAGTGCGGGACACCCAGATCTGGCTCGAGCGGGTCCTCAGACCCGAGATCTTCGAGGCCTTCCGCGGGGCACGATGGCTGGGTTTTCGCCAAGGCTCGTTCCAGGAAACCGACCAGGACGTCGTGTCCGCCGACGCGATGACGAAACTCGGCGAAGTGCAGGTTCTCGGCTTCTCCCGTCGCCTGCTGATTCGCGTTCGGCTCGTTCACCCTGAACCGTCTCCTCAGTCGCCCGTGTGGCTCGGGTCCAGTCTCGAAACCGCCGATCGCGTCCTTCAGCTCGACACCCCGAGGGCTGCGGACGCGTGGGACGCCGCGTCTGCTGCAGAGTTCCTGATCGTGTCGCGCACGCGGCAATGGCAAAGCGAGGGCTGGAAAGGTATCGAGCTCGTAACCGACGGCCACGGATTGGCGCTCTCCTTGCTCAAGCTTCCGGAGGGTCTGCGCAAGAGCAGTTCCGTCCCGGACTTCGACGCATTGCTCAGGCCCGACCCGAACTGGTTCGCGGCTCCGCCGGCTGCCCACGACCGATGAGCGCTCGTGCCGACGGCGGCGGATAAGGATTTCGAACGGCGAATTTCGGGGAAGTTCGAGCTGTGAGCGGAAGGGGGCGACGGGGGCCAGGCGAGTCGGTGGGGTTTCGTGAACTTCGGAGCACCGCGGAAGCGGAGAAGAGTAACCGTTCAGCGGCGCCCCTCTTGTCGGGCGCGCCGCGGCCGTCGTGAGGGCGGACGCGCGCACTGGGGGCTTGCCGCCTCACGGGTGGTGGGCTTCGCGCATTTGTCTTCACTGTCACTGGTCCCCGATGACGGCGATCGGTGACGGTGACCGGTGCGCGGTGGCTGGGTTTCTGGGACTGTCAGGACCTCCGGCTAACGGCGGGCAAATCGATCCCCGGTTTTGGTCCGGCGCCCCGTAGGCGGACGGGAAGGTGGAGGAGGGGGTTCAACCCGGAATTGGAGCGTCCGACCACTTCGGGTGCGGAGACGGCGAGCGTTGATGGCTTCGCATTGCTGGGTTAGTAGCGCCGTACTCAGTGCACTGACGGGCCCGCGACACGTCGGGCAGGCTGACGTAGGTTCGCGCTCGCACGAGATCCGTGCAGCGAGGAGCCG
>JAFGBI010000013.1 GCA_016933275.1 Polyangiaceae bacterium | reverse complement strand
CGATGTTCGGTTTCACGTCGAGCGCCAGCGGCCAGGCGGGCGGCTCGCTCGATGCGCTGCGCTCGGTGGCCGAATTCCTCGGGCAGGTCATCGGCTACGTCGCTGCGGGCATCGCGGGCGCGATCGGCGTGATGGTGTCGTTCGTCGTGAACCGCCTCGCGGTCATCATCGCGGCGTTCCGTTCGGTGGTGGGCTTCATTGGCGGCGTGGTCGACATCCTCGGTGGCCTCGTCACCGGCAACTGGGCGCAGGTGTGGGTGGGCTTCAAGAAGGTGGTGCTCAACACAATCAACTTCCTCGCGCAGCTCCTGCTCGGCTTCGTCGAGACCATCGCGGGCGTCATCGACACCATCGCGGGCGTCTTCGGCGCAGACCTGGGCGGGGCCGACGCGATCCGTAGCCTGCGCCAGGACATCGAGCGCGGTCTGCTCGAGGGCGTCGACGAGGTCACGGCTGGCGTGACCGTGGCGCCCGCTGGTTCGACGCTGACCGCGCTCGACGCGGCCACCTCCACGATGCCTGCCGTCGCGGCGATGACGCCCGCCGTGCCCGCGTCGTTCCCAATGATGCCGGCCACGCCGCCCGCGTCGCCGCCCATCACGGTCAACCTCCAGGTGGACGGCACCACGCTCGCCACCGCGGTCCATCGAGCGGACCGCGACACGGCCACCCGCTCGTTCTCGCCGGTCCCGGCGTACTGACATGCCGCTCGCCGCTGCCCTGGTCCGCCCACCCCGCTGCGCGCTCGTGAACGTCGAGACCGCGGAGTCCTTCGAGTGCCTTTTCAACCCGAAGGACCTCACGGAGAAGGTCGACGTCAACTGGACGCGCCTGGCGGTGCCCGGGCTGTCCCACCAGGTGCTACAGTTCCAGAATACGGGGAATCGTCAGCTGTCCGGGGTCGAGTTCTACCTCGACCGGTTCTTCGCCGAGGCGGGGGAGTCGAGCGCGGACCTGCTCGACTTCCGCGCCTTTCTCCGGTCGCTCACTGTGCCGCCGGAAGGCACCGAGGGGGTCATCGCGACCGCGCCGCCCCGGGTGCTGTTCATCTGGCCGGAGGTGGTCACGATCGAGTGCGTCCTCGCCAGCGTCGAGTTCCAGTACAAGCAGCTCGCGGTGGACGGGACGGTGCTCGTGTACACGGCCACGGTGACGTTCGAGGAGATTCTGGATGCGCGGGTGACGAGCGAGGAACTGCGGGCCGACGTGTAGGGGGCCGATGCGTCCGTCGCGCGAACGTCTTGGTTCCGGTAGACTGCGACGGCCGTGACACCCGAGTTCAAGACGGAACTGCGGACCTCGTTTTCTCCGCTTCTGCGAGCTGCCGGTTTCAGTGGTTCTGGCACGACGTATCGGCGCGGAGTGGGCCCAGTAGTTCACGTCGTTCACGTTCAGGGATCACGCTACGGCGATTCGTGTTGCGTGGAGCTCGCGACGCACCTCACGTTTCTGCCGACGGTTCTGGGCGACGTGCCGAACCCGAAGAAGATTGCCGCGCATATCTGCGAGTTCCGCAGGAGACTGTCGCCTGACGGCACGGCAGACCACTGGTGGTCTTATGGAACCGGTCAAGTCGAAGCCGCGCGGTCTGTCGCGGATCTCTGCATGACCTACAGCGCTTTCGGTGAGCCCCTCTTCGCCAAGTTCCTGCCCTTTCCCGCAGGCTTCGACCAGGTCACTCCGGAGCAGCTTCAGACCGGGAACCTCACTGCGCTTCCGGGGAACACGACGGTTTGCCGCGCAGCACTGGCGCTGGCGCGCATTTCCCGATACCGAGAGGAAGACGCGCTGGCAGCCCGATTTGTGCAAGTCGGTCTCGCGGACTTGGAGTCGCGGCCTGGGTTGGGAGGAGCCATCCGCGTTTCCCTTGAGGACATCGCAGCAGCGCTGGGGGTGGCTCTCGGGTCTTTCGCGTAGGAGCGAACAAGGGTCCCCCGGGCGTGCAATGCTTCGGCTTTGCCACCCCCGTGGCCCCGCGCACCGGCTCCCGGCACTCCTTCACCCTCGGCGTTCGTGACGACGCCGACCGGCTGTTCCTGACGGAGCGCGAGCCCTACGGGTGTCGGGAGCACTCGGACAACCGGCTCCACGTTGTCGCCCAGGGAGAAACGCTCTTCACCTTGGCTGGGCGCTACTTTGCGCCTCTCCCGCGGGCCTGCGGCTTCTGGTGGGTGATCGCTGACTTCCAGCCGGACCCCATCATCGACCCCACGCTGGAGCTCGACCTCGGCCGCCGGTTGTACGTGCCGAGCCTGCGGATCCTGACCGACGTGATCCTCGGGGAGCAGCGGCGGAGGCTATCGTGACGACGCTCGTCGACCGCAGTGGCCCTGGCGTCCGCGTCACGGTGCTCGCGAACGAGCGCGCTCCGAGCGGCGACCGACTCGATCTCGACGGGCGGATCGTCAGCTTCACCTTCGAGGATACCGAGAAGAAGACCGATCAGGCGTCGCTCGTGCTCGACAACTTCGACCTCGCCCTGTTCGAGCGCGAGGAGCTGGTGGGCGGGGCGACGCTCGAGGTGTCGTGGGGCTACCCCGGAAACATGGCGCCGCCGCGACGTGTGGTCGTGAAGAAGCTGAAGGGCTTCCAGCAGCTCACCGTCGAGGGCCAGGCGACGAGCGTCCTCATGAACCGGGAGGCGAAGACGCGGTCCTGGACCAACAAGACGCGCAGCGACGTGGTGAAGGAGATCGCGGCCGAGCACGGCTACGAAGGCGAGTTCGTGGACGTCGAGGACACCGGCGAAGTGCT
>JAFGBI010000261.1 GCA_016933275.1 Polyangiaceae bacterium | reverse complement strand
CCGCGCAGCGAAGCCCCGGCTCCAACTCGTCCGCACCCTCTCCTCGGTCACGACAGCGGCGCCCCGCTGCGCCGCCCCAAGCACGTCCGGGGTTTCCTGACGTCAGGCGTCTGACAAACGCGGGAGAGCTGGTTGGCGTGCTTCGGTCGAGCAGCGACCTTTCCGGCACCACCTCGAACGGTTCGGCCACCCCTCGGCGCGCCGTCGATCGAGGCGCCTTCAGCGGTGGTAGCACGCGTAAAGCAGCCGCTCGACCGTGGTGGTGGCGAGACACATCACCGTGTCGGCGCCGCCGTAGTATAGTTTGATGCTCTGGTCAGGCTCGAGCACGGCGCCACAAGTAAAGACCACGCTCGGAGTCTGGCCAACGAGTTCGTATGTCTCCTCGGGCGCCAGGATCGCCTCCTTGGCGAGCGCGATCACCTTCGACGGATCCTCGAGATCGAGCAGGCAGACGCCTAGCTGGTAGACGTAGTGGGCCTTACACTGCGTGCGGACGCCGTGGAAGATGTTGAGCCATCCGCCGGGGGTTCGAATGGGAACCGCCCCGGGCCCGATCTTGGACCAGGCCCAATGGACCTCGGAATTCCGGAGTACGCAGCGCGACTCCCCCCAGTAGATGAGGTCCGGAGAGTAGCTCACCCAGATGTCCCCGAACTCACTGCCGGTGTTGGGTCGATCGAGTCGAGCATAGCGGCGCCGGATCCGCTCCGGGAAGAGCACACCGTTGCGGTTGTCCGTCTCCGAGACGAAGCCAAGCCAGTCGAAGTGGTCGAAATCAGTGGTGGAGAGCAGGCTCAGCCGACAAGTGTGTCCGCTGTGCGCGGCGTGCATCAGGTAGTAGTTCCCCTCGATCTCCGTGATCCGCGGATCGTAGTACATCCCGGCGGTGTACTCGCGAAACTCCGGATCGTCCGGCATCTCGACCGGAGCGGGGCGGGGCACGAACTGGATCCCGTCGTCGCTGTCGGCGATCCAGATTCGATCCTCCAGCGCTCGGTTCTCCGCACGGCAGGCCATGATGTACTTCGAGCCGACCTTGATCGCGCCCGAGTTGAAGACCCGTACGATCCCCGCTTCGCGCGGGAATTCGGCCCCCGTGAGGATGGGATTCGCCGGGTGTCGGTCGACGATGGGACCGAAGGCCAGTGGGTTCGGCGCGGAGCCGCGCTGGTCGGTGGTGCTCATTCCGCTCCCGCCGCAGTTTCTCTGAAGAAGGCAACGTCGTCGACCCAGAAATCCCAATTTCCGCGCTCGAGACCGAAGTTCAGGCCCTGCAGCATGGCAACATCGAGGTAGGGCGCAGGCACGCCGTACCCGCGCTGCCGCATCTCGTCGAAGCGAATGGCAACGAACCGCCAGTCGTCGGTGAGGGGCACGCCGGCGCCGAATCGGTCGCACTTCTCGGTCTCGATCAGGTGGTCGTTGGACAGCTACCTGTACCGACCCTCGCCCAAAACGCGATACCGTCCCAGATCTTCGTCCACTCCTCTCGCTCCTCGTCATAGGTCGAGGCAACGAGGGGGGTTCCGAACCGAAGCCCGATGGTCCCTCCCCACTTGATGAAGGGTCCGGCCACCACGTGGAGCGCGTGCGTACTGCCGCAACGTCCACCGTCCGGGATCGGCGACGCGGGGAGCGGCTTGGTGAAGACCGGCACCGGCCACTCGGTGGCTGCACACTCGTCCTAGGAAGCGTCCGTGGCCGCGATGAGGATCCCGTCGATGCTCTCCTCGTCGGGCACTTCGTAGCAGGCGTCGTCGCTTGCCACCGAGCACTGGCACCGTGCGTTGCCCCGACCTGCGATGTACGTGCAGACGCCCGCAGGTCCTGGCCGGCCAGATCCTCCTCGAGCACTCGGGCCAGCCAATCGCTGTGGGTCTGGAATCTGGAGTAGAGCCCCTGGTGGGGGTACTTGATGATGAGGTAGTCGATGACCCGCTTCAGTCGTCGCAACTCCTCCGTGGCTCTTCCCAGCAGGTTCTCGTCCGGCGGCTCGTCCTGCGGTCTGGCCATGAGCTGCTGGAGCGCGTCCACGGTCCGCTGCGTGGACCCACCGGTGTTGTAGGCACCGACCCGAAGATCGATGTACTTCTGGGTGAACTCGCAGACCTCATTGTTGAGGTACCAGCCGCCGTTGGAGGCGCCGAGTTCGAAGTCGTCGATGTATTCCGACCTCGGGACCACATTGAAGCACCGGCCCAGCAAGACGGCGATCGCTTCGTCCGTGAACTCGTTCAACCAGTCTCGAGGCTGCACGTTGGGACGGTCGATCTCCGCCTCCGGGTCATCAACACATACGCATTCGTCACCGTCCTCGTCGTCACCGCCCGCGGGGGGCTCGGACCACAACCAGTACTCCCGGATCGCCGGCTCGTACCTGCGGTCGGTCTGGGGTACCGGCTCGTATGCAGCCTCCTGGTCGCAGCGGAAGGGACCGCTCCCGACGTCGGACGTGGTGGGGCCTGGCGGGAGATCTTTCAGGTCCTCGACCGTGAGGCGACCCCGATCGGCGCCGCCGCAGGCGGCGAGGACCAAGGCGGCGACCGGGATCCAGCAGGGGTGTCGGGACGCGACCATGTCGTGATTCTCCGGGATCGGGCTCACTTGGTTCGTTCGCAACCGACGAGCTCGACGTCGTCGACCCAGATCTCGTAGTCCGCGCCGGCCGTGTTGTACTGCCACTGGACTGCGATGAGCTTCGTGCGCTCGACCTCCGGCGCCCGATCGCCCCATCCGGGCTGCTGCACCATGTCGTCGAAGGGCACCGTGTAACGGTTCCAACCCTCCTGCAGGAAGAGGTCGCCACCGAAGTCGTCGTAGCAGTCGGTGCAGCGGTCACCTTCGGGTGCGGTGTTCACGTCCGGGGTCTTGAAGCAAACCTTGCCGGGGCCCTTCGCCCAGAATCGGATCCCGGTGGCGGGCGACGAGTCGTAGGGGGTCTTCGGGTTGGTGAAAGCGAAGCCCATGCCCGCCGTAGAGGCTCTCGCCCGCCTGGCCCATCTTGCCCCTCATCCGCGGCGCGAACCTCGAGCCCTCGCGGCCGCCCTCGGCCATCTTGAACTCGCTCTTCGGCTGGATCGTAGAACCCCACTCATCCACGAAGGTGAACCAGTAGCCGTCCCGCCCCGCGATATCGATGACCTGGTTGTCCCCGTCCTCACCGTCGTCGATCGCGCCGTTGGAACATGCGCCGAGCTCCGCCTTCTTCGCGTCAGCGGTCGCGCCGTACTCCCACACGGGACTCGTGATGCAGCCGAAGCACAGGCACGGGGTGACGAACCAGGGAACCCGATTGCCGATTGACCTCATGCGCCCTCGCGGTCCAAGCCGGCGCGGCGCCCCGCCCGGCGACGACGAGTAAAACGATTTAGCCCTCCAGTGTCAACCACTCCGAGCCCCACGGCCTTCGGGCAAATGGCGCCAGTCCCGGGTTTCGTTAGGGCGACCCTCGACCCGCGCGGCACCCCCGCGGGTGCCCGCGATCGTCGCGCCCCGGTCGTTCGCGGTCGGGTACTCGGTGTCGAGGGCAGGCTCGAATCCGACGCAGAGCGACGAGCGATCACTCCTCGGCTACATTCCCCGCCCCCCCCCGAGTGCGGCCGGGCGTCTCCAACGGGTCATCCGTTCGGAGCATGTGACGCCGACTCCACGCTCGCTGGGGTAGGAACCACCGGTGTCGTGCCTGCCGTTGCCATCCGCCCGGGGGGGGGCCGCCAGGTCACGAACGGGCTCGAGTTCGCCTCGGGTGGCAAGTCCTGCGAAGCGAACCTGCACGCAGGTGCCTCCGGACCGTACTTTGCTGCGAACTGCTGAAGGAGCTCCCCCGTCGGCAGGCCGTTATAGACCGTGTACCCATCGTAGTCGGGGTAGAGTGCCTTCAGATAGTCGTCCTGGTCGGCCAACATCCAGAACATCGCCGCGTTTCCCCCGTAGAGGAAGTGCAGGTTGTTGAAGTTGATGTAGGCCGTCTTGCGGCGTTCCCAGCCGTAGGTGATCTCGAGGGTCTTCTTGTCCGACTTCACGATCGTCCCGTACTCCTCGAGAACGGTCGGCTTGCCGATCTTCTGCGCGGCAAGGACATGGTCGACGATCCACTGATACCCGAATTTCACGCCCGTGCTCCAGTTGTCCGGGTAGAGGTGATAGGTGGCGAAATCGATGTTCGGAAGCGACGTGAGCGCGACATGGTCCACTCCGTCCTTGCCCTGATGCGTCCAGTGCTTGCCGCCATCGTCGAAGAAGCCCTCGTCGCCTACCGCGACCATGTGGTGCTGGTCGAGGGTTCGAACGAAAGCGCTCATCTCGTCCGCCCAAGCGGTCAAGTACTTCGGATCGCAGCCGGAGAGATCGTCGAAACGACCGTAGTTCTTGCAGCGCGGCTCGTTGGCGAGCTCCCAGGCGAAGATGGCCGGATCCTCACGGTACGCCGTACCGTCGATGGTGTTCACCCGGTTGATCAGGTGCGCGACGTAGTCCTTGTACGCCTTCTTCACCCGTTCGTCCGTGAAAAACTGGTAGTGGCTCTTCAGGCCATACCAGATGAGATACTGGTCCATCCCCCCGAAGTCCTTCCAGTTGTTGGTCAGGACCATGATCATCCGCACCCCGGTCGTGCGGGCTCGGTGCAGGACGTAGTCGAGCCGCTCGAATCCGTCGGGGCCCTCGTGATACGCTGGCGCGCCCGCCGCGGGATCCCAGTACTGGAAGTAGACTTTCTCCTTCATTCCGTCGATGGATTCGACGGCATGGTCGAGAGAGCCGATGTCGAGGAACGCCCATGTCCGCATGACCTTGAGGTTCATCTCCGGCATCTGCTTGAAGACATCGTCCACCATCCGGTGGGACTTGAAATTGATGTAGTAGTTGTTCGTCCCTTGGAAACAGAAGGGCTTGCCGTCGGCGACGAAGTACGCGCTCGGCACGTCCGTCGGGGCCACTTGGAGCTCCTCCAGCTCCCCGCTGGCATTCATGTACTTCGGCGGGGGCGGCGCCGCGGGCTGCGCCAGCTTCAGGCAACCCGTGGTGGCCAAGAGCGCGGGGAGTCCGAGCAGGCTGCCGCTGGTCCAGAGGTCTTGTCGCATGGATCCCGCTCCGTGGCGCCGCCCGGGCTCGCCTCCGGTCACCACGGCCGGGCACGGTGGATACGGCAACTAAAGCGTTTAGTAACGGCGGCACCTCGCGATCTCAAGAGGCGTGCCGACGTGGGGTCTCGTGGCGTGGCGGCCCCGCGAACCGAGGCCTCGCCGGAGGGCGTGGCGCCCCGAAGCGCCCTCCGCTTCGGGTCCGAGCTCACCGAAACGGCAACCCTTCACCAGCCGAGCACGGCGGAGATCGCCAGCTCCAGGTCTTCCCTGGCGATACTCGAGGCTGGCAGGGACTTCGTACTCCGAAACGTCCGGTTCCGGCCCGAGCTTCCACACGATCTCATCGTCACTGACGACGTCGTAGTAGTCTCGGTCGCCGTATCGGTGCTGGTCCGCCAGAAGGACCGTGACGGCATCCCCGCGAAACCGGGCCCGCATCGAGGCCGCAGGTGCCGAGGTCCGCAGGTGCGCCGACGCCGCACCCGTCGCCTCGATGAGCTCCGCGCGACCCATGGTCACGATGCCCGGATCCGTCACTGGATACTCGTTGACGGCCCCCGTGTTCGCTCCTCCGGCGCCGCCTGCCCCGCCGCCCGAAGCGGTGTCGTCGCCCTCGCTGCACGCAACCGCGAGGGACAGGAGCGCGAGGGTCCAAAGGTGGCAGAGTCTCATGGAATCGTTCCTCCGCTGTCGAAGCATTGGAGTGTCCGCCGGCGGCGGCGTTCCCGCCGCCTAGAGCAGCAATCAGGTTGATTGCTGCGTCAGATCAACAACCTAAAGCACCGAACCGGCAGCAGACGTCTCCAGAGGCAGCGCTGGAAACGCGTCCTCGCCTCGCACAGACGCGTTTCCAGCACTGCCGTTGCTGTTGGCAACCTGATCGTTGCTCTAGGCCGGTCCGGTACCACGACTCGACCCCTGACGGTAGCGGGAAGGTCTTCGGGTCGTTCTGCCAGTGGCTCGGTACGCGGCGAGAGATTCCGCCTTGGACTCGGGCTGTCGGGGCGGCCACCGCTTGTGCTATGAGCGGGCCGTGCCGCGCGGTTCGCCCCTCGACCACCCCTTCCTGAACCGCCTGAACGCCGCCCGCGTCGTCGCCATCATCCGCACCGATTCGGCAGCGTCAGCGCTCGAGATGGCGGGCGCAGTGGCACGCGGTGGGATCGAGGTGGTGGAGGTGACCTTCACGACGCCGGGCGCCGCCGAGGCCATCGCGGAAATTGGGACCAGGCTCCCCGATGTCCTCCTCGGTGCCGGAACGGTGCTCGACCTGGACACCCTCGACGTCGCCTGCTCCGCGGGCGCAAGGTTCGTCGTCAGCCCGCATTGCGATCCGACGTTGGTCGCCGCCGCCCGCGAGCGCGGGATCCCCTGCCTCCCCGGGGCGTTCACCCCCACGGAGGTGCTGACTGCTTGGCGGACTGGAGCGACCGCGGTGAAGCTCTTCCCGGCGGCCCACGTGGGCCCCGCTCACCTGGCCGCGCTCCGCGGACCGTTCCCACAGATCCCGTTCGTCCCTACGGGCGGAGTCGATGAACGGAACGTGGAAGCTTGGTTCGCCGCGGGTGCGATCGCAGTGGGCGTCGGGGGCTATTTGGTCCGTGGTGCCGCGAGCGCGATCGAGCAGAGCGCCCGGCGACTGCTCACGGCCGCACGGAGAGGAGGTTAGACCGATGCCGCGCGTCGCCACCTTCGGAGAGCTCCTTCTCCGCCTCCGCACCCCAGGGCACCAGCGCCTCGGGCAAGGCTCGACACTCGAGGCGTCGTTCGGCGGCGGAGAAGCCAACGTGGCCGTCAGTCTGGCCGCGTTCGGGTACGAGGCACGTTGGGTATCGGCCGTTCCCCCGAACCCGATCGGGGACTGGGCGCTCGGCGAACTCCGCAGGCTCGGGGTGGACGTCTCCGAGGTGCGGCGCCTGGGAGCTCGGCTCGGTCTCTACTTCCTCGAGGTCGGCGCCAGCCAGCGCCCATCGCAGGTGGTGTACGATCGCGCCGGGTCGGCGATCTCGGAGGTGGGGCCCGGAGACGTGGATTGGCCCCGCGTGCTCGCTGGTGCCGCTTGGTTCCACACCACCGGGATCACCCCGGCGCTCTCACCGAGAGCGGCGGCCGCCACCGAGGAGGCCCTGACGACGGCGCGACGGCTCGGCATCCCGACCTCGCTCGATCTGAACTACCGGAGCAAGCTCTGGTCGGAAGCCTCGGCGCGCGAGGTCATGACGGCACTGATGGCGTACGTCGACCTGGTGATTGCCAACGAGGAGGATGCGGAGCGCGTGTTCGGCATTCGGGCGGGGGCGAGCGCCGTCACGCAGGGCAAGCTCGATCGTGAACGCTACCTCGATGTCACCCGAGACCTCTTCGCCCGATTCCCGTCCTTGAGGGCGGCAGCGATCACCCTACGCGAGAGCTACAGCGCGACCCGGAACGGATGGAGCGCCCTCCTCGCCGAGCGGGAGACCCACGCCTTCGCCCGACACTACGAGATCGACGTGGTGGATCGGGTGGGCGCCGGCGACTCGTTTGCGGCGGGGCTGATCCACGGGCGGCTCTCCGGCATGGCCCCCCAGGCCGCGGTCGAGTTCGCCGCTGCCGCGTCGGCGCTCAAGCACGCGATAGAGGGCGACTTCAACCGCGTCTCCATGGACGAGGTCGCTCGGCTCGTCGCCGGCGACGGTGCAGGCCGCGTCTCACGCTGATCGCTCACCGAAGCGACGCGCTCACTTCGTCAGGGCGATCGTGGCGATCGAACGGGACGGCAGACGGACCACGCCGTTCCGACCCGCATCGCCGAGATCGCGCCAACGCTCGGATTCGCTGGGGCGGAAGGTCGTGCGCCGCGTCTCGACCTTGGACGCGGCGAAGCCCCCGAGATCGACCTCCACGTCCAGCATCTTCTCGCCCGTGTTGAGCAGCACCACCGTCAGCGCCTGATCGTCGGGCGAAATCCAGCCGGAGGCGCGCAGGGCCGGATCGGGAGTCCAGGCGTTGACTCGAACCCAACCAGGATCGGTGAAGCGCGAGAAGTGACGCATCGCGTAGTACTGGTCGCGCACGCGGGGACGCCTGCCCATCATGCCTACGAGCCCGCCTGCTCCGTCCCACACCAGGTTCCAGTAGACGAACGCCGAGCCACTCTCCGCCACGAGCAGGTGCTCGATGAGCGCGGCCGTCTCGAAACCACCCTCGATCCCCTTGTCTTCGTCGGTCGCGAATTCCGTCTGCCACCGGCGCATGTTCGTCATGAGCCCGACGGCCTCCATCTCGTCCCGGTAGCTGTCCGGACCCGGCGATCGCCAGTCCCACACGCCATCGCCACCCATCTCGTAGAGGTGATGAGCCACCGCGTAGAGCAGGTTCTGGTCGAGCTTCGCGAGGTAGTTCTCAACCTTGTCGTAGTGTACGCCGATGGTCTCGGGACCCACGAGGGCCGGTGGCTTGGCCAGCTGCTGGACCTTCCCGTGAACGGCCGCGAGCGCGCGGTCATACCCGGGATACTCCGGAGACTCGGCGGGCGTGAAGCGGCAACCCTCCCAGTCGGGTGGCGAGAAGTCGGGCTCGTTCTGGATGCTGATGAAATCAGGAAAGATCCCGCGTTTCTCATAGTCACGCAAGGACTCGAGCCAGTAGTCGGCAAACTCGTCGTAGACGAACTTGCCCTTCTTCTTGATGAGGGTGCAGTCTGGGTTGCTCTTGCAGCGTTCGGCGCCGTTGGCCTTGAGCGCGGCCGGCGGCGACCAGGAGCTTAGCAGGAGCTTGGGCGGGTGTCCGAGTGCCTTGGTCGCCCGCTCGAGGATCTCGGTCTCGACCTCGATGTTCCGGTCGTCCTTCTCGCCGCGGTCGTACCGGTTGCGGAAGCGAAGGATGTCCAGTCCGAGCTCCGGGAAGAGCAGCTCGTAGAGGCCGTCCGGCGTCTTGCCAACGATGCGATCGTGGTACCAGGCGGTGGCGGCGCCGAAGCCATCGAGGGTCTGATATCGTCGCTCGAGATCAACGGCCACGGGCGTGGGCGTCCCGGCCTCGCCGAGGTCATGATTGAACTCACCCTCGTGACGGCCGAAATCGGCGTCGTCCTTCCGGCTGCCCTTGGCCTCCTTGGGCTGCCACGGCCGACCAACGCAGGCGACCATGAGGGCCGCAGCCGTGGCCGCGGTTGGCCAGCCGAGGAAACGACGAGCGCCCGGTCCAACGAACATGGCTGACAGCCTAGCCTGGACATCCGACGCGCTTCAACGCAATCTTTCGCGTCCCGCCCCTGGGTCGGGGGCATATTGCCATGCCTGCCTCCAATACTGCCCGAGGCCGCGCAGCGCGCCTACGGTCATCACTTTTCGTCTGCCTGAGTGCCGCCGCGTTTGGCTGCTCGGCTCCAGCCTTCGTGCCGGAGCCCGACGTGGTCGTCAAGCCGGAGGTCACCCATCAATCGTTGGTGGGCTTCGGCGCATCTCTCGCGTGGTACCAGGGCCTGCTAGCCACGCACCCTCGGGCCGACGAGCTCTTCGAGGACGCTTTTCCGCAGCTCGGACTCGACATCTTGCGGTATCGAAACCGCTTCCAGCGCAGCAGCGAGCCGTCGGACCTGACCGACGAAGCCACCATACTGGAGCGCGCAACGGCCTCGCTCGGCTACGCGCCCGAGGTGCTCTTGACCTCCTGGTCGCCACCTGGCGCGCTCAAGGCGAGCGGCGTGGAAAACTGCGACGGGAACGCCTCGACCTGCACGCTCGTCCGGGACGGGGAGGATTTCGCCTACCGCGCCTTCGCGGAGTACTGGGCGGACTCCCTGGAAGAGTACCGGGCAGCCGGCATCACGGCCACCTGGTTCTCGATCCAGAACGAGCCGGATTTCACCCCAAACGGCTGGGAGGGTTGCCGCTTCGACCCCACGGAGACGGCGAATCTGCCAGGCTACGATCGCGCGCTCGCCACGGTCGCCGCCAGCCTGGAGGAACGGGGGGACACGACCAAGCTCATCGGCCCGGAGACTCAGGGTGTCCACTACGAGAGAGTCGAGAGCTACATGACGGAGCTCGATCCCGCGCCGCTCGCTGCCGTGGCCCACCACCTGTACGAGAGCGGCTCGGACGGAGTGTGGGACTGGCGGACGCCCGGTCCGGACAGCTTCATTTCACCACTGCGCGGCGCCGCCAACGCTGCTCGTGGGCTCCCGGTCTTCCAGACCGAGTTTGGAACCGACGGGGACAACGGGGTGGATGGGGGCTTCGAGACCGCGTGGTTGATCCAAAACTCCCTGGTCGAGCAAGGCGCGTCGGCCTTTCTCTACTGGGAGCTCGTGTGGCCCGGGAAAGGCCTCATCTCCCTCCTCCCGGGCGATGATCTCGAGGACCGTGCCGACGACGACTACCTGCTCAGGGATCAGTACTACGCCGTTCGTCATTTCGCGCGCCACACCGATCCCGGCGACGTGCGCGTCGAGACGAGCTCGATGGTGCTCGGAGTCCGAGCGTCGGCCTTCGTCTCTCCCGAAGACGACCGGCTCACCATCGTACTTCTCAACGTTGCCGACGCCACGAGGACGGTGACGCTCGATCTTGCCGGGTTCGGCGCCGAGAGCACCGAGACGATCCAATCCGTCTTCGATCCTGGGCGGTCTTCGTTGTGGAACGACCTCGGAGCACTGGACGGCCTGCTCCACCTGCCCCCAAGATCGGTCACGACCGTCGTCGCCCGATGATCTTCGTCGTGGGGCGGCACACCTCCCTGGGCTCCCCTCCCGTGAACCGCCGCTCCGAAGCCATGAGGCGTCGCGGGTGAACGGGAGCCGCCGGGATGGTAGGACAAGGTCGATGGCGGCGCTCGGCAGGTCTCTCTTGGTCCTCGGCGGGTTGATGGTCCTCGGCGGCCTCGCGCTGCTCGTCACGGACCGGTTCGGGTTGCCACGCTTGCCCGGCGATCTCCTGGTGGAGCGCAGGGGCTTCCGGCTCTATGCGCCCGTCGCCACGTGTATCCTGGTGAGCGTCGTTTTGACCGTGCTGGCGAACCTACTCCTGAGGCGCTGACCGCCCCACCGGCAGCGCCCGTCACTTCGCCGGCCGCCATGCCAGACCGCTCGCCAAGCTTGGTGGGTTGATGGCAGGAACACCCCAAGCGGACGGTGGGACATGGTGGGCGTGACCGGCTGGAGCAGCCGCCACCACGGTTCGCTCGGCTCGACGAACCCGGTCGCCTGCGTCAAGTTGACCGGTACGCCTTCTGCCGTAGTCTTCGGCCGCTTGAACGTTGGGAGGATGGTTGATGTCGAAGGTCGTGACGTGGGTATGGGTCGGGTCGGCGGTCGCGGCGCTCGCCGTTGTCGGATGCGCAAAGAGTGAGAAGCAGGGGGCCCCCGGGGTGGGCGAGGACGAGTCCGGCGGGCTACCAAGCACCGGGGGATACCGGCCCACGGGTGGTACTTCGCCCACGGGCGGAGCCCGCCCCACCGGCGGCTCGGGTACGGGAGGGACCGCGAACGGCGGCGAGACGGGTGAGGGCGGGACCGCGACGACCGGGGGCCGAGCCAACGACGGCGGGACCGCCACGACGGGCGGCACCGGCGCCAGCGGTGCCAACGGCGGGGCGACGGAAACCGGGGGCGCGGGCGGCGCGGTGACGGGCGGGGGTGGAGTAGCGGGCTCCTACTCGACCGGCGCGATCACGCTCGGGTACACGAATCGAGAGCCAGCAGGCAGCACGCAGAACATCAACTTCCTGCTCACGCTAGCCAACGAGGCGCACGATCCACTCGACCTCTCGACGGTGACGATCCGCTACTGGTTCAGCAGCGAGATCGAGGACGACCTCATGGTGGAGTTCGACCACGTGACGGAGTCGCTGGGCGGAAAGGACAACCTCACCGACGTGTTCGGTGAGACGCTCTACGATGGCGCCACGACCTACCTCGAGATTGGCTTCGAAGACGAATTCCTCCTCCGCGGTGGAAACGGTGCGAACGAGATTGCCGTCCGGATCCACCCATCGAACTGGGCGGGGACGTTCATCCAGAGCGACGACTACTCCTACGGCAACGTCGACCGCATCGGGGTCTACATCGGGGGGGTGCTCGTTTGGGGCGTGCCGCCCGAGGGGTTGCCCCATACCGGTGAGGGCGGTGCCGGTGGTGGGGGAGGCGCGGGGGGCGCTGAACCAGTGATCGGTGGTGCGGGTGGCGGGACGAGCGGCGGTGCAGGGCAAGCAGGCTCGCCAACCGGGGGCGCGAACGCCGGCGGTGCTGCGGGGTCGAGTGGTGCCAGCGCGGGCGGCGGTGGCGCGGGCGGTGAGGGCCCCACCACGGGCGGCACTCAGGTCGTCGGTGGCGCGGGCGGAGCATCCGGGACGACCGCGATCGCCGGCACCACAGGCGGGTAGCGAGCAGGCCGGGGGCTACCCCGCCGCCCGCCCTTGGCCGCGGCGGCGAGGCGGTGTCTACTCGCTCTCGGTCATGGCTTCGTCCGGGCGGCGTCCCCATCACGTCCTCGTCAACGTCGCGTGTCTGGTGATCGTCATCGCCGGCCTGAAGGTCGCGCAAGCGGTGCTGGTTCCATTGGTGCTCGCGGCCTTCCTCGCGCTGCTCACCGCGCCCTTCGTGGTCTGGGCGAGATCCTTCCGGGTCCCCTTGTGGACATCCGTCACGGCGGTGGCAGTCGGGGTCATGGGCGTGTTGTCGTTCTTCGCCGGCGTCGTGGTGACCTCCATGACGTCCTTCGTCGCGGGGTGGCCTGCGTATGCGGTCCGACTCGATGCCTTCGCCTGGCGCGTATCGAAGTGGCTCGACGCTCATGGCATCCACCTCAATCGAAACGCGGTGAGCGACGCGCTCGAGCCCAGCGCCCTGGTGGGGGTCGCGAGCACGACCCTCTCGGGGATTGCCGGACTCCTCGGCGACACCACCGTCGTGGTGCTGGTGCTGGTGTTCATCCTCCTCGAGGTGACGGACTTCCCCTCGCGTCTCCGCCGTGCCTGGAGCAACCCCCAGGCAGATCTGAGCGCCTTCGAGCGCATCTCCACCGAGGTGCGACGCTACATCGTCCTCAAGACCTACGTGAGCCTGGCCATCGGGGTCGCGGTCTATGTCCTGCTCGCCGTGCTCGAGGTCGACTTCGCGGAGCTTCTGGCGCTGATCGCGTTCCTCTTCAACTTCATACCCAACATCGGTGCCTTCGTCGCCGCTGTCCCCACCGTCGCCCTCGCCCTCTTGCAGTACGATATCGGGACCGCCGCGCTCGTCGCCGGTGGCATTTTCGCGATCCACATGGTGATCGGAAACATCATCGAGCCGCAGCTCCAGGGGAACCGCTTCGGCATCTCCGTCCTCGTCGTCGTCGTATCCCTCGTCGTCTGGGGCTACGTCTGGGGAGTTGCCGGGATGATCCTCAGCCTACCGCTCACGATGGCGATGAAGATCGCCTTCGAGCAGATCGAAGAGTATCGATGGATCGCCGCGCTGATGGACCCGCCTCCAGTGTCCCCACTCCTGCGCATCTCGCTCCGGCCGCCACCCACACCCCCTCCCCCGTCTTCCGCATGAATCGCCCGGAATCTTCGGGGGGCGTTCTGATACGGTGGTCGGGATGAGCTTGCCCGAACCGCCGCCGCATGCCTTTCTCCACCGCATCGTGGTTGGTGACGGCGATCTCGATGAACTCCGTCACGTGAACAACGTCCGCTGGCTGCGCTTCGTCATCGACGCCGCCGTCGCCCATTCGAGCGCCGTTGGCCTCGATCTTGCCGCCTACCTCGCGCTCGGGGTCGTCTGGGTGGTGCGTCGGCAGGAGATGGACTACCTCCGACCGGCGGCGGCGAACGAGGTGATCACCGCCCACACCTGGGTAGAGTCGTTCGGGGAGTCGAGCTCTCTGCGGCGCACGCTGGTGGTTCGCGATACGGACCGGTGCGTCCTCCTCGCCGCTGCCACGACGTGGGTGATGGTCGATCGCCAAGGGCGTCCGACGCCGGTACCGAGGGCTGTCCGGGAGCGCTTCACCCCGTCCGGCTCGGGGTAGCCACGGCAGTTCGGGGCACGTCGGCCTATACTCCCCGTACGGAACATGATGCGACCCGCAGCGCTGGAGGAGGTCGTCCTGGAGCCGGTCAGCCGCCGCCACACGGCCGCGATCCAGGCGATGGCTTCGGATCCTGAAGTCGCTGGAACGACGGGACTGCCAAGCCCCTACCCGACTGACGGAGCAGCGAGGTTCGTCGGCCTCGCGCTCCAGGGCCGTGCGCAGGGCTCGGGGTATCACTTGGTGATCCTCGTCCGGCGCCGTTGCGTCGGCGTCTGCGGGGTAAAGAACATCGATCCTACCGGCCGCGCCGGAGAAATCGGCTACTGGATCGGGCGAGCATATTGGGGTCGAGGAATCGCCACCCGCGCGGTCATGGCGCTCTGCGAGGTGGCCCGGACTGAGCTCGGCCTCCGCACGCTCTCCGCCTGGTCCCTCGAGAAGAACACCGCCTCGATTCGGGTTCTCGAGAAATGCGGGTTCTGCCGGACGCGACGCGAACGGAACGCCCATCGCCTGGTCCATCGGCCACCCGACGAGTATCTTGTGTTCTATGCGCGATCGCTCGAGCAGCAATCAGGTTGACTGCTGCCAAGCTCAAACAACCTGGTGGGGTCTTCGGCCCTCGTTCTCACGAGGATCCGTGGGAGGGAATGGCACATCCGCTCCCAACACCGCGGCGCCACGCGGCGGTGCCGGCGCGGCTGCGCGTGCGGCAAAGGCCCCACTTGCCTCCATCCGGAGAAACTCGACTCGAGGTCGACGAGTCTTTCGCCTGAGGTATGCCGACAGATCAGGCCGGAATTCCGTGGACGGCAACGATCCGCTGGTGCTTCGGACCGCGCGAGGAGCGACTCCCGCCCGACCCCTCGCCGTGATGCGATCCTCCATCCGCGTCTTCACTCGAACCCGTGCAAGTGAACGACGTACCATTCACCGCGCCAAGAGATGAGGCTCGTCACCTCGAGGCTCCGCTGGCGGTCAGCCTCGTCGCGGTAGGTGAGCCGAGAACGCAGGACCCGCCAGTAGCCGAGGCGGTTCCCCTCCGAGCCGGGCTTCATGTACTTCGCGCGGTCCTCCGGCACCTCGAGCCCCTCGTATCGCATCTGCTCCTGGGGTTTCCCGAGAGAGAGGTGGTACTGGTGGATGTCCCGACGAAAGAGCCGCACGAGCCGCGTCTCCCAGTCGCGCGCCGGCCTCGCGATCGCTTTCACCTGCTCGTAGGCGACGACCGGGAAGAAGTGCGGCAACGCGAGGTCGGCGTCGTCGGCGACGATGGCCCGAAAGAGGGCCGGTCCGAGATCCCGAAACCAGGAACCGTCCAGCGGCGGTCGAGCGTCGGTCTGCGGGAGGGGGCTACCCGCAGCGTCGAGGAGGAGCGGCGGGGTGACCGCTGGCGGCGCGCCAGGGGCGACGGCGATGGAGGCGCTCGCGGCAGGAAGCAGCGCACCGGACGTGGCGGCTCCGTTGCCGCCGGGATCATTGCCACCGACCTCGGACACGGCAGGTGCTGACCCGACCGGAACAGCGGCCGTGGTGGGTGGGGCGCTGGGCGCTGGCATGGCGGTCACGGCACCCGGCTCCCCGGCGCGGGCCGTTGGGGAGCCGGGCGGCTGACAGCCGGCGAGCGTCGTCCACGGCACCAGGATTAGAGACCAGCGAGGATTGGGTGGCCGCACGAGGCGACCATGCCCGATTCGATGCTCGGTGGCCAGACCTCGCGCACCGACCTCACCCCTCGAGCGACCGCTCGTTCACGATGAGCTGACCGAGCGTCTGCCGCTGCCGAATCACCTGGAGGCGGCCATCGCGACGCAGCAGCACCTCCGGCGCCTGCGGATGGGAATTGTACCCGACCAGGGCCATCGCGGAGACGTACGCACCGGCACCGCCGACGACGAGGAAATCCCCGACGGCCGGGTCCGCCATTGGCCGCGGCACGATGTGGCCGTGGTCGTCCAACGTCTGCGAGTCGCCGCTCTCGCAGCATCGACCGACGACCACCCGCGGCGCCTGCGGCTCACCGGGGTCAGCGGCGACGAACTCCGACGAACGGAGCGCCCCACGCCGCGAAACGACGTAGAACGGGTGGCGGGAGCCGTAGAGCAGCGGCCGGGTGCTCGACTCCATGCCGCCGTCGCACACAACGAAGTCGAAGCCATCCGATCCCGACGATTTCCGATCGATCACGGTCGTGACCAGATAGCCGGCGTTCGCGACGATGTAGGTGCCCGGCTCGACGACCATCGTGAGCCGCCGCCCCGTTCGCGCCGCGAAGTCCTCGAACCGATCCTTCGCGTAGCGCCCCAGCGCGTCCACGTCCGCGGGACGCTCATCGGGCATACGCGCCTCCTTGAAGCCACCCCCGAGGTTCAGCGTCGTCGCGTCCGGGAAGTGGCGCTCGGTGATCGCGAGCATGCGGTCGATGTTCGCGCGCCACGACTCGGGATCGCCCCCCGACCCGATGTGCACGTGGACGGCACCGATGTGGACACCGCGCTCGCGCGCGAGCGCCGCGGCACGTGCGTGATCGTGCGGGTGGATGCCGAAGCTCGAGTACTTGTCGCCCGTGTTCCTCGTCACGCTCTCGCCGGACCCGGCGCCGGGGTTCACGCGCACGGCAATCGGGAGGTCCCGGCTCCCGGCAAGATCCGCGATGGCCTCGAGCTGCCGGAACGAGCAGGCGTTGTAGCGAAGTCCCCCGGCGACCATCCGCTCGAGGTCCACGCGGTCCTCGCCGGACGGGACCTCCTGGGTGGTGAGCATGACACGATGGAGCGGGATACCGGCGAGGTGGGCGCGACGAGCCTCGTTCAGCGAGCTCGCGTCGACGCCGAGCCCCGCACCGGCGACGAGCTCGAGGATCGCTCGGCTCGAGTTTGCCTTCATCGCGTAGCCGACGTGGAGGCCGAAGGCGTTGGGCATCGCGAGGATGCGCGAGCACTTCGCGATGATGGTCGCCTCGTCGTAGAGGTAGAGCGGCGTGCCGACCAGCGCCACCGACTCCGCCACCTTCGCGGGCGTGACCGGCCCGCCGTGAGCTACCGCCATCGTGAATGCCTCGCCCTTGGCTCGAATCCCACGCTCGCGCTCGCCAGGTGGTCGATCACGGGCGCAACCGGTCCCGGATACTCGCTGCTGCCGCCTCGACGTCCTCGCGATGACCGAACGAACTCAGTCGGACGTACCCTTCGCCGCTCGGTCCAAAGCCCGAACCCGGCGTTACGATCACGTTCGCCTCGCGGAGCAGCCGGTCAAAGAATTCCCATGAATTCATCCGCCCTGGGGTTTCGAGCCACACGTAGGGCGCGTTGTCGCCGCCATAGCAGGTGAGTCCAAGGGAGGTGAGCGTGGAGCGGATGATCCGCGCGTTCTCCAGGTAGTAGTCGATGACGATCTGACACTCCGCGAGTCCGGCGTCGCTCAGCGCCGCCACCCCACCGGCCTGGACCACGTTCGAGGGCCCATTGAAGAAGGTGCTCTGGCGACGACGCCAGAGGCGATTGACCTTGCCGGGTCCGCCGTCCTCCAACACAAGGTCCCGCGGCACGATGGTCCAACCGAGCCGAACGCCGGTGAACCCCGCGGTCTTCGAGAGGCTGTGGATCTCGAGGGCACACTCCCGGGCCCCTTCTACCTCGAAGATGCTGCGCGGGAGGGACGGATCCTTGATGAAGGCGGAGTAGGCGGCATCGAATACGATGACGGCCCGTCGTTGCCGCGCGAAGGCCACGAAGCGAGCAAGGTCGGCGTGGGTTGCCACCGCGCCCGTCGGGTTGTTGGGGCTGCAGATGTAGATGAGATCGACTGCCTTGGTAGGCAGTTCGGGAAAGAAGCGATTCTCCGCGCGGCAGGGCATGTAGACGAGCCCGCCGTACTCTTGCAGGATCGCGTCGAAGGGACCCGTGCGACCAGCAATCACGTTGGTGTCCACGTACACGGGGTATGCCGGATCCTGCACGGCCACCACACTGTCCGGGGCGAAGACGGACTGGATGTTCCCGGAGTCCGGCTTGGCACCGTCGCTGACGAAGATCTCGTCGAGCCCCAACGCCACGCCGCGTCGCCGATAGAGACGGGCGATGGCCTCGCGGATCGGAGGATCCCCCTCGTAGTCACCATATCCGGTGTAGGTGGCGACAGTGGCGAGGCGCTCGACACCCTGATGGAGCCCCGCGATCACGGCCGGCACGAGCGGCTCCGTCGTATCGCCAATCCCGAGACGGTGGAGCCTGACACCCGGGTTCTCAGCGGCGAAGGCCTGGGCCCGCCGGGCGATCTCCGGGAAGAGGTACCCTGCCGCGAGCTTGTCGTAGTGGGGGTTCGTCCTGGCCATGGCGCTAGGGGATCCGTTCCGTAGTGAAGGCCTCGGCGCGCACCTCCCCGTCCGCGACGTGGACGACGGGTCCGGTCATGTCGACGGCGAAATCGTCGTCCACCGAAATTGCCAGCGACCCGCCTGGCATACGCACGACGATCTCCCGATCGCAGAGCCCGAGCCGCCGCGCGACCGCCGCGGCGGCACTGCTCGAGGACCCCGAGGCCAGCGTGTACCCCGCGCCACGTTCCCAGATCTCGATCTGGATCTCGCGACGGCCGAGCACCTTCATGAATTGCACGTTGGTGCGGTTTGGGAATCGTGGGTCGGTTTCGATCGCGGGACCGATGGCGCGGGCGAGCTCGGGCGAGATCTGGTCGAGGAGCAGGACGCAATGGGGGTTGCCGATGGTGGCAGCAGTGTACTCGTACGCGCGGCCGTCGATGGTGATGGACTCTTGGATCACCTCGCGCCGCGGCCCCAAGACGGGAATCCGCTCGGAGTCGAAGCTCACGCGACCCATCGCAACGTCCACCAGCTTCCCACCGGGGTGCACCCGACAGGCAACGGCCCCACCGAGCGTCGACACAACGAAGCGATCGCCAGTCACGAGCCCACGATCGAATAGGTACCGGCAGAAGATGCGGAGCCCGTTGCCGCTCTTCTCTGCCTCGCTCGCGTCGGGGTTGAAGATCCGCACCGCGAAGTCCCCGTCCTCGGAGGGGAGCGGCCCCCAGAGGACACCGTCGGAGCCCGGACCGTAGTTGCGGTGGCAGATCAGACGGATCTCCGCCGGTGTGAGGTCTTGCCCCACCACCTTCGGATCCATTACGAGGTAGTCGTTCCCGAGCCCGTGGTACTTCGAGAATCGCATCGCCGCACACTTCTGGGCGCAAGCCGGCGCGCCAGAAGGGCCGCTACTAGTACGAGATCACCTGACCTTCAAGGGAGCCCTCTCTCGATGGGGGCGTCACCTGTCGGCGAACGGCGACGACGACCCGGTCTGCGGGGGCGTTGGGGACCCTGGGTTGGCCACGGAGGACAGGCCCCACGTGCGAACCCGACTGGAGACTTCGAGCGAGACGGCCGCGTGGTGTAGGCGGCCAGCCGGCGGGACTGGCGGGAACGAGCGGGACCACCGGCTCCTGCTTCGAGCGGGTCGAGATGGAACCGGTACCGCGGAGGACCGACGCGCAATTGTGGCAGACTCTTGGTCGGGCGGACCGATGCCGCGACGAAAAGTGATCGCCTTGCTCACGAACAACGTGGGTATGCGTTCTGACTACCAAGGCCTTCTGCGGGAAGGCGTGGAGCAGGCGTGCATCGAGCGGAATATCGACCTGTGGGTCTACGCGGGGTGTACGGACTGGAAGTCCTGCGGACGCGCTCAATCGGTCGTCTACTCCCTGGTTTCTTCGCAGCAGATCGACGGCGTGATCGTCGTCGCCGGGTGTATCGCTTCGGGACGTGCGCTCGAGAAGGTGCTCTCCTTGCTCGAGGATCGCTGCCGCGTACCCACTTGCGCGATCGGTCAGCGATGTCCGTCGGTTTCGAGTCTGCTGGTGGACAATCATGGTGGGGCGGCCGAGATCGCCCGACACCTGGTGAGGGTGCACGACCGGCGATACTTCGTGTACGTCGCCGGGCCGCCGGGACACGAGGAGTCCGAACAGCGCCTGGCAGCGACCCGCGAGGCGCTCGCCCGCCTGGGGGTGGATCTCTCCGAGGACGCGGTCATCTACGGGGATTTCTCCGCCATTTCGGGTCTAGAAGCGACTCGTGAGCTCCTCCGTGGAGGCCAGGCCTTCGATGCGTTGATCGCTGCCAACGACGACATGGCGGTGGGTGCGATCGAGGCGCTGGAGGCCGTGGGGATCCATTGCCCAGATGACGTCGCCGTGGCGGGCTTCGACGATGCGCCGAGGTCGCGCACGTGCGACCCGAGGCTCACGACCGTACGGCAGCCCATCATGGAGCTCGGGAGCGCAGCGGTGAGTCATCTGGTGGGTGCGTGGCAGGGAAACCCCCCGCCGGAAGTGGTTACGTTCCCCACCGAGCCGGTGCTGAGAGAGTCCTGCGGATGCCACCGCGCCTGGGGGGGGCGGTACGAGAGGGGGGAAGGCGCGAGCCAACTCCCACCAGCTAGGTCGCAGAGCGTTGCCGCGGAGGCCCTCGCCCCCCTACTCAATCACCGCGTGACGCGCGACCGATGGGCACAGGCCTTCTCGGAAGCGCTCGATGCCGAGTGTGCCGGAGAGCGGGGCGCGCTCAAACGAGAGCTCCAGGAGCTGCTGGGCGAGGTAGCCCACCCCGATTCCCCCATCCACGAGCTGCAACACCTGGTCAATTCGCTGCGCTCTGTCGCCGAAACACGGGGGCTCTTCCCCGAGCTCGACCAGACCTTTTACGACGCGCAGGTGCTGGTTGGCCAGACCATACATCGGCGGGAGGGGCGACGACGTCTCCACGAGGAGAACCTGACCGAGCAGCTCCGGGGAAATTGGGAGCTCTTGGCGAGTTCGTTCGAACGGCCCAAGCTTCGGGCTGCCCTCGAGTCGCAACTGCCACGACTCTCGATTCGGAATGCCTTCGTGGCCACCTTCGCCCGAGACGACCCGGACGCGCTCGTCCCCTTGGCCTGCGTCACCGACGGACGACCCGTCCCGCTCGCGGAGGCGCCGTACCCCGCACGCCAACTGCTGCCGGAAGGGGCGTTGACGATCGGAGAACGGCGCTCGCTGGCGATCCTCCCGCTCACCTTCGAGTGGCAGAGGCTGGGGGCGGCAGTGCTCGAGCTCCCGCAGAGCCACGAGCTCTATGCAGTGCTGCGCGAGCAGATTGGCAGTGCCGTCAAGACCATGCAGCTCCACGAGGACGTGCTCCGGCAGGCACGGCTGAACGCGCAGGCGGAGGAAGAGAGGCGGGTAGCGGCGGAGCGGTTGCGTTCGCTCTCGCTCATCGCGGGTGGCGTGGCGCACGATCTCAACAACGTCCTCGGACCCCTCGTCGGGCTGCCGGAGACCATCGCTTGTGATCTGAGGCAGACCACTGAACAGAACGTGGGAGTGCCGCCGGCGGTGTTCGAGGATCTTGACACCCTCCGCCAGGCGGGGCTGCGGGCGGCGGACACGATCCGGGACCTTCTCACCCTGGGGCAGACGAATGCCACGACCAAGGTGCCGGTGGAGGTAAATCGGCTCCTAACCGGAGAGGGTTTCATCCAATCTGCCGTCGCCGATCGCAACCCGGCGGTGAAGGTGCGGGTTCTCGCAGCGAATTGCCCACTGACGGTGCGCGCGTCCAAGGCCCACATGGTTCGGGCGGTGTCCAACCTGGTGATCAACGCGGCCGAAGCGATCCACGGCCCCGGCACCATCACCGTGCGCGCCTCGGCGCGGTCCCTGACCGAAGCTCAACAGGGAATCGAGCGCATCGAACCGGGCCACTACGCCGTGATCGAGGTCGAAGACACGGGGCCCGGCATCGCCTCGGAGAACATCGGTCACGTCTTCGAGCCGTTCTTCTCCTCGAAGACTCCGGGGAGACCGCGAAGCGGCGCGGGACTCGGTCTTGCCATCGTGCACCGGATCGTCAAGGACGCGCTCGGGTTCGTGGCGGTGACGAGCGAACTGGGCAGCGGCAGCAAGTTCGAGCTCTATCTGCCACTGGACGCGGGAGGCAACGCCCGCATGAGCTCTCGTCCGGTCCCCGCCGGTCGCGGCACCGAACGGATCCTAGTGGTCGACGACGAGCCGGTGCAGCTCCGTACTGCCCGCCGAATCCTCGAACAGCTCGGCTACTCCGTCGCCACCGCTCCTTCCGGCGAAGCGGCATTGGCGCTTTGGAAGGGGAGCCATCCGATGCCAGAGTTCGAGCTGGTGGTTCTCGACATGATGATGCCGGGCCTCGATGGTGTCGCAACCCTCGAGCAGATGCGCCGGCACCGTCCTGGCCAGCGGGCGCTGATGGTCACGGGATACACACCCGAGCAGGGCCACCGGACGAGCGGGAACCGGGGTGATCTCTGGCTCATGAAACCCTACCGACCGGAGGAGCTTGGCAAGGCGGTTCGTCGAGCGCTCGAGGGCGGGTAGGCGCAGCAACGCGGCGCGAGCGTTCCCGGGGAAGGGGGATCGGCTAGGGGGCCGAAGGAAGAAAGTGACGTAACGGCTCTTTCGGGATCGTCCCCTGCCCGAAGCCCGTCATGCCGCGCGCTGGAAACGCGTCCTCGCCTCGCATGGACGCGTTCTCAGCGCTGCCGTTGTTGTTGGCAGCCTGATCGGTGCTCTAGGGTTGTTGGTCTGTCGCAGCAGTCAACCTGATTGCTGCTCTTCGGCGGCAACCAGTTCGGTCGCCGCGACAGATCGAGGACCTGAAACGCCGATCGGAACCTGGCCCTCCGCTAGCCCGTTCCCTCGTGCTAGGAGGGCCACCCCATGCGCTATCAGCACGCCCTCCTCCCGACCCTGAAGGAAGCCCCCTCGGACGCGACGAGCGTGAGCCACGTGCTCCTGCTGCGCGGGGGGTTCGTCCGCCGGGTCGGGGCGGGGATCTACAGCTTCCTCCCGCTCGGGGTACGGGTATTGCGCAAGATCGAGACGATCATCCGCCGGGAACTCGACCGCGCCGGAGCCGAGGAGGTCCTGCTCCCCGCGCTGCTCCCGGCCGAGTACTTCCAGGAGTCGGGGCGCTGGGAGGTCTTCGGCGACACCCTCCTCCGGCTCAAGGATCGCAAGGGCGCCGACTACCACCTGGGACCGACGCACGAGGAGATCATCACGGATCTGGCGCGCCGGGAGATCCGGAGCTACCGGGATCTTCCGAAGAATCTCTACCAAATCCAGACGAAGTTCCGCGACGAGCCGCGGCCACGCGGGGGACTCCTCCGCTGCCGGGAATTCTCGATGAAGGATGCCTACTCGTTCGACGCGACGGAGGAGGCGGCCCGCGTGACCTACGAGAAGATGCGGGTAGCATACCGTCGCATCTTCGACCAGCTCGGACTCGACTACCGAATGGTCGCGGCCGACTCGGGCGCGATGGGCGGCTCGGGAAGCGCGGAGTTCCAGGTCCTGGTGCAGAGCGGCGAGGACCAGATCGCCGCGTGCACCGCATGCGAACACGCGGCAAACCTCGAGATCGCGACAACGACGACGCCTGCAGTGGGTCCCGAGCCGGACGCCGTACCGCCCCGCGAGCAGGTGGCGACCCCTGGCGCGGGCACCATCGAGGATGTCTCACGATTCCTCGAGGCCCCGCCAGAGCGCTTCCTGAAGAGCCTGCTCTACGTCGCCGGCAACGACATCGCGATGGCGGTAGTGCGCGGCGACCACGAGGTGAACGAGGTCAAGCTCGCGCGCGTCCTCGGTGCCCGCGAGGTCTTCCTCGCCTCCGCGAACGACATCGAGAAGGCCACGGGCGCCGCGGTCGGATTCGCCGGACCGGTCGGTTTCTCGGGCCGCCTCCTAGTGGACCGCGATGCCGCGGCCGTACGCGACGCGATCACGGGTGCCAACGCGACCGATGCGCACTTCGTCCACGTCGTGCGCGGCCGCGACTACGAGGGGGAGGTCGTGGATTTGCGCAACGTCCGCGAGGGCGATGCGTGCCCTCGGTGCGGCGCGTCCCTCCGCCTTTACCGCGGCATCGAGGCGGGCCACATCTTCCTGCTCGGCACCCATTACACCGCGAAGATGGGCGCGACCTACCTCGACGAGAAGGGCGAGAACAAGCACCTCGTGATGGGTTGCTATGGGATCGGGGTGTCGCGCCTGGTGGCGACGGCGATCGAGCAGCATCACGACGACAACGGCATCCGGTGGCCAATCAGCATCGCGCCGTACCATGTCCACATCGTCGCCCTGGGCACGGAGCCGAGCGTGAAGTCCGTGGTGGACAAGCTCGAGCGTGAGCTCGAAGCACGCGGAATCGATGTGCTGGTGGACGACCGCGATGACCGGCCCGGCGTCAAGTTCAAGGACGCCGATCTCGTCGGTGTCCCATTTCGCGTGACGGTCGGGGCGAAGAGCCTCGAGCGTGGGGGGGTGGAGCTCAAGGCGCGCACGGAACCGGATCCGAAGCGGTCCGAGCTCATCCCACGGGAGGGTGCCGCGGAGGCCATCGCGGCTCGCGTGAGGAGCGCCCTCGCCGCGATCGCGCCCGGCTGAGCGTGGATCTCCCTTCCCCGCGGCACCGTCGGTGGCGAGCGTCCGTCCGTTGTCCCCGCACGTGCTCTCAGTATACTCCGATATCGCGTGGAATCGGTAGGTCTCCGCATTCTCTATCTTCGCGAGCTGATGGAGTCGATCCATCGTCGCGAACGGGCTGCCGCGCAGCGGCTGGCGCTGCGCCTGCCGGAGCGGCTCCGGCCCCACATCGCGTACGAACGCCTGCAGCCACGGACCGTGGGGGCCGTACTCCCCCTCGACGAGGCGGAGGAGCTCCTGCTCGCCATCGACGAGGCTATCGGTGAAGGGTCGGGGCGCGTGCTCGACGAGGCTTCATACGAGCTCGCGCTGCGCGGTCTGCTTCGCGGCACCCTCGGTGCACTGGTCGGCGACGGCCTCGCCGACACGCTGACGCGCCTGGGGGCTGCCCTGGAGCGGTGGTTCGACGGCGTCGTCTTGCTCTACGAGGTCGACCCCAATGACACGGGCGTCGAGATCGCCGTCGGGATCGCGGGACGGCCGCGCGCGGCGCGCGTCCTCAGGCACCTCACCAGCGGTATGGTGCGGGCGGCGCACGAGTTCGTGCGCGAGGGCGATCCCACTGGCTTGCGGATCATCGGCGAGGTCATCGGCGACCGCGCGCGCCTCTCCATTCGCTACCGAACGCCGTCGGTGGTGACCGCAATGAACGACCTCAAACGTGACCCGAGCGCGCCGCCCTCCCGACGCCCGACCCGGGATCTACGCCAGAGCGCGGGAAGCCTCACCGCGGAGGTCGACCGGATCATGGTCAGCACCCGCCGCTCGGTGCCCCCACCGGGCCGGGCGCGCCGCGCTTCCGTGAGCGAAATGCCGTCGGTACGCAGCCCCTCGGTCCCCAGCGTCGAGATCGTGTCGAAACCTTCGCGCGGCAGCGGTTCGATGGTGGCAGTTCGGACCGCCCGAACCCCATCGGAGATCCTCCCGAGCCCGAGGCGGATCGCCGAGTCCGAGCCAGAACCCGCGGCTGAGGCAGAGTCGTGCGAACCCGTCCCACCGAGCCGCCCATCATCCATCCCCCCGCCCAGGCGGTAGGGTGTGGGCAGGACCGATGATTTCCGCGGCGTTGGTTAGTCGCAGCCACTCGGAGTCACCGGGGGACTGTCCACGGTGGTCGTGCTGCCCCCCGCGAGCGAGTGTTCGACCGCGCCACGGACCATGACCTCACCTCCGCAGAGGACACCGATGTCCGTCCCGAGCGGGTTGTCCGCCACAAGCTCGTAGGCAACGCGGACCTCGTCGCCGGGTCCCACGTCCCGTGGGAGGCCTTCGGGGACCGGGCGAACGTCGAGGGGTCCCGCCCCGAGAGTCTCCCTTGAGTCGGACCGCAGCAGGGCGAAGGTCGCCGTGCGCACGGAGACGGGGTCACCCGCATAGGATCCGAGGGCGACCACCAGCTCGAAATCGCCGCGGAGGAAGGTCCCGAGAGCGGTCTCGTCCACCGCGAGATCGAGCGAATCGATCCGCCCGCTCAGGGTGACCGAGTCCTTGTTGCCGCAGCCGGCGAGCGCGCAGGCAACCGCGAATCCGCCGATCTGGCAAGCTCGCACCGCGCGTCCACGCGTCGAGGATCCTGCCATCGCTCTCGGCAGGTCGTTCGGAGGCACGGCACCTTCGTCCGCTGGAGCTCGCGACATCGGACCGAATATGCCACAACCGTGGTCCCGTGGCAGATGTTGCGAGGTCGGTCTTCCGCGCGGGGTGGCACTTGGTCGCCGCCCAAGCCCTGAATCTGATCGCCTTGGGCGCGTGCGCCAATCCCAGCCCCCCCCCCCCGGTCACCGCGCCGCGGTCCGAGCCGAACCCGATGGGCTCTGCCAAGGACGCCGGCATCGTGCCAACGCCAGCGGTCGCCCGGGCACAGACCCCGGTCGAAGGAGCTGCGATCCCGGACACGGAGGCCACCATCGGGACATCCCAGCCGGTCCTGGTCGAAGCCGCCTCCACCTCGGGTGACTGGGTCTGCTTCTGCCAGGCGCGCAGCGACGATGACGGCGATGGCGAGGTCCGAGTCGAGGTGGCGGTGGGGGGCAGGCTCACCGGGGACAGGTTGGCGCGCTTCGTCGCGCTCTCGGATGGCTCGGAGCGACCCGTCGATGACCTCATGGCAGCGAGCCCCGATGGGCGTTGGCTCGTTACGCGAGCAGGGAAGGAGTCCCAGCTGATCGACGCTCGATCGGGGGCAGGCTCGGTCCTGAATGTCGACGCACGCGCAGACGCGCTGCCCTTCCTCGACCACCGGTCGGTGTCGTTCGATGGGGTGAGCCGGCGGCTCTCCTACATCCGCGGGGAAGGGAAGAGGCGAGGCGTCGTCGTTCGGGACCTGGATTCTGGACGGGAGTCCGTCACCGAGCCAGGGGCGGGACGTCTGCACCGCGCGCGCCTCGACTTCACGGGGAATTGGATCGTCTTCGAGGTCGTGGCCAACGACTCGAACGGCAACGGACGGCTCGATCTGCCGGTGCCCGACGCGCCACCCGGACCCCGCCCCTGCCTGGGGCCGATCCCCACCTTCGCTTCCTGGTTGGGCCGCGGCGATCGATCGACGCTCCGGGTCGCCGCAATCGGGGCAGAGAAGACCCAGAGCGTCCCGGGCCTGGTCGCACCACTCGACCGACACCTGCTCGTGCGGCTGCCCGGGGACACGCTCGTCCTACAGAGCGCGCGTGGGCGTCGCACCCGCCTCGGACCAGGTACCTGCCGCGGAAACCTGATCCACGCCGATGTCTCCCGCGAGGTGGCGCTCTTCGCCTGCGAGCGCGCGGATGGCCCTGACCAAGGAAAGAGCGAGGTCGAGCTCTGGGGCAAAGGGACGCGGCGTCGGCTCGGGATCTTCGTGACCCCCCAGGCCACGGACACATGGCCAGGCCCGCCGTCGCGCCTGGTCCCACTCTATCCTGGCCGGGAGGCCGTGCTCGTGGACCTCGAACGGAACAGGACCCATTCGCTCCTGGCGGGAGACCATGTGCTCGCGGTGGCCGAGGGGCGCGCCGTGGTCCAACGCGAGGACATGCTGGTGCTGGTTGACGTCGACGGGGACACCACGACGACGCTGGCGACGATCCCCGACCGTTTCCCCGACGTGCTACGGCGTCCTCCGGTGGCGGTCGTCGGATCGCTCGTAGTCGACGCGGAGCGCGGTGTGGTGCTTGGTTCGGTGGCCGGACGCCCGCTGGCCGCTACCCGCACGGGATTCGTGCTGGTCGCCCTCGGCCGCGATGGTGACGCGAGCACGGTGGGGCAAGGGCCGCTGGTATGGCGACGACCCGTCGCGCCCTGAACGACCGTCGCGCCTCGACGTAGCGGTGTCGCCCCGTGCTATTTCGGCAGCTCGCACGCGAACTGAAACGCCTGGAAGAGGGCACGCACGGTATTGAAGCGCTCGTCGCGATCGACCGCGAGCGACTGGGCGACCCAATCATCGATGGCCGGTGGAAGCTCCGGACGCAGCGCGTGCAGGCTGGGCCGGGGTGCCGTGGTGACGGCCGTGAGCAGCTCGATCATGTCCTTGGACGCAAACGGCGGTCGTCCGCCCAACGCCCGGAACATCACCGCGGCCAGACCGTAGACGTCGGCGCGGTGGTCGAGGGTGGAGGCTTCGCCGAGCCAGGCCTCCGGCGAGATGTAGCTCGGCGAGCCGGCGATCATCCCTTGTGCGGTGACGCTCCGCATGCGCAGAAACTTCGCGAAGCCAAAATCCAGGAGCTTCACACCGCCCCCGTGGGCCGTATCGACGATGTAGACGTTCTTCGGCTTGAGATCGCGATGTACGATCCCGATCGCGTGAGCCCGGTCGAGGGTGTCGACGATCGGCGCCATCAGCCGCACCAGATCGGCAACCGGTAGGTGCACACCGCCTTGCTCGAGACGGAAGAGGTAGGTATCGAAGTCCGCCCCGTGGAGCAGCTCCATCACGGTGGCGAGGGCGCCATCGGGCGCAAACCCCTGGTCGAGCACGCGGACAGCAGCGCTCCGCCCGAGCTGGGCAAGGGCATGCGCCTCACGAAGCATGCGCTCCCGAAGCTCGGGGTCGGACTTCCCACCCGTTGTGAGGATCTTCACCGCGACGTCGTCACCCTCGACGACGTCCCGGGCGCGATAGACCTGGCTCTGGCCCCCGGTGTCGATCAACGCGTCGAGACGGTACCGCTTGGCTACGAACTGCCCGACTCGGTTCATCGACCCGACCCAAACATAGTCGGCGCCGACCCCGAACACCAGGCCGTCGAGCGCGCTGCCACCAAGGCCGCCGCGACGTTGCCCCACGTTGGGACCCAGAGCCACCCCAAATCCGCCCGCGCAATCCCCGCCCCGCGAAACCGCGATCCCCAGCCGCCGAGGGACGTAGTAAGGATAGCGTGGATCAAGGCAGCTGCTCCTTCGACTCGCGTGACTGGCCGCCGCAATTCCCCGACCCGTTCACTGCCGTGCGTGGTGTCGCTGGCGAGCGCGCCGCGCAGCAGGCAGGGAAGCTTGCCACCACCGCGACGTTGGTCGCTCGCGGTTGCGTTGATGCTCGGTCTGACGCACCTACCCGAAGCCGCCGCTGCCGGGCCAACGCTGAGCGGTCGGTGGCAGGCGAGCGCGATGCAGGGCGCGTGGTCGGTCGGTGATTGGGGAGAGGCGTGCGGCCCCCGCCCGACCGGCGGGGGCGATTCGGCTGGCCCGGCAGTGATCAGCCAGCGGGGCGGAGAGCTCGTCATCCAGGGACCGAACCGAACCTACACGACAAACCAGTGTTGGGAGCTCTTCCCCGGCATGACCGTGGTAAGCCACGCTGGGGGACAGCGCGGCTGGCGGACGGAATGCCGAACGGCGGCCGGTGATCCCCGCCAGGCAACGATCACCACGACGATCGTGGCGAGCGATGACTACATCAACTTCCAGGAGATCGGTCAGTACCAGTTCGTCGTGAATCGACAAAACTGTACGGCGAGCACCCGGCGCTCCCGATCCTTCCGGCTCCTCCGGCGCGAGGGCGAGCCATTGCCTTCCGCATCCTCCCCCCCAGTACCGGCGGTCGAGTCGGCTCCGGCAGCACCGGTCCTCCCTCCTCCCGAGCCCTCACCACCAGCACCAGTCGAGCCCCCCCGTTCGGCCTGCGCCTCGCTTGGAGAGCCTGCTCGCCTCGAGGTGCGCCCCGCGAAGAAGCTACTACGTCCCGGGGAGTCCTTCGTGTTCAGAGCGGTCGTCCTGGACCAAGCCGGCTGTGCCCTCCCGCTCGTTCCCACCTGGACCTTGGTCAACGCTCCGAAGACGGTGTCGGTCACCCGTTCGGGGCGAGTGGAGGTGACGAATTCGGCCGAGGAAGGCGAGGTGGCGCTCGATGCCACCGCCTCGGGCCGCTCGGCGCGAGTGACCATCGCGATCGTGTCGGCCCTCCGCTACGACGCCCTCCTCGCGTCCGACGAGTTCGACTCGTCGGGAGCGTCTCGCGATGCCGCAATCGCGGTGATCGCCTCGGGGAGCATCGGAGCCGGACCGGGAGCCAGCGATGAGTCCGGCGCCCAGCGCCGTTGGGTCTTCCTCTCGATCTTGGGGCTGCTGGCCCTCCTCTCTGGGGGTGTCGGCATCGCGCTCCTCTTCAAGCCGCGTCGGCCGGCCCCCGGGGAGCCAGCCCCAACCGGGCCAGGGGTGGGGTCCCGGTGTCCAACCTGCGGGCGCGAACACCCCCCGGGAGCGATGTTCTGCAAGGACGCGGAGGATAGCGCGCCGCTGGTCCTGTCCACCACCGCGGAGCACCAGCCGCCAGGTGCCATTTGTCCAGTGTGCGCCGGAGAGACCGACCCCGGAGAGGGTACCTGCGCGGAGCACCAAGGGCTCGTCGGGGTCGGAACCGCCGCACCTCCCCGGGAGATCCGGAAGATCTGCCCGATCTGTGGCATCCAGTACGGGAGCGACGCAGAGTTCTGCGGCAGCGATGGGGCCCAGCTGGTTCCCCTGAACTAGAGCAGCAATCAGGTTGATTGCTGCGTCAAATCAACAACCTAGAGCACCGAACCGGCAGCAGACCTCTCCAGAGGCTGCGCTGGAAACGCGTCCTCGCCTCGCACGGACGCGTTTCCAGCGCTGCCGTTGCTCTCGGCAACCTGATCGGTGCTCTAGGCACGGATTCCGGACATGCTGCCAGGGACGGCTGCGCCTGATCGGTGCTACCCGATCGCTCGGGGCGCCCGAGGGCTGGGGGCAATTCCGAGGTCGTTGGAAGCTTCGGAATCCCTGGTGGGATTTGGTAAGGTTCGCGCGATGAAGATCTCCTGCAACGCGTGCGGGTCGAACTATGCGATCGCCGACGAGAAGGTCGCGGGACGACTGGTGAAGGTGCGCTGCAAGAGCTGTGGTGCGGCCATCGTCGTCGACGCGCGACAGCAGAGTGGCGCGGCTACAGCCGGCGCCTCGAAGCCCCAAACCGTCTCGATCCCCCCGGAGCCGTCCGTTCCACCGCCGCAAGACCCCTCGTCGAGTGGTGAGGCGACCTGGTCGGTGAACCTCTCGGAGACCGATTCGCGCAGCATGACGACAGCGGAGATCATCGCCGCCTACCATCAGGGACTACTCGCCGACGCCTATGTTTGGAAGGAGGGAATGGACGACTGGGCGCCCCTGTTCAACGTTCCCGAGCTCGCGGCCGCAGTGATGCCGCCCCCTGACGGTCGCGGTGCGAGCCCGGTCGCCCATGGCCCGTCCTTCGGTGTTTCAGCCGCGGCCGCCGGGGCGGCGGGGCTCGGCACAGGGTTGAGCTTCGGCTCGCCCGGAGCGGCGAGGACCGCCGCCACTCGCCCCAAACAGACTCCCGACCTGTTCGGCGGGGTGGCGCTGGCCGGCAGTGAGGAAGACGCCCGCAGAGCGCCGGCGGAGGAGCCCGACCATCATCAGTTGGTTGGCGCTCGCAACGAGAACTCCGTGCTCTTCTCGCTCGACGCGCTGAAGGCTGGTGTCACCGGCGCTGCGAGGAGCCCCGCGGGAGCCAGCCGCCCTGCTCCGAATGCGCCCAGCCGCGGCGCCATGGGTCCGCGGCGCGCAGAGGTGTCCGAAGACCCGTTCGGAATGAGCACGGCCTTGTCGGCGCCCATGTTCGATCCCAACGCGAACCTCGCGCTGCTCCACGCGCCTGCACCTCCTCCACCGAAACCAGAGCCAAGGCGGCCTCGGGTGGAGGAGACCTCGGTCGCGGTGGCCGCCGTGCCGGTCGCCACGACGAGCAAGGGTACGATCGTCTTCGCGATTGCAGGCACGGCGGTCGTGACCCTCGGGATCGCGGGCATCGTGCTCGCCATCGTTCTCTCCAGGATCAAGGACACCGAGGTCACCGCCGTCGCGGCGACCTCCACCTCTGCAGAGGTGGCCAAGCCGGAGAGTCCAGCTCCGACGCCAAGCACCGCGGAGACCACGACCGCAACGAGCGAGCCGGCAGCTTCGGTCTCTGCAATCGCGGAAGGCCCGACGGCGCCGGCAGAGCCGCTGAAACCGCTCACACCCGAGGAGAAGGCGGCCCAGGCCAAGAAGCAGGAGGAGGCAGCCAAGGCGAGGGAGGAAGCCAAGGCCGCGGCGGAGGCCGCCAGGAAGGCGGAGGCTGCGAAGAAGGAGGAAGCCGCCGTGGCTTCAGGGTTCGACAAGGGCGCCGCCGTGGCGGCGTTGTCGTCGGCAGCGTCGGCCGCGACGTCGTGCAAACGGGCGGGCGGGCCAACGGGGACTGGCAAGGTCCAGGTCACCTTCGCCCCCAGCGGACGGGTGACATCCGCGAACGTCGTGGGCGGCGCCTTCGGCGGAACGTCCGTTGGCAGCTGCGTCGCCAGCGCGTTTCGCAGCGCGCGCGTTCCCCCTTTCTCGGGTTCTCCCGTCACCGTCTCGAAGAGCTTCACGATCCCACCGTAGGCGACGAGCGGCCCGTCACGGGTTCGTGCGGAGTCGAGCGGAGAGGTGGGTCGCGCGAACCTCTCGGCGTGTCTCGGCGAGCGCCAGGCTGACCGCCCGGGGATCGGCGATCAGCACACAGAGGCGCCGCGCCCGGGTGACCGCCGTATAGAGGAGGTTCCGCGAGAGCATGACGAAATGGGTGGTGAGCAGCGGGATGACAACCGCCGGGTATTCGCTGCCCTGGCTCTTGTGGATCGTGGTCGCGTAGGCGAGCACGAGTGCGTCGAGGTCCGTGTCCTCGTAGGCGACCGAGCGACCGTCGAAGGATGCGATTAGGGTCCGCGCCTCGACATCCACGGCGACTACGCGCCCGATGTCGCCATTGAAGACCTCGCGCTCGTAGTCGTTGCGAGTCTGCATCACCTTGTCCCCGACTCGGAGGATCTCACCATGGGCCGAAAGCGACGGCCCTTCGGGGTTGAGCGCGGACTGCAACATCGCGTTCAAGGCGTGGGTACCCACGGGTCCGCGGTGCATCGGAGTGAGCACCTGCACCTCGCCGTATCGATCGAAACCGAAGGTCTTCGGAATTCGTTCGGTCACGATCTCCCGCACCGTCTGCGCCGCCTTCGCGGGATCTCGGCGGGAGATCACGAAGAAATCGCCGAGGGGTCCCTCCGCCCCCTCAGGGGCGATGCCATCATGGATACGGTGTGCGTTGGCGATGATGCCGCTCTCTCTCGCCTGCCGAAATACGTGGTCGAGGCGTACGGTCGGCACGACGCCGCTCGCCACCAGATCCCGCAGCACCGCGCCAGGTCCGACGCTCGGCAGTTGGTCGGCATCACCGACAGCGATCAGCCGCGCCCCGTTGGGGAGAGCTGCCACGAGCGCGGCCGCGAGGCCCACATCCACCATCGAGAACTCATCCACGATCACCGCACGGACCTCGAGCGGACAAGCAGCGTCACGCTGGAAGCGCAAGGTCTTCGCGTCCACCTCGAGGAGGCGGTGCAGGGTGGATGCGTCCGCGCCCGTGGCCTCCGCGAGCCGCTTGGCCGCCCGCCCCGTGGGAGCTGCCAGGGCAACGGACAGCCGTGCCCGCCCGAACATGCGCAGGATCGCGCGCACGATGGTCGTCTTGCCGACGCCGGGGCCTCCGGTGATGACCACCACGGGATGCCGAGCCGCCGCCGCGATCGCTTCCCGCTGGCGGGGAGCCAACTCGACCCCCGCCTCGGCCTCGAAGGCAGCAATCGCCGCCGCGTGGGGCAGTTCGGCAACCTCGGTGGCAGAGAGGGCGCGAACGAGACCGCGGGCTAGCTCCGCCTCGGCCCGATGAAGACGGGTGAGGAAGACCCTCCCCTCCTCGATGACGACTCGACCCTGACCCCAGAGGGCCCCGATAGCGGCGTCGGTGTGGGCGAACTCGATCGCTAGCAAGGTCGCTGCCTGCTCCGCGAGGCTGGGACGGTCCTCGTGGACATGGCCCGCGTCCGCTCGCTCCTCCAAGAGGTGGAGGACACCGGCCTGAGCTCGATCGGGGTGGTCGCCGCGAATGCCGAGGGATCGCGCCAGACGATCAGCCGTCTTGAAGCCAACGCCCCGGACGTCGATAGCGAGTCGATAGGGGGACTGTTGTACGACGCTCGCTGCCCGGTCACCGTAGGTCGCGAAGATCCGCGAGGCGAGGGATGGAGAGGCTCCGTGGGTCTGGAGCAGGAGCATCACCTCCGTCATCGCGCGGTGCGTGCCCCACACCCGCCTCACCTCCTCGACGCGACGCTGCCCGATCCCGGGCACCTCCGCAAGCCGCCCCGGATCGCGATCGAGCACGGTGAGCGTATCGAGTCCGAAGCGCCCGACGATCCGCTTGGCAAAGCCCGGACCGATCCCCGAAATGATCCCGGAGCCGAGGTACTTCTCGATGCCGTCGAGCGTGTCTGGAGCGAGGGGCACGAGCACATCGGCGCGGAACTGCTCGCCGTGCCGGGGGTCTCGCACGAGCTGGCCGGTGATCCGCACTCGCGTCCCTGGGCCCACCGGTGCGAAGTTGCCAACGACGACCAGGGGCCCTTGGTGTCCACTGAGCCCGTCAACCGTCGCGACACGAAGGACGCGGAACCCCGTCTCTTCGTTCTCGAACGTGACCCGTTCGACCTCGGCGGTTAGCGTCGTCGCCACGCAGCCCGCGGACGATGTCACTGTTTCGGGCAGGGCGCGACCAATTGCACCAATCTCGGAGCGCGAAGGCTCCCATCCTGGTTAGGCAGGGTCGTACTCCTCGGGATCCGGGATCTCGTCGACGCCACGCGCACCCTGCACCGGAATTGCCCGCGCGAGCGCGACCTTCTCGAGCGCGACCAGCAGCCGGTCATGGTTCCAGACCGACGGAAGCATCACCCGCGAGCCATCCCAGAGCTCGAGAACGACGATACCTGGCTGGTCGAGCAGCAGTCGATCGATCTGAGCCCAGCGGTATCGCTTCACCTGCGGCCAGAGCATCGACACCACATCGCGGTACTCTACCCCCTCTCCGCGCAATCGTACCCCGCGCATCCCGGTACGTAGCACCGAAGCCACCGCGCTGATGGCGAGGATCACGGCGAAGCTCTGAGCGCTGATGAAACGCACGGCATTCTGCTCCACCACGTATCGGTGGAGCGTCGATCCGTGAGGACTCGCCTGACCCATTGCGACGAGGACGATCGCCGTCGCCGCAAGGAGGACATAGAGGATCGAGGGGATCCAGACCAGGAAAGGCGGCCCGAACGCCTCCTCGGTCGGACGGTAGGTCATATCGAAGCCGGGAGGACGGGATGGACGGGCCACGAGAATGGAACGTAGCGACGGTGACCGACCTTGGAAAGCGAGCCCGAACGGCAAGGCCGACCCCGGCGCGAGCCGGTGCAGACCGAAGCAGAGAATGGTACGAAATCTCTACCGTGCCCGTTGCCGTCGAAATGGAGGAGGCACTCGCGCTCGATGGGCAGCTCGTGGCTCGCCTCACGCAAGCCGCCGAGCGCATGCTCGACTGCCTCGAAGTGGCGGACGCAGAGCTCAGCCTGCTCTTGGTGGGGGACGAGACGATGCGATCCCTGAATCTAGCGCATCGAAACCTTGACGAGCCCACGGATGTGCTCGCCTTCCCCATGGACTTCGCGGACGACACGGGCGAGGTCGCCGCGGCTCCCGAAGCCGAGAGGCTCCTCGGTGATGTGGTGATCTCCGTTCCCACCGCCACTCGCCAGGCGAGCGCCGCCGGACACCCCCTCCTCGACGAGGCGGTCTTTCTCCTTGCCCACGGGGTCCTCCACCTCATTGGATACGATCACGGGACCGATACCGAAAAAGTGGAAATGGACCGTGAGACTGCTCGCCTCCTGGCCACGGCGACGCCGATCCCCTGAGTGCACCGTGCAGCGTAAGTGGCTGCGATGACTGGAAAAATCCGGCCCACAGGCGCGGCCTTCGCCCCCTTCCCCCTGGGAATGCGGAAAGGCTGCTGAACGCGATTCCGTGGTCGCCAATCCCCCCCGAACCACGCCGTGCGAGCGCCCCCCCTGCCCCGGGTGGCAGAAAAAAAGCTGGATTGGATCGCGCGTTTTCTTGCACAGCGAAAAAACCCCTGATATCGGTCGATCAGCCTTCGGTCGGTGTGAAAGGACGGCGAAAGCCCGACGAACCGGCCGCGAGGGCGGGACACGGCGTCAAAGAAGAGAACTTCGACAGGAGGATTCCCATGGCAGGCAAGAGGCTGACCAAGGCACAGGTGATCAGCGAGATCGCCTCGATCGCCGAGGTGGAGAAGAAGAGTGTCAACCGCGTGTTCGAGGCGCTGCAGGAGCTGATCCGCAAGCAGCTCTCGGGCCGTGGCCCGGGCGAGTTCGTCATCCCGAGCCTCGTGAAGCTCCGGGTGGTGAAGAAGCCGGCGACCAAGGAGCGACCGGGCATCAACCCGTTCACCAAGGAGCCGATCACGATCCCGGCCAAGCCCGCAAGCAAGAAGGTCCGCGCGACGGCGTTGAAGTCCCTGAAGGACTTGGTCCAGTAGGGCAGTCGCTGTCCAGTGCGGCGGGTCCCCAGCGGTCATCGCTGGGGATTCGTCGTTTTTTCGGGAACCGATGGGGCGAACGACCCCCGCGAGGAACGGCGTGTCTCACCAGTAGAACGTGATCCCACCACGCAACAGCCCGCCACCCGAGGTGTTGGTGGTCATCGTCGGATCATCGGGATCGACAAACTCTGGCTCGGACTCCGCCAGGCGGTCGGTCCGACCGCGCAGGAAGCCGATGAGGTCGAAGTTTAGCGCAACGCGCCGGCTCACGCGAAACTCGAGGCCAGCCCCGAGGTTGCCCCCGAAGTACTCGTAGTGGCGATTCCGGCTCCCGCTCGTCCCCTCGCAGCTGATTTCGCCGTCGATCTCTCGGCAGGGCGCGACGTCTACCTCGGCAGCGCTGAGCCCCAAGCCACCGATCATGTAGAACTGCACCAGGTTCGTGGGGTTGAAGAACACGATCCCATTGAGGGTGGCGCCGACCTCGGTGCGAGAGTTCCCCTGCCAGTCCGTACCACCCACCACGTCGAGCCCGCCATCGAGCGCGAAATGCGGCACCGGCCGGAAGCGGATGCTGAGCCCGGTCCCCCCCATCCCGGCGTCGTCGGCCTTGCCGGCATCGTCGCCGAGGATCGCGGACTGCAATCTTAGGTTGATGCCCCACTCCGGACGGGTTCGGGGTACGGGCTCGGGGGGCGGCGGTGGTTCCGTGTCCTCGCCAACCACCACGACCTTCGGCGGAGGAGCGCCCGCTGGGGTTACGACCACGACGCTCGGCGAGGGCAGGGTCTCAGCATTCGTCCCGAGCTCGCCGGCGGACGATTCTTCATCGGGTTCCTCGCCGGCGGGCGCGTCGGATGCGTCCGCTCCTTCACAGAACCATCCACCCGGGGGGCAGTCTCCCTCGGCGGCAGCAACGGCAGGGCCCATCCCGACCCCGACGAGAGTGACTAGGGCGATTGCAAGACGCATCACCGAGCTCCCTTCTGACAGCCCCGAAGCTTCGTGGCAGAAGTGAGGGTAGCAACCTCAGTGCCAGTTGCCACCCGCCCCAGCACGGCGACAAACGCAAGGGTTCGGGGAGCCACCGTGGAGTGGCGTTTACAGGATGGTGTCCTCAGGGGTACTGGTGGCCCCGTGACATGGCTGTCGTGAGGCTGAAAGCGGGTCACGTCCGACCCGTCTGGGCGGGTCACCCGTGGGTGTACGCCCAGGCCATCGAGCGGGTGGAGGGTGGGGCCACGCCGGGGGGGGAAGTGGATGTGGTGGATCCGCACGGACAGCTTCTCGGACGGGGCCTGTACAGCCCAGGTTCTGCGATTGCAGTGCGCCTGTACGCCCGTCGTGGGGCTGCCGCGCTGGATGGGAACCTTCTCGAGGAACGGGTACGTGCCGCGCAGGATCGTCGAACCGCGCTCGGCCTCGGGGCGCCCGAGACCACCGGCTTCCGTCTCGTCCACGCGGACGGTGACGACCTGCCGGGGCTGATCGTGGACCGGTATGACCAGGCCCTGGTGCTCCAGCTCGGCACCATCGGGATGAAGCTGCGCGAGGTCGCCATCATCGAGGCACTGGCACGGGTGACCGGGGCGACCGTCATGATCGACCGGACCTCGCCAAACACCGCCCGATTGGAGGGGTTCACCCCTGCCCGAGGGGTAGTCCGCGGTGATCCAGGGACCACCGAGCTCCGCTTTCGGGAACGGAAGCTGGAGTTTCGCATCCCGCTCGAGCTGGGACAGAAGACCGGTTTCTACTTTGACCAGCGACCCCTGCGGGATCGTGTGGAGGCGCTGGCCCGGGGACGGCGGGTCCTCGACGCATTCGCCTATGTCGGGGCGATCGGACTCCGCGCGGCGCGAGGCGGCGCCACGGAGGTGATCGCGGTCGACGACAGCGTGCTCGCGCTTGAAGTGGGCGCTGAGGTCGCCGCCCTGAACGGGCTCGCCGAACGGGTACGATTCGTTCATGGCGACGCGCGCGAGGAGCTCCGCCGCGCGGGACGGCGCGGCGGGTTCGATCTCGTCGTCTGCGATCCGCCGAAGCTTGCCCCGAACGCGGCCGCGCGGAAGCGCGCCCTCGGCTATCTGCGTGAGATAGCGGCCGCCGCTTGTCGTGCGACCCGTCCCGGCGGGCTCCTCGCATTGTGCAGCTGCTCCGCCGCGCTCGGCATCGACGAGGTCACGCGGGCGCTCGCCCTGGGTGGCGGGGATGTCGGGGTTCGTCCGATCGTGGTGGAGCGCCTCTTCCAGGGTCCCGATCACCCGGTAGCGGCCGCGTTCCCGGAAGGGCTCTACCTCAGTACGGTTCTCGCAGAAGTGCCGCGGGCCTGACCACGATAGCACCCCGCTTCCGGACCGAACCCAAGCTGGGGACGGAGTTCGTGGACGGCGCCACCGTGATCGCTCGTCGCCGGGGGTGGCGTGGCGGCAGGATCGACGTGAAGAGCGCGGTGGCCGCCGACGCGCCCAGTGGTATAGGGTGCGCCCGCATGTCGAACGCCGTCCAAGAGAAGCTCGTCGAGCTCGCGAAGGCGAGCCTCTACCCCAACTACGCCCAGCCCCCGATCGTGATCGTGCGCGGCCGCGGTTGTGACCTCTGGGATGCCTCGGGGCGTCAGTACCTCGACCTCTTCGCGGGTATCGCGGTCAACACCCTAGGCCACGCCCACCCGCGTCTCGTCTCGGCGATCGCGACCCAGGCTGCGTCCGTGATGCACGTGTCGAACTACTACTACAACGAGCCGAACCTGCGGCTCGCAGCGCGACTCTGTAGCCTCACCGGTCTGGCCCGGGTGCTCTTCTCCAACTCCGGCACCGAGGCGATCGAAGCAATGCTGAAGCTCGCCCGGCGGCACTTCTACGTCCGGGGTGAGCAGGATCGCTACCGCGTGGTGGCCTTCGACAACGCATTCCACGGACGCACGATGGGCTCGCTGGCAGTGACCGGCCAACCCAAATATCGCGATGGGTTCGGACCACTCCTCGGGGTGACCCACGTCCCCTTCGGCGACGTGAGCGCCGTCCGCGCGGCGATGGCACCGGACGTTGCCGCAATCCTGGTCGAACCGATCCAGGGCGAGGGCGGAGTGATCCCAGCGCCACCTGGCTTTCTGGCCGCGCTCCGGGCGACCGCGGACGAGCATGGGGCGCTCCTGCTCGGCGACGAGGTGCAGACCGGAGTGGGGCGAACGGGCGCGTTCCTCGGGTTCCAGCGGGAGGGTGTGGTCCCGGACGCGGTCGCCTTGGCCAAGGCCATGGGCGGCGGCTTCCCCATCGGCGCAGTCGCCGCGGGCGAAATCCTGATTGGAGCGCTGCCGCCGGGCAGCCATGGCTCGACCTTCGCTGGGAACGCACTGGCGAGCGCGGCCGCGTTGGCCGTGCTCGACGTGATCGAGGAGGAGGGGCTCGTGGAGGGGGCACGAACCAAGGGGGAGCACTTGGCGCAGGGCCTGACCGAGGTCGCGAGCCGCCATCCGACGAAGATTGTGACCTCCCGAGGTGTAGGGCTGCTGCAGGCCCTCGTCTTGGCCCCCGACGTCGCGGCGGCGAAGGTCCTCGGGGCAGTGCGGGAGGAGGGCGTCCTCTTGACTCTCGCCGGCGGAGCACTTCGCTTCTCCCCGGCGCTCACCATCACCCTGGAAGAGCTCGATCGCGGTCTCGCTTGCGTCGACCGCGCCCTCGCGAAGTGCTAGAGCAGCAACCAGTTTGATTGTTGCATCAAATCAACAACCTAGAGCACCGAACCGGCAGCAGACCTCTCCAGAGGCAGCGCTGGAAACGCGTCCTCGCCTCGCACGGACGCGT
>JAFGBI010000260.1 GCA_016933275.1 Polyangiaceae bacterium | reverse complement strand
TGAAAGTTTCCATCGCTACATGATGTTCCCCTTTCTCCAGGCTTGCCTGGCGCAAGGACGAACCCGCTGCGCGGCAGGAGCTGCGTCTCGGTGGCGGGAGAGGTGAGGGGCGACTCCAGCCCTTTCAAGGTGCCCCTCGATGTAGGTCCATTTGAACCACTCGCCACACTTGGTGGGATCCTTCGGTGGCGCTTCGGACCCATCCGGGGCGATCCCAAAGACCTCGCCAACGCGCAGGGAGTGGTTCGCGCGCCGTCTTCGAGTGGGAGCGTTACCGGGGAGACGTGGCGACGGTCGCTCGACTCGCCCGAGGTGAGGTCGCGACGATCGTCCGCACGCACGTCGGCGAAGCGAGCCGAGGCGAGGCGCTCTTCCCGCGCGCGCGCCACGCCGAAGGCGAGCAGCGCGACGCCGCACCGCTTGCCGAAGCGCGGCACCGTCCGCGCGGTCCAGCCGCGGAGGTCGAGGCAGAGCAGGCAGAGGGGCCCGGGCCACGGCCTCTCCCTCGTACCCAGGAGGTTGACCTGCAGGAGCGGCCCCGACCGCAGTAGGAGTTCCGCGAGCGGCGCCGGCTCCGGGAAAAGCACGACCCGCCCCCCGCCCGCGGCCAGGAAGAAGAGGAGGAGAAGCGTGCAGACAGCGATGGCGCGGCAACCCGTGTGGCGCCATCGCTTGCCGTGCTCGCCGAAACGGTGAACGACCGACGCCGGTTGGCAAGGGGGGCGCTTCTGGCAACCGAGTTGCCGGTCCGCACCCGGGAAACCGCGCCATTTCGCCGCCTGCAGTGCGGCGCGGAAGCTGCCGGTCCCGTGGGAATGAGGCCAAGATCTGCCCCCGGCGCCGCCGCGGCGCTCGCGTTCGCCCTCGGCGCCGCGGCCTGCACGGATCGCGGGCTGACGGAAGGGGGCCCTGACCAGCATCACCCGTTCCTCTTCGAGGTCACGGTCAGCGGCACGGACCGGCTCTACCTGCTCCTGGTCCTCGACAACTCCGCGGGCATGGCCGACAAGCATCGCCTGCTCGCGCGGGCCCTGCCGGATCTGTTCGCCCAGCTGTTCGCCGTGAACTGCGAGAACGCGAACGGCGTCCGCGTCCTCTCCGAGGACGGGGACTGCCCGGAGGGGTTCGGCGCGACCTTCACGCGCTTCACGGACGTCCACGTCGGCGTCATCACCACGAGCCTCGGTGGGCACGGCGGGATCGCCTGCACCCCCGCCGAGGGCTCGACGTTCAGCCCGGAGATGGACGATCGGGGCGAGCTCGTCGCTCCGCTGCGTGGGGTCCCGACCGACGGGGACCAGGGCTTCGTCCAGGCGCCGGGCAGCACCGCGTCCAGCACCACGCAGCGCTTCGGCAAGGCCTACCCCGCGCCCCGCCTCCTCCAGATGCTCAAGGACTTCGGCTTCAACGCCGGCGTCGCCTCCGCCTGTCCCAAGCTCGGGGCCAAGGCGGACCGCGACGCGCCCGCGTTCGGCTACCGCCCCGCCATGACGAGCCTCTTCGGCCGCCGCTTCCACCAGGAAGAATCACTCGGTCACGGGTGGTGCGTCCCGCGCTCGCTCCCCGTCGCCGAGGATGGCTCGCCATCCTGCTTGCTGGTCGAGGTCACGCACGTGCGGGAGGGCATACGCTGTGACTCGCCGGGCCGCGCCCCCCTCGCGCCGGCGGTCGCTGCGGTGGCCCTCCAGAGGTTCCGCGAGACGGGCCGCTGCGACAGTGACCCGGCGAACCCCTGCTCGGACTACCTGCTGTGCGAGATGCCCGCGGCCCAGGGCGAGGATCTCGAGCGCTGCCTCGAGCTCACCGATCGCGAGCTCGGCCAGGACACGGTCGGCTACTGCTACCTCGACGCGGGCCAGGACCGCGACGGCGACGGCGTCGCGCGCTGCGCGTACGATCCGGAGCACCCGGAGGCTTAGCGCGACAAGCCCGACTGCCTCGGCAACCCCGCGCTCGTCGACTCCTGCCCGCAAGCAGCCCGTCGCGAGCTGCGCTTCCCTTCCTGGCGCCTGGACATCCCGGTGCCGTACTTCAACTCCGTCGTCCTGACCGCCTGCCAGGGGTAGGGCCTCGATCCGATCGAAACCAGGGCGAGCGGCAGCGTCAACGCGCTGGGCTGCGATCTCGCCTCGCTCAGCAAAGAAGGGCCTGCTGCCCGTGGCCGCGGCGTTTCTGTGCCCCACCTCGGTGACGTCCCGGCGCCCGTCGGGCATCGAGTTGGCCACGTGGGTCGCCTTCGGGGAGCCATCCCGGAGGACGAGAACGGCTTCCCGCTCACACTGAAGGTGCGGGACTATCTGCGCGACGGGGTGACCCACGTCGCGCTCGACGGCGCGCGCCTGCGCGAGCCGTCACCGGCGCGCTCGGCCCTTCGCTTGCTGCCCGACGGCAGCAACCTTGCCCGGGCGGCGTTGGCGCTGCGCGACCGTGACGACGTCCTCTTCGCCCAGTGGGTTTCGCACGTCCGGTCCGCCGAAAAGGGGCTCCAGGGGATCCGGCTCTGGGAGCGTCCTGAGGACAAGAAGCTCGTCTTGTTCGCCCAGTTCGCCGGGACCCACGCCGAACCGGTGCCGTCTTGGCTGCTGTCTGATGGGACGCTGCGGCTGCTCGCGCTCTCCCTCCTGTCGTATGGTGCGATGGATCCCGCTGGCGTGGTCTTGATCGAGGAGCCGGAGAACGGGCTCCACCCGTTGGCGATGCAGGCCGTGTACGGCGCGCTCTCACAGCCCCCGGAGGGGGGTAGGTCCGGGTTCGCTTCGTCATCGCTGGAGACGGGTCGGTGAGCTCCGTCGACGACAACGGCTCGCACTCACCCGACGCCGCGGCCGTCGCCTGCCTTCTCGCCGCCGTCGAGTGGTTCGCGTTTCCCGCGCCAGCGGGACCCAGAGGGGGGCGCGTGGCGCGCCCGTGCACGATCAGTCGACTCGCTGACGACGTTGGGAGCCAGCACCGCCTACTCGATGTGCCCATAGATGAGGCCGCGACCCACGGTGCTCATGTAGACGCGGCCAAAGACGTTCATGTCTCCCTGGACGAACGCGCCGTTGCCGGGGCCACCGAACTGGTGAGCGTCGTCGTTCATGCGCGTCCAGCTGGCTCCCTGGTCGATGGAGTAGTAGATGCCGAGGGGATGGGTGCTGTCTCCCGCCACCCCCCAGATGAAGAGGGTTTCGTAGTCCGCACCCTCGGCGGCTTTGCCGATCCCCACCGCGTGGGCGGAATAGATCGCCGGGAAGCGCGTCCAGGTGAGCCCCCCATCATCGGAGAACGCCAGGCCATTGGTGCTGTACTTGCCGTTCTCTGCCCAGCTCTGGGTTTGGTCGAGCGGGGCCCAGATGTGTCCTTCTCGCCCAGGAACGGTGCGGATGAGTCCCTTGTTGGCCTGTAGGAGCCCTTGGGCTTCGTCCTGAACGGACCCCACCGTGGCGAAGGAGACACCCTGGTCATCGGACCGCTTGAGCTTCCCTTGCTGGTCCAGCAGGTAGAACACGTTCGCGTTCACCGGATCGCACACGATGCGCGCGTACTGGGCCTGACCATCCAGCCCGGTGACGGGGGTCCAGGTCTGCCCCCGGTCCTCCGAGCGGTAGACGACGGCGGAGTCCTGGGGACGGTGCAACAGGACGGTGCCATCGGCAGACAGCACCACGAGTCCTTGCCTCCCCGGAGGTGCCGGGAGCTCGGTCCAGGTGGCGCCGACATCCTCCGAGAAGTACATCACGTCGCTCTCGATGCCGGTCCCCGTCGAGTAGTCGGTGACGTGACCCGTGCGCAGGAACGCGCCCGCGAGTGGCGCGTACCCCAGTGACTGCGTCGTGCCGATGGCGGGGGAATGGAGCCTCGTGGACTGGGTGATGTCAGAGTAGACGGCACCATCGTAGTCTCCGATCGCCGTCACCAACGGCCCCTGCGGAACACTGACGATGTCCAGCGGAACCGTCTCCTCGATGCCCTGCGACTCGAACTTCCAGACGGGCCGCGGCTCCCCCAGATTCTCTGTGTGGAAGATCCCGTTCCCGGACACCACCCAGGCCTCGCTGGAGTGGAACGGATCGATCGCAATGTCTCCAGCCCAGTGGATGGCGTGACCACTGATCCAGGCGTTGCCGTTCGCGTCCGCGTTGGCATTGGCAGCGACCGTGGGCTCCATGTGGGAGAAGTCCGTGGTCCAGGTCGCGCCCCCATCGGTGGTGACGTAGATGCGATCACCCCAACCCTCTCCGCCGTCGCCGTAGCGGGTCTGGCCACCGTAGTAGGAGAGCGTGGAGATCACGATGTGGTTCGGATCAGCGGGATCGACGCTCACCCCGCCCATACCGTGGGCGGAGTTCTGTCCGCCGTTCGCGATGGGTGCCGAGCCATCGTCCGTGAGTGGAGTCAGGTTCGTCCAGACTCCAGAATCGACCGCGTACCGATAGAAGGACCCGTTCGACAGGCTGTGGGGACCCAGGGAGTTCGAGAAGGTGACGTAGAGACTGCTGCCGCTGAGCGCGGCCCGGTTCGGCAGCTGACCTTCGGGACCGCCCGCGACCGGGGTGAAGGTGGCGCCACCGTCGGTGCTCACGTACAGAGGGTTGGTGGCGGACGACACGCCCAGGTAGATCGTGCTCGTTCCGCCGTCGGCGGTGAGGCTCGAGGTCGGATCGAAGAGGACGAAGCTGAGCCCATTCGCATTCACCAGATCGGCCCCAGCTTGTGCCCCAATCGTGTTCACGTTGGCCCAGGTTCTGCCGGCATCGGTGCTCTTGAAGAGGCCATGAGCGCGACTCCCACAGAAGAGGATCTCGGGGTTGTTGGGGTCCACGGCGAGCTTCTCGCCGGTCTGGCGCCCCATCCCGTTGCCGTGGGCGAGCCAGAGGGAAGTCACGTCGACGACCTCGAACGTCTCCCCGTAGTCCTCGGAACGCAGGATTGCCGTCTTGCCGTCGCTGAAGTAGGTCGTGCCCGCCAGAACGTAGAGTCGGCTCGGGTGGTTCGGATCCAGCGCGAAGCTCTCCACCCCATAGAGCCCCACGTCCTCCTCCGAGATCCAGTCCATCAGCGGGACCCACACTCCATCGGCATCGTTCCAGCGGTAGACGCCACCGACGTCGGTTCGAGCATAGAACAAGCCCTCTACCGTCGTGGACGCCAGGACTCCGTCAACGAAGCCCCCCCCATCGAATCGCACGTTCCCCCAGCCATCGGCGGTGTCGGTCGGGAGCTGGGGAACGCCGCCCGTGCCCGTGGCGGTCGAGCCCGTCCCGACGCTCCCGCCCAGGGCACCGCCCAAACCGCCAGCCCCACCGGTGATGTCCGAGCCTCCGGTGCCGCCCGAGCCCGAGGTTCCACCTGGCCCACCGCCGCTGCCGCCAGTCCCGCCGGTGATGTCGGAGCCTCCGTCGCCGCCCGAGCCCGAGGTTCCACCTGGCCCACCGCCAATTTCCCCAGACGTCGCGCTCGCTCCCGTACCCCCCGCAGCGGCGTTGCCAGCTCCTGCAGCCCCGCCGAGCTCCGGGCTCCCGCCGGTGGCGGGGGCAGTGCCGCCGGTGGCGGGGGCAGTGCCGCCGGCTGGGGCTTCCGTTCCCCGAGCCGGATCCTCCGCGGCACACCCCAGCGAGATCCACGCGGCAATCCAGAAGGGAGCTTGGTGCAAGGAAGCAAGTCGCATCTTTCCTCACTCGGTCGGCTCGCGTGCGGCACGTCCCGTTCTTGGCAGGTTGCGCCGGGTGTCAGCAGTCAGGGACCCTGTCCGGGCCGTACTTAGGCTTATCACTGACCCGATACGGGAGGGGGGGAGAAGAATTACCGCCCCGCGCCGGTTTCGGCGGCGAGCTGCGCGCGATGACGCAAGCGCTCGGGCCGGGCGCACGCTGTTACCCAGTTCTCGCCTCGAACCTGGGCACCAAGAGCTCGAGGGTGATCCCGGCCACAATGAACCGCCCACTGCCGACGAGGCAGAGCGGACCCTCGGCGGCGAACAGCCTGAGCATCGATCCGAGCCAACAACCCCACCACGCGATACTCACTTGCGGCAGGTACGGGGGTGCTGTGGCGGGTCGGTCGTGCTACCAGATTCTCCGACGCGTCTTCAGTCCACCGGCACGTACCCCTGCCGCAGCGGACCGCCGCGCCCGGTGCCCCAGAGCACGCAGTTCGGCGCCGATCCCGGCAGGTCCCAGATCTGCACGCCCCCCTCGCTGCCCCCGAGCGAGTCCTTCAGTGAAACCACGAGCTCGAGCTGCCCATCGCCGTCCAGATCCGCCACCGACGGCGCCGCCATCGACCCGCGACCGGACAGCTCCACCAGGTGCAGCTCGTTGCCGCCCGCGTCGAGCACCACCAGGTGCGCCGGCGTCTCCGGCTCCCGCGGCGCCCCGCTCGAGTACGTCGTGAGGACGATCTCCGGCGCCCCGTCCCCGTTCAGATCCACGATCAGCGCCTCGCTCGCCCCTACGTAGGGCGACGCCTGCCCGAAGCCCCAGGTCCAGAGCTCGGTCCCGTCACCCCGGTAGGCGTGCAGCAGCCCGTCGTACTGCGGCACCACGATCTCGAGCCCCGGCTCCCCGTCGAGCTGTCCCACCGACGGCGACGGCATCGTCATCACGATGTTGTGCCCGATCTCCTGGTACCGAAGCGGCGGCCCCCCGTCCTTCGGGCTCTCCCAACCCGGCGGCCGCGTCAGATCGGGATTCAGCACCCAGGTCGTGTTGCCCTGATTCTAGGTCGACGCGCTGTGCTCATGGTCCCCGACCAGCACCAGCTCCGGCTCCCCGTCGCCGTCGATGTCGGCGACAACCGGTGGCGAGTAGGTAAGCTCCGAGCGATCCCCGGTCCCCCAGCCCTGCTGCGACAGGGCAAGGTCGTGGTACGCCTCCACCCCTGTCACCCAAGCGTCCGCGAAGCTCGGGTCGGGGGGGAAGTTCGTCCCGTCCCCGTTCCACACCCCGAACCCGATCGCGTCGTAGGTGGAGACGACGGCCAGCACTCCGTCGCCGTCCAAATCCCCGGCGCCGATGTTCTGGTTGAAGCCCCCGTAATCGATGCAGTCGCCGGCCGGTGCCTGGCACTCGCCCACCTGCGGCCACCCCGCCGCGAGCGAGCCGTCGAGCTCGAACACGGCGGTGGC
>JAFGBI010000259.1 GCA_016933275.1 Polyangiaceae bacterium | reverse complement strand
GGCGAATGGACCGGCTCCGAAACCGATACCGACACCGGCGAATGGACCGGCTCCGAAACCGATACCGAGACTGGCGAATGGACCGGCTCCGAAACCGATACCGACACCGGCGAATGGACCGGCTCCGAAACCGATACCGAGACTGGCGATTCCACCGGCTCCGAAACCAGTACCGAGACCGAGACCGAGACCGATCCAGGGTCCGGGTCCGACTGAACCTGAATTTCGCGCCGACGACGGACGACACGGCGGCATGGCGGACTAGGAGGCGCGAAATCCAGCCTGAGGCGCGAGCGCCGGCCTTGGCCGGATGCCGTGACCACTCGAGCCCAAACTCGACCAATCCACCACTTGGGTCGATCGGCTCTGGAGAGAAGAAGGGCCAAGAATCCGGAGGAGAGCCGCTCCTCGAGCTCATTCCTCGTCGCTGGCGACAATCTCCCTGAGCTCCGCCTGGAAGGTCGTCCGTACCATCGCCTCGACCTCGCGTGCGGTCACACAATCCTTGGCCCGCTCGGCCGCCGTGTGCGCCTCGTGGCAGCCTATCCGCCCAATCGCCGCCTTCAGGGTCGGAACGCTGGAGGACTCCATCGACAGCGAGCGAATCCCCATCCCGATGAGTAGCGCGGCCGCGAAGGGATCGCTCGCCATCGCGCCGCACACCGAGACGGGACGATGGAGCTCCCTGCCCGCCTCGATGACCAGCTCGATCAGCCGCAGGATCGCCGGGTGGTACGGCGATGCAAGGTGCGCCAGCTCCTGGTTGGTGCGGTCGACGGCAAGGGAATACTGCACGAGGTCGTTGGTCCCGATGCTGAAAAACGCCGCGTCGAGGGCGAACTGTCGGGCGAGGATGGCCGCAGCCGGGACCTCCACCATCATGCCGAGGGGGATCTCCGCCGCGCGCGGGTAGCCGGCGGCGTCCACCTCCTTCTTCGCCAGTTCGAGCAACTCCCGCACGGCCCGGAACTCCCGCACCGAGGAGATCATCGGCACCATGATCGAGAGATTACCGTGCACGCTGGCCCGTACCATCGCCCGAAGCTGGGTGAGGAACAGCTCCGGCTGGGCGAGTCCCAGCCGTACCGCCCGGAGGCCGAGCGCCGGATTCATCTCGGCCGGCGCCTGGAAAGCGGACATGAACTTGTCCCCACCGATGTCGAAGGTCCGGAGGGTCACCGGGAGGGGCGCCACTCGCTCGAGCACGGCGCGGTAGATCTCGTACTGCTCTTCCTCGCTCGGCGGCTCGTTGCGCGCGATGTAGAGAAACTCCGTGCGGTAGAGGCCAATCCCTTGCGCCCCTTGTTCGATCGCGACCCCGGCCTCCTGCGGTAGCTCGATGTTGGCGAGCAGGTCGACGCGGGTTCCACACCGGGTCGCCGCGGGGATGTCACGCGTGCCGCGGAGTCCGAGCGAGACGCGCTCGCGACGCTGGGCCCGCGAGCGCGCGACCTCCACCATCCCCGGGCTCGGGGAGATGATCACCTGTCCCCGCGAGCCATCGACCACCAACACCTCGCCGGAGCCGACCAGGGTGGTGATCCGCCGGACCCCAACCACGGCCGGGATCTCGAGCGCTCGCGCCAGGATCGCGGTGTGGCTCGTGCGCGTGCCGACCTCGGTGACGATCGCCTGAACCCGATCCCGGGAGAGGCCGGCGGTCTCGGCCGGAGACAGATCATGCGCCACGAGGATGGCCGCATCCACCATCAGCGGCACCACGCTGAGCGGAAGCTGCCGGACCATGAGCGCACGCAGCAGCCGATCGCCCACGAACTCGATGTCGTGGCTGCGCTCGGCGAGATACGGGTCCCGAGCGGAGCGGAGCTGCTCCACCATGGTGGTGATGGCGTTGTCGAGCGCCCACTCCGCGCCCTGGCGGTCGATCCGGACGTGCCGTTCGACCATCGAACGCAGCGTCTCGTCCTCGATCATCAAGGCGTATGCTTCGATGATCGAGGTTTCGGCGCGGGTCGCCCGCTCTCGCGCCTTGTCCGCTACCTCCCGGATGCCCTGGATCGCCACGCGAACCGCCTCGTCGTAGCGACCCATCTCTTCGTCGGCCGCGCTGCGAACGATGTGACGGTGCGGCACGCCGGGCCGCCGCGTGTCGACGACCACCGCTGGCCCGATCGCCAGGCCGGGCGAACCGGGGATCCCGTCCAGCACCACGGAGGACGGCGGCGCGTGCGAGCTCGAGCTCCCGGTCTGTGAACGCTCCTCCGCCACCTATGCCTCTTCCCCGAAGCGGTCGCTGATGAGCTCGCCAATCTGGCGCACGGCCTCCGTCGCGCCCTCACCGAGCGCCTCCACCGTCAACGAGGTGCCCTGCGACCCACAGAGGAGCAGGACCCCCATTACGCTCTTGGCGTTGGCGCGTTGGTCGTCACGGCTGACGTGGACCTCGCAGGAAAACCGCGATGCGAGCTGCACGAGCTTGGTCGCGGCGCGCGCGTGGAGCCCGAGGCGGTTGATCACGTCAAAGGTACCGCGGGCGCTCTCCGGCGGTGCGTCTGATCGCTCCCCCAGCATTACGCACCACCCCCAGTGACGCTGCTCCCGACGGTCCCGATGCGGTGAACGTCGCGATGGATCACGTCGATCGGGGACCCGGGCGACCCGAGCCGCGTCGCAAGCTCCTCGGCGATGGCAACCGAACGGTGCCGGCCCCCCGTACACCCAATCGCAACCGTGAGGTACGACTTCCCCTCCCGCTCGAACTCCGGGAGGCAGAACGCGAGGAGATCCGAAGAGAGCGCGAGGAACCGCGCCGTTTCGGATGAGCCGAGCACGAAACTCCGCACCGGTTCGAGCGTCCCCGGCAGATCGCGGAGCCCGTCCACGAAGTACGGGTTCGGCAAGAACCGAACGTCGAACATGACGTCCGCGTCCGTGGGCGCGCCGTACTTGAACCCGAAGGACACGAAGCGTGCCCGCATCCTGAGCTCGTGCGCCGCCTCGGCGCCAAACGCTGCAAGCATCCTCCTCCGGAGCTCGTGGACGCTGAGGAGCGTCGTGTCGATGACGTGCGTGGCCCGACCGCGCAGGGGAGCGAGTCGCTCCCGCTCGATGGCGATCCCATCGAGGACGGCCGCGGCACGCATGTCGCCCGTCGCCGTGAGCGGATGCGGCCGCCGCGTGCTGTTGAAACGACGGAGCAGGGCGTCGTCGGTCGCATCGAGGAAGACGACCGACAGCTGGTACCCCGAGTGCTCGGGCAGCTCGTTCAGCACGGAGAGCACGCCGTCGAGAAAGCGGCGCACCCGGACATCCATACCGAGGGCGATGCGGTCCATGCCGCCGGCCACGCAAGCTGCCACCGTGCTCGAGACGACCGGCGTGGGGAGGTTATCCACGCAGAAGAAGCCGAGATCCTCCAGCGCGTCGATGGCAGTGCTCTTGCCGGCTCCACTCAGCCCGGTCACCACCACCACGGAGACGCCGTGTCTCGCCATCAGCGCCGGTCTCCCGACGACGGGGGAGCCGAGCTCTCCGCACTGCCCACGGGATGCGAGGCCACCCGTTCCGGTGCCGGCGCTCCGGTCACCGCCCCCACCCCGAGTCCCGCCTCGATACGCTCCACGAAGCGCGCCGCCGGATTGTGCCCCGCGAGCCGCAAGAGCTCGTTCCGCGCCGCGATCTCGATGATCGCGCTCACGTTTCGCCCCGGCCGCACCGGCACGCAGACCTCCCGGACGGGAACCCCGAGTATGTCACGGCGGCGATCGTCGATCCCGATTCGGTCGTACTCTTGGTCGTCGCGCTCGAGCTCGAGCTGCACCACGAGATCGAGCCGCTTCCGCTCGCGCACTGCAGTGACCCCGTAGAGATCCTTGATGTTGAGGATGCCAAGTCCGCGCACCTCGATGTGGTACTGGAGCAACCGCGCCGCCTCGCCGAACACGATCCCCGGCGGGCGATAGTCGAATTCAACGACATCGTCGGCGACGAGGCGGTGTCCCCGCATGACCAGCTCGAGCGCGCACTCGCTCTTGCCGATGCCGCTCGGCCCCTGGAGCAACACCCCTATCTCGAAGATGTCGATCATCACCCCGTGCTCGCGGCAACGCGGCGCCAGGCGCTCGTCGAGCAGGGTGTGCAGCGCCGTGATCGCGGACGAGGAGCGCTCGACACACACCAGCAGGGGCGTACCCGTGCGTTCCGCCTCCGCAGCGAACGCTGGGGGCGGCTCCGATCCGCAGGTCACCACGACACAGGCGAGCCCAGCCGAGAAGAGATTCTCGGCTGCGCGCCCCTGCTCCTCGGGCGACAGTTGGACGACGAAGCTCAGCTCCGTCTCGCCGATCACCTGGATCCGCGAGGGAACCAGGCCATGGCGATGCCCCACCATGGCGAGCCCCGACTTCTGGATGCGCGGGTGACGGATCTCGCGGTCCAGACCAGCCGCCCCCGCGATCAGCCGGGCCCGTACCTCGAGCCCCGGATCGTCAAGCAACGCCCGAACCGAGATCGGCCTTGGCTCAATGGGAGGAGGTTCGTACACCGTCATCGCAGCGCACCATCCTGTCCCTCGATCAGCGAGAGCGCAGCGGCGGGTGTCAGCGCCCGGATGAGGCCCTGCCGCGCGGGCCCGTCCCGCAACAGCCGCGAGATCCTGGCCAGCACCCGCAGGTGCTCCCCGGTCGCCTTGCGTGGCCCGACCACGCCGAACACGATGGTCACGTCCTTCCCGTCGATCGCGTCGAACGGGATTCCGTGAGGGCAGACGATCAGGGCTGCCGCCTGACCGGGCGCGGCCTCGAGCGAGGTGTGCGGGATCGCCACCCCATCGCCAATGCCAGTGCTCTGGAGGGCCTCGCGCTCGGTGAGCAGGGTTTCGATGGTGGCGGCTTCGACGCCCGCTGCGGGAGCGAGCATCCTCGAGAGGATGCGGAGGGCGTCGTTCTTGTTGCGCACGATGCTCCCTTCCACATCCACCAGGACGCGGTCCGCGGCAAGGATGTCGGTGAGTCGCATGGGAGCTTCGGTGCTGACGTTCGCCGTGGGCACGGATCCTCGCTAACCCTTCTTGAGCGGCCGGGCCACGGTCAGGCGCTTCCGAGCGGTCCGCGGCGGCGCCGGCGGCTTGCGGGCCCGCGCCTTGAGCGCCCGGAGGTCCGCAGCGGACGGGGCGACGACCTTCGGCGCAGGCGCCGGCTTCGGTGCCCGCTTCTCTGGAACCGCCGGCTCCGAGACTCGGCCCACGCGCCGCGCCTTCGCTTGCTTCACCCCCTTCGTGCCGCGGATCTGCCGCTCCAACTTGTCGACGATCATGTCGATCGACGCATACATGTCCTCACTGTCCTCTCGCGCCTCCAGGTGCTGTCCGCCGCTCGAGATCCGAGCCTCCGCCACGTGCCGCAGCTTGTCGATCGAGAGCGTGACCTTTGCGGTCATGGGCAGCCGAAGGAACTTCTGGAGCTTGGACACCTTTTCCCCCGCGTAAGCCTTGACTGCAGAGCTCGACTCCATGTGGCGGAAGGTGATGCTGATGTTCATTGAACCTCCTCGCGACCCCTCGGCCGCGACTTCGATCCGTGGACTACGCAGTCGGACAGCAGGTCAGGACGACCGGCGGTGGACACCTGATGGGGACGAAATTGCCGACCGTCACGACCTCTACACTACCCCAAATCCCTGGGTCTTGGCGAAGAGTCCTTGTTCGACCCCCCTGTCCAAGGCCGAGAGCGCTTGCCTTGCCGATGAGCCACCACCGATGCGAGCGCGGCCAGGCCCGCCGAACGCAACGGCTCGTCACCCCGTGGCAACGACCCCCCCGTATGGGGACGGGCTTGGGGGGGGATGGAAGCAGGGCGCGCGGTGATGGGTACTCCGGTGAAGGATCGCCGCTCAGAAGAGCCGCTTGCGTCGGGAGGAGGCCAATATTCCAAGCATTTCCCGATATTTCGCCACGGTCCGCCGGGCGATCTTGATGCCCTCGTTCTTCGCCAAGTACTCGACGATGGCCTGGTCGCTCAAAGGGTTCGCTTTATCCTCTCCTTCGATCAGCCCCTTGATCGCCTGCTTCACGCTCTCGCTGGCGATGTCCTCGTTCGCTACCCGTCGGATGCTGGAGTTGAAGAAGTACTTCAGCTCGAACAGCCCCTGCGGGGTGTGCATGTACTTGCTCGTCGTCACGCGCGAGATGGTCGACTCGTGCATCCCGACCGCCTCGGCCACGTCACGCAGGATCAATGGCTTCAGGTGAGCGACCCCGTGCTCGAAGAAATCCCGTTGCTTCTCCACGATACACTCGGCGACCCGAATGATCGTCTTTCGCCTCTGTTCGATGGCCCGGATGAGCCACTGGGCATTGCGCAGTTTCTCGCCGACGAATTCCTTCGCGCTCGGATCCTGCATCAGCTGCTTGGTCAACGCCTCGTTGATGAAGAGGCGCTGGATCCCCCGATCGTTGTCCATGACCACGAACTCCGCGCCATCCCGCAACACGTACACGTCCGGGGTGATCCCGATGGTTCGCTCGTCCTCGTCGGTGAAGTTCCGAGCCGGCCGGCTCTCGAGCTTCTGGATCTCCTTGGCCGCCTCGTAGACGTCTTCAAGCGCGATCTTCATGTCGCGGGCGATGGCCTGGTAGTTGTGCTTCTCCAGCTGGTGGAGGTGATGGTCGATGATCCCCACCTCCACTTCGTCGTATCCGTAGGCCTTGGCCTGGATGAGAAGGCACTCGCGAAGGTCACGGGCGGCGACTCCGATCGGGTCGAAGTTCTGGATCATCTCCAGCACGATCGGGGCGTCCTCTTCGTAGAGCCCTGCTTCGGCGGCGAGGTCCTCCATGGTAAGATCCGGCGTTCGGCTGCCGTCTGGACCTTCGACCCCCCCCAGATCGAGAAAGCCCCGTTCGTCGAGGTTGCCGATGACGAGCTCGGCGAAACGCCGCTCTACGTCGGTGAAGTCGCTCATCTGCAGCTGCCAGAGGAGATGGTCGCGCAGGTTGTTCGGCTTGGTGAGGTTCTGTTCGATGGGGGGCAGTTCCTCGAACCCACCCCGGCCCGCGGGCATGGGCTGCTGGAGCGTCCGGTTCTCGAGGAACTTCTCCCAGTCGACCTCCCGCGCCGCCTTCTCGGTGTCGCGGGACTCTTTGTTCAGCTCGACCCGGTCGTGCGGCTCGCGGTCGCCCGGCTCGACACGAGCGCCGATGCCGGCTTCGCCACGCCCCCGCTCACCCACCTCCTCGTCGGCCAGTACGGGATTGTTGTCGAGCTCCTTCCGAACCTCGTCGATGAGCTCCAGGCGCGAGAGCTGCAGCAGCCGGATCGCCTGCTGCAGCTGCGGGGTCATCACGAGCTGCTGCGAGAGGCGGAGCTGTTGTTTGATTTCCATGGCTTCGGGCCCGAACGCAACGGGAACACAAGGAGTCTATCATCCGGTCGGCCTCCACAATGGGAAATGCGCGCCCGGCGAGGTCAGTCTAGACGGGGGAACGGGACCCGCGCCCCGAGGAACACCACGGAAGTGGGTCGATCATAGCGCCACGCCACGGCCGCGCCATGGATCGACCTGGCCGACGTCTCGGTCATGGCCTCGCCATCCAGCTGTCGTTGGAACGTACGCCCGGCGGGGTCGCCCCGACGATTGTCGCCAGGGCGTCAGCCGTCAAGGGTGCGCTCGCCTCACTATCAGGTATCGCTGACGAGTACCCCCGAGCGGGACCGTACCCGCGAGCTCGAACCCACGCTCGAACGCGTCGGTCGCCACCAACGCCTCCACGCGACGCGCAAAGGTGGTGGCCGACCAGGGCGAGCCCGGCCCCGAACCTCCCCCAAGTAGAAGCACTACGTGATCTATGTCACGGGCGTCAACCAGGTCGTGCGGGATCCGCTTCGAGGTGTGGCCGCCGCGCAAGACGGCGATCGTTGGATCCGTGATCCCAGCCAGGTCTACGACCTCGAGCTCGCCGACCGCCCCCACCCAGCCAACATCGAGCGCGGCGACACGCCTGGCGTTGGTGAGCAAGGGTCTGGCGGCCTCCACTAGCGCGAGGCGGCGCTCGCTCACCTGGCGGAGTTCGGCCCCCTGCCCCACCAAGAGTCGCAGTCCGATGACGGCGGCGCCGATCGAGCGTATCGCGGTCGCCCAGGGAGCCGACACGGCAGCAAGCTCCGCGGCGATCAGCACCGCGCCCGGGATGACGGGCACGGCCAGACGGAACATGGGCATCCAGTCCCCCCCGGCCCCACCAATGGCCAGACCGTGCACCAAGATCGCGAGCACCAGCACCCGAACCCGCCTCGTCGCGCGCAGGAGTCCCCAGGGGGCGGCCACGAGCAATGGGACGCCGCTCCAGACGCCGGCCGCGCCGGCATAATAGACACCGTGTGCGAGATCCGAGGGCTTCGCCAGGAGCGAGAGGGGGGTAGGAGAACCGAACCACCCCGTACGCAGCCCCCCCACCAGGAGTATCGGGCCTAGAACAGCTGCCAACGCCGCCGCAATCCGGCCGGGACGGATCCCGTCGGGGGCGAGATCGCCTTCGGCCCACGGGATGCCCACCGCCAGGGTGACCGCCCACGGGATCAGCTCGGGACGCCAAGCTGCGGCCAATCCCGCCGCAAGGAGGCTCGGGCGTGGTCGGCCGAGCGCGACGGTGGCCAGGGCGGCGACCACCCCCGTTTCCATTCCCGAGCCCGCCCAGGCTGCGAGGGGTGCCGATGTGGCGACCGCGACCAGGGGAAGGAAACGGACCAGCCGATTGCCGCGGGAACCGATGGCAAATCCCAGCCAAGCCGCTGCGGCGAGCCACGCCGCGACCCCGATCGCACGCGCCGCCTGCCAGGCGGGGATCACGCCCTCGCGCGCAAAAGGGGCCATCAGGTGGGCGAAGCCGAGGGGGGTGACCGCATCCACGGGCGGACCGGAGGTGTTGAAGCGGTATCCCGCCCCGATCGCCAGGTGGTGCGCCACCCGTGCCGTCACCAGCGCATCGTCGACCGTGAAGCCCCAGGTCGCCACCAGCGGCATGGCCGCGGCTACCACTCCCAGCGCGGCGCCGCCAATGCGCACCCCGAGCGCGTCCGTCCGGTCACCATCGGCCCCTTCCGACGTTCGGGCCCCGAGGTCATGGATTTGTCGCGGCAATCAGACTGATCGCCGCTCTAGCGCCGGATCCCGGTCCATGTCCACTCTGTGGCGATCCACCCCTAAAACTGGGGCACCCGCCGCAAGCTTCCTACGATTCGCGCTCGGATGTCTGCGTTCCACGTCGCCGTTCGCACCCCCAGTCGTGACGCTCCCAATGCTGCTCTTGCTCCCCTTGCCGGGCTCCTCGACGTCGTCGTCGAGGGAGTCAACATCACCGCGCGGATCGGGGAAGCCCAGGCGATCACCGCCCTCGTTGAGCTCGGGCACGCCGTGGACGCGCTGGCGCATGGCCGCCGAGACCGCGCCACCGTGCAGCTCTACGCTGCCCACGAGGCCTGGGAGCTTGGCCTGGAAACGGACGGGGCAGACGTCCTACTCTCGGTATACCGCTGCGGGCCCTGTCCAGAGGTCGTCGCCTTCGAGCAGCGCGTGCCCCTGGAGGCCCTCCGCTCGGGCCTGCTCGAGGCCCTCGGCCAGCCCCTCACCGGCCGGGCGCCGCGCGGGCTCGGCGCAACCCTCGAGTCGACCCGTCGTTTGCTCGCCACCGCTCCACCGGCCCGGACTCGACTCTCGCGCGAGCGCGTCGAGCACGCCCTGGCCCCGCGACCCGTCCAAGAATTCGCCTACTCGGCGACCCTCTCGCTCCGAACGTTCCGAGGCGACGCTGTCCCGCACGATACGGAGGATTCGCGCATCGAGCGCGCGGATCTCCACTCCCTGCTCGGCGAGGGCCCAGTCCTCATCGGCAGCCGAGGCCGGAGAGCAGCGCTCGGGTCCGTTCAGGTCTTCCTCCTCGTCGAGCAGCTGCTAGCGCTCTCGGAGGAGGTGACCGAGGCCTGGGAACTTGGCCGTCCACTCTTCCGGAGAGTCGCCTTCGGCGCCGTGCGCTTGGGCGTCCGGCGGGGTCCCGGCGATGGGCCGCTCGCCTTCACCGTCGGCTCGCCGCACGTCCGCACCGAACGGTCCAGCGTCACCTTCCCCGAGCTTGACCCGGAGGCGTTCGTGCTGGCCACGACGCGATTCGCTCGCGGCCTCGCCGACGCGATCCTCCGTCACGACCCGCGCCAGCGCAGCAACCTCCGTCTCGAGGCGCTGCGCCGCAACGCACGCGCCCTCGAACAACGGATCGCCGCCGCGCACCTCGACACGGCGCTCACGAACCCCGCGCCCGAGAGCTATCGCAGCTTCGCCCCGCCCCGTGCGCCCCAAACGACAGGGCGGTGGGATCACGGCGGAAAGATGCGGTTTGTCGCTCGGTGGGTCGCCACCGTGCCGGGGATCGATCTTCGCGCCACGTTCCTCTGCGGCGATCGATTCATCATCGGTGCCGAACGCGAGACGGCCTGCATCACCAGCCATGGTGGCGAGATTGTCTGGCGCCAGCCAACCCAACGCGCCGCCGCCGTGGTGACCCCCGCCGGGTTGGTGCGTGTGCACGCGGACGGCCGGACGACCCTGCACGAGCTCGATACGGGCGCCGTGCGCTTCAGCGTCCAGCTCGATCCCCGAGCCGCGGGCTGCTCGACAGGGGCGGTGGTGCACACACCAGGGCTTCCGAAGCTCCTGGTCGTGCCGGAGGGCGACCGCCGATTGACGGCGTTGGACCTCGTGTCAGGCGACGTTCGGTGGCGCTACACGGCGCGACGTCGATCCCAGTTCCGCCTCCGACGAGCGGGCAAGCTCCTCGTCGTCACGGGTGGAGACACCACGCTCGTGGCACTCGACGTCGTGACCGGCGACGTGGTCTGGCGGGCGCGCGGCCGCATCCCGTTCGGGGGCGAGGTCGCAGTGGACCACGACGCGCTCTACGCCCTCACCGGAGGGCGGGGAGCACCGAGCGAACTCGTCCACCTGGATCCGTGGAGCGGCGCGGTCCGGTGGACGGTGCCGCTGGAGGATCGCTTCGCCTCCGGTCAGGACCCCCTGCTCACTCCGAGCGCGGTGGTGGTGCCGTCCCGCGACCGCCGAGGCGTCGGGGCACGGGGTTTCGAGCGCGCCACCGGTCAGCAGTTGTGGACACAAGAGCCCGGGATCGCCTCCCCCACCACGGCCTGGCTCGCGGTCGACGACGCCATCGTCGCCAACAGTGCCGCCGGTGCACTGCTCTGCCTCGAGGCGCAGACCGGAAGGATCCGCTTCCACCACGTCTTCTCCCGCCACGTGGACGCAGACCAGCCCCGACGGCTGGAGCCTGTCCTTCGTAGCGGCGCCCTCTTCGTGCCCCAGCACCAGATCCACGTGGTCCGCCCACGCGACGGCGAAGTACTCGGGGTCGTGCCCTCGGATCTCATCCCGGACCTCGTCCGCGTCGATGAACGCTGCGGGGTCTTCGTGGTGGAGGAGAGCGGCCATGTCGCCGCCTTCAGCGCGGCTCCGCGGCTCACGCTGGTGAAATAGTCTCTTGGCGTCGCGACCTTGACCGACTCTGGCAAGGGGTTTCTCGGAGCCTGCGTTTCAGGCAGTCATCGCCCTTCAGCAGTCGACTTGTCCGCGTCTTGCCCGGCGGCTGGCTGCTGATGGCCGGTTTGGTTCCGGCTCCGCCGCGTTGGGCGGGAGGCTCGACGCAAGGGGCTGGAAGCCCGAGACCGGCGTGGCGGAGCGCGGTCACCCGCAATGGCCCTCACCTCCGTCCACGAAGATCACGTTTCCCGTCATCCAGTAGGTGCCGGGCTGGGCGAGCGCGACGATGGCGGCAGCAACGTCCTTTGGCTGGGTGAGCCGCCCATGCGGATTCCGTGCGAGGGCAGAGGTCTCCATCGCGGAGAAGGACGGGATTTTGCGGGCTGCCGGCGTGCTCGCAACCCCCGCGCAAAGGCAGTTCGCCGTGATCCCGGTCCCGGCGAGCTCGCGGGCCAGCTGCCGCACGTGGGACTCGATGCTGGCCTTGGCAGCGCTCACCGCACCGTAGCCGCCCCACGCGATCCGCGACCCATCGCTGGTCAGCGCGAAGATCCTGCCGTCGCGGTGGAACAACCCCTCCTGCCACAGATCCTGCACCCAATAGACGAGACTGTGCGCCATGACGTCGCTGGTCATCTCGAGCTGCTTGGGCGAAACCATCTCCTCGGAACGATTGCCGATGAACCGCTCCAGCGAGCCGAACGCGATGGAGTGGAGGAACACCCTGACCTTCTCGTGGCGGGCGCGCTCCGCGAAGCGGGCCCGAACCGTGGCCAGGACCTCTCCCCTCCGGGCGGGATCTGCGGCATTCACGTTGAAGAACCATGCCTCCCGACCCAAGGCTCGGATCTGCCCTGCAATGCGGCTCGCGTTGCCCGCGGTCTCGCGCCGGTCGAAGTGAACCCCAACGACGTTCATCCCCGCGCGGGCCATCTCGACGCAGCTTGCCTCCCCGAAACCACTCGAAGCGCCCAGCACCAAGGCCCACCCATCGAGGGTGGGGAGGATCGAGTCCGAATTCTGCGGCATCTTGCGCTGTCGATTCCGTGCCTCCTTCTCTAGGCACCTTCGCATTCCGCGTAAACCGGAGCGCGATCAGTTGGGACTGCGGGCCGGCCAGTCCCTCCTCTCACCCCCGATCGGCGCTATCGCCCTGGACCGGCCTGGCGAGCCGCATCTTGCAGCCGCTGGAACGGGAAGTGGGTGGGGCAGGCCCTCTCCTTTGCCCCCAGGCTCTCCCCCTCGAACCGACTCATCATCGGCGCCAGCGCCTCGAGCTCCTCGCAGCTCCTGGATCCCGCGATGGCCAGGGTCATCAGGCCCAATTCGTTGGCCTCGGAAGAACTGCGCTCCCGCTCGCAGAGCCCGCAGGCCAAGCATGATCCGAGCTCGAGCCCGGATCCTTTCGGGGAGAGGCCGGAGGGAAGCTCGGCGGCATACACCTCCCGAAATCGACCCTCCCCGGCCCGATCGCGCCGTATCAGGCGCCGCACGACCGTGAGCACCAACGCCGAGCCCAGCAGGAACCAGCTGTAGAGGCGACCCACGACGGATACCCTACATCGAAGGGGGAGAGGGAACCCACCCTCCACGTATCATCGGGCAGGCGGGTAGGTGTAACGGTGTGACGTGCCACAGTTACGGTCGCGGGGGGGTTACGCGCCATAACCGACTGATCTCATTGGAGGAAAGTTCGGCACGCTGGGTGCAAGGGGAGGAGCCAACCCCACACCCACCGAAGAACTCGATCCCCATGCCGATCCTCGACTGCCCCCCCTCCTCCCGCGCGACTAACCCCCTCTTCGCCCCAGCACCGGAGCTCCCTGCCCAATCCTGGCTGGACGACAGCGTGGACGAACAGAAGTTGGTCGAGGGCCTCATCGCCGACGACCCCGCGGCCTGGCGTGAGTTCACGCGCCGCTACTCGCGGCTCATCCATCGGTGCATCTCCCGCGTGACCGGACGGTTCGCCGCAATCCTGGGCCCCGAGGATTCCAGGGAGATCTACGCATTCCTCTGCGTTCAGCTCTTGGCCAATGACAAACGCAAGCTTCGCTCCTTCGAGCCCGGTCGCGGAACCAAGCTCGGATCCTGGATCGGCATGCTGGCGATCCACTCTGCCTACGACCATCTGCGGCGGGTCAAGCGCGAGCCGCGGCGGGGGTGCCTGGCAGAGGCAGAGGGCCTGGCGAGCGAGCAACTCGACCCATTCGAGAGCTGTGCCGCACGCCAGCTCGCCGTCAAGGTGGGGGACATGCTGGCGGAGTTTAGCGACAAGGACCGCGAGTTCATCACTCTTTACTACGGGGAGGGTCTCGACCCGACCGAGGTGGCGAGCCGCATGGCCATCAGCATCAAGACCGTCTACTCCAAGAAGCACAAGATCCGCGCGCGGCTCGAGGCGATCCTCGCCGAGCGGCGACTGGCAGCCTGAGACATCGAGCATCCTTCTCCTCTGGCTTGGCAAAGGGAGGCTGACGAGGGACCACGCGTCGTGATACTGGTCCACCGTGGAGCGACGTCCGGACCAACAGGCTTTTCTGCCTTCCACCAACACGAGGAACCAGGCGAGGCTGGCCCCTTGAGAAGGACGCATTTCCGAGCCCACCGCCTGAGCGCGCTCGTTGCCGCCGGGGCGCTGCTCGGCCTGGCCTGCGCTTCGCGCGCGCGGCACGGGGGTGATCCCACCCACGCCGCGCTCGGTACCCCCGCCCTTCCGGCCCCGATCGAGGTGGTACGGAGCAGCCACCGGCCGTCGGTGTTCCTGCTCGGTCGAGATGGGGATCCCACCGGAGCGGTGGCGGTCGTGATCATCACTGACAGCCAACCAAGAGCTGCCGCTGCCCTGGCGGGACTGCTCGAGCACCGCCTCGCGAGTGGGCACCCGGAAGGTCTGGAGGTATGGCCGCACGGACTTGGCTTTGGCCTCGCGGTTCCTGCCGCCACCGCGGAATCGGGGGCAGCGTTCGTGGAGGCCGTGAGCAAGGCGCTACGAAACCCCGTTGGCGCCTCGGAGGCCGACGCAGCGCGAGTGCGCGACCGGCTCACCGCATTGCGGTCGCTGCCAGCTCGGGGCTCGTTCACCGCGGCAGTCCAGGACTGTGTGGGGGAACCGGTTCGTGGCGCTGCCTCGGGGACGCCGGTCGGAGTCGAGCCGCAGGAGCTCGAGCGCTGGCGAGCCAAGGCCGCCAGCGCCCGCACGGTCGCGTTCGGAGCGGTTGGTGGTCGCGTCCTCCTCGAGGCGGTGGCGCGCTCGGTCGCCCGCGGCCGGCCATGGCCCGACGGGGAGCCGGTGAGCGATCCATGGCCGAGCACGGACGTCATCGGGATCGAGCCCGCCTCCCAGGGCCGCTCGCTCACGCTCGCCCTGCGTGTGGCCGACGGCGCGGCGGGCATCGCGGCAGCGACCCGTCTCGGGGATCCCCGGGGCCCGCTCACGGAACGCCTCGCTGCGTTCGGATCTGGCTTCCGACTCAGCGCAGTCTCCGCCACCACCCGGGCGAGGGGTGGCTGCCTTCGCTTGGAGCTCGCGGCCGCTGCCGGGGACCCCGAGCCGTCGCTCGATCGCGTCGCAGAGGTCGCCCTCCTTGGGATCGACGAGGCTGAGCTTGCGATGGTAACGAGCGACGATCGGGGCTTCGCTCTCGAGCAGCGGATCGTCGGCGCAGCCGATCCACGAGACGCCGCGCTCCTGGCGGGGTGGAGCGCGGTCACCGGCGCAGCGGCAACCGAGCCCAATCGTCGCATCGTTGCCTATTCGACACCGGCCGCCCCCATTTCGAACGAGAACGGGACGTCATCGCTCGACAACCCTCTCTCGCGAGCGATGGCGGCCGCGGAGCAACGACGAAATCGCTCGCACCTTGACGCGCGCCACCGGGTGGAGCACGGCCAGGGCGAGCTCTGGGCCCTGCTTGCCAGCCCCTGCGGCACCGCAGGTGAGGGCGCGACGACGGCGGGGATCCGCGCACTCGCGCTGCGGGCGCTCGCCCGCGCCCACTCCGGCGCCGAAGGGGTGGCGATCGAGCCCTGGATCGCCCCAGATGGCGTGGGCCTCCTGGCGCACGCCTCCCGCCAGCGCACGGAAGAGAGCCCAACTGCGCAGGCCCAGCGGATCGGCTCTGTGCTCGGGAGAGTCTTCACCACCGCCCGCCTCGACGGAACCATGCTGACGGAGGAGCGAGCCCGCCTAGTGGGCGAGCTCGGCCCAGGCACTCGTCCCGATTGGTGGCTCCTGCTCGAGTCCCTCGCGCCCGGTCATCCCTCGTGGCTCGAGCCGCGCGGGACCTTCGCCGCTGTGGATGGTGCCGGACCACAGGCAGCCAACGACGAACGACGCCTCCTGCTTGGGGAGCCGCTGCGACTGGCCGTGCTCGCCAACTGGAGCGGGGACCAGGTGGGCACGCTGCGGGGCGCCGTCGAGCGTTGGCTTCTCCCCATCGCAGACCCTGGTCGACGCTGCCCGTCCATTTCCCCCACCCCAGCGGCGTCCGCCACCATCGACCTCGCCGCCAACCTCGCCACCGACCGCGCCGTGGCCCACCTCGGCTTCCCTCTCACCGCCTCCGTGGCTGCGGCCCGGAGCGAGGCCGAGATCGTACGGTGGCTGCTCGCGGGCGAAGGCGGCTGGCTCGAATCGGCCCTCGCAGGACTGACCGCGAGCGCGCAGGTCGGGCTCCTCGGGAGCCGGCACCTCAGCGCGATCGTCATCACCGTCGATTCGACTCCCGGTGAGCAGGCGTCAGCAGTCGCCGCCGTCCGGGACCTCCTCGGGCGGCTTGCCCGCACGCCTTCCGACGACGCCCGAATCGCGCGCGGCCTCCGCCGGTTCGCCGCCAGCGCGACCCAGGGTTCGGTCGAACCCCGTCGCCGCGTCCTCCGGATCTGGCGCGGTGATGCCGCGAAGCCACCCACGGCCGAGTCCGTCCGGCGTTTCCTCGCCGCCGCCTTCGCCGCCAACCGGCTCATTCTGGTTCGCACCGGGGCCGGCTCGGGTCCGACCAGCCGCAAAAACGGGAATCCCCGGTAGCGCGCCCCTGACGCCGTATTCGCACGGACCCAGGCTCGTGCTACCGGGACCCCCATGTCGAGTCGTCAAACCGTTGTCGTCCTGGACTACGGGTCCCAGTACACCCAGCTCATCGCACGCCGCATCCGCGAATGCCATGTGTACTGCGAGATCCACCCTGGCACGATCCCTCTTTGCCAGCTCCGCACCATTCCTCCAGCCGCCATCGTGATGAGCGGGGGGCCGCAGAGCGTCTACGGGGCAAGTTCGCCGAAGAGCGATCCGGGCTTGTTCGACCTCGGCGTGCCGGTCCTCGGGATCTGCTACGGCGAGCAGCTGATGGCGGAGCAGCTCGGCGGCAGGGTCGAATCTAGCCCCGACCGCGAGTACGGTCCCGCCAAGTTGGAGGTCCTCGAGCCAACCGGCGTGCTCTCCGCGTTCAACCAGGGAGAGGAGCTCTCGGTCTGGATGAGCCACGGTGACCGCCTCACCGGTCTGCCGCCTGGCTTCCGCGTCATCGGCCGCAGCGGAAACGCACCGCTAGCAGCCATCGCGCACTCCGACCGCCGCCTCTATGGGATCCAATTCCACCCCGAGGTGGCCCACACACCGCGCGGGGCGGAGATCATCCGGGCGTTCCTCTTCGACGTGGCCGAGCTCGCGCCCTCGTGGACCCCGAGCTCCTTCGTCGAGGAGGCCGTCGCCGCGATCAAACGCCGCGTGGGCTCGGACGAGCGGGTTGTCTGCGGGCTCTCCGGTGGGGTCGATTCCTCGGTCGCAGCCGTGCTTTGCCACCGGGCCCTCGGTGATCGCCTCGCCTGCATCTTCGTCGACAACGGGGTGTTGCGGGAGGGGGAACGCCAGAGCGTGGAGCGTATGATGCGACAGAGCTTCCGCCTCGACCTGCGCGTCGTGGATGCGCGAGAACGGTTCCTCCGCGAGCTATCCGGGGTCACCGATCCCGAGCAGAAGCGCAAGATCATCGGGCGCGTCTTCATCGAAGTGTTCGACGAGGCCGCGGCCGAGATCGACAACGCGAAGTATCTCGTCCAGGGCACCCTCTATCCGGACGTCATCGAGAGCGTGAGCGTCAAGGGCCCGAGCGCTGTGATCAAGAGCCACCACAACGTTGGGGGCCTCCCCGAGCGGATGAAGCTCGCCCTCATCGAGCCGTTGCGGGAGCTCTTCAAGGACGAGGTGCGCCAGGCCGGCGAGGCCATGGGTATGCCCCACCATGTCCTCTGGCGACACCCCTTTCCCGGCCCCGGACTCGCGATCCGCTGCCTCGGGGAGGTGACCGAGCCGCGCCTCGCCGTCCTGCGTCAGGCGGACGCGATCGTTACGGAGGAGGTCGCGGCCGCCGGCCTCTACGAGGCGCTGTGGCAGGCCTTCGCGGTCTTGCTCCCCGTGCGGAGCGTCGGCGTGATGGGTGATGACCGGACCTACGAGGAAACCTGCGTGATCCGCGCGGTCCATTCGAGTGACGGGATGACCAGCGACTGGGCCCGCCTCCCCTACGAGTTGCTGGCGCGGATGAGCTCGCGCATCATCAACGAGGTCCGAGGCATCAACCGCGTCACCTACGACATCAGCTCGAAACCCCCGGCTACCATCGAGTGGGAGTGACAGCATGGCACCCCGACGCTCCACCAACCGAATCCACCTCGCCGCCAGCCTGCTCACCCTGGCATCCGTGGGCTGCGCCACGTACGGAGCCCGGGCCGCGGTGTCCGTCAAGTTCGCCCATACCGAGGCGACACCACAGGACGCCAACGTCTACGTGGACGAGGAGTTCATCGCGCCGCTCTACATGGTCGTCGCCCATGGGGGGATGCTCCCGATCGGCGAACACCGGATCACCGTCTCCAAGGAGGGGTTCTTCCCCTACGACGTCCTCGTGAAGGCCGATCGTAAGCCGATCGAGATCGAGGTGGCGATGGAACCGGTGCCGGACTGAAGAGCGCCGGCGCCCCCTCACCCCGAGCGCGACCCCAGCCGACCGTGGAGGCACCCGCGCACCCTTGATTCAGGAATCCCCCCGAAGCCTCCTCGTCGCCCCTCCCTCACCATCGCCTCGTCGCCCAACAGATCGCGCTCGAGCGGGGAAAGCTCGTCGGGTCCGTTCGAATCCAGGATGCGCGGCTACCCGGCCCGCAGGAGCGCCGCGAGCGCGGCGTCGAACTGCGCCGAAGGGGCAGCGCGGCAGACCGTGGCGGACAAGAGCCGGGCCTCGTGCTCGCCGAACGCTGCAAGGCTCGCGCTGCGGTCGAGGTCGCCGGTGCCTTGGGTCGTGCTCGCCGGTTCAGGTGCCCGGGGTGGTCGAGCTCGGGGTGCGGCTGAAGAACGTGCTCGGTCACCTCGTCCGGTAGTGACCCAGGTGGAGTGGGTCTCGCATTGCCCGGGTGCCGATCGAGCCGACACCTGACTGACCTGCCGCGCACAACTCCTGGGGCCGACGCCCCTGCCCCTACCAATAGACCGGCTTCGGAATGGCGCTGCGCGTCCCCACGGGACACGCGCCCGCTTGCCCGATGCCGGACGCCTAACCCCCCTGGCGAGCGCCGGCAACATCGCTTACCAGGCTAGCCCCCTCGCGGCCCCCAAACCCCCGACCGCCCGGCGAGCCGCCGATCAAGGTTGCGACCCCTCGGGTTCTGATTGTCGGACCCTCCGGCCCTGCTATATTGCGCCCCCCCTTCGGGGTGTACCTCAACCTGGTAGAGGACCGGCTTTGGGTGCCGGTTGTTGTGGGTTCAAATCCCACCACCCCGACCTTGAAAGCATTTTCTCTTTATATTACGATGGCTTAGGCGACGGGGAGGGGCTCGTTTCCCACTGGTTGCCCGTCAACTTCCGGATGGCGGCCGTCAGGTCCGCCGCCGTGGCGTGCACGTAGCGTTGGGTCACGGCCAGCGCGCTGTGCCCGGCGAGCACCCGCACCGCCTCCACGCCGGCCCCCCGCTGGATCAGCGTGGAGCAGAAGTAGTGGCGGAGCGAGTGGAAGGACCGCCGGGGGAGCCCCAGCCGTGCCTGCTCGCGATTGAGCGTCGAGAGCACCGTCTGCCGCGGCGGAGTCGCGCCGGTAGCGGTGGTCACGATCCGCGCCGCCGGCAGCTTGCCGGACGACGCCTCGACAAGCACCGCTCGTAGCTCCGGCGCGATGGGAACGACCCGGTGGTGGCCGGACTTGGGCGTGAGCACCTCGCCACCCGACAGCGCCCGCCTGACGAGCAGGCGGTCACCGTGGAGACCGACGTCGCGCACCTCGAGCGCCCGGATTTCTCCGGATCTCATCCCGGCGTAGGCCGCCAAGGCGACCGCCACCCGGATCCACCCGTGACACCCACCGAGGAGGGCCTGCACCTCCTCGGTGCTCGGCGTCTCCGGCACCTTCCGCCCCCGCTTTGGCAGGGCCGAGAGGTTCGGCAGCTCCGCGAGGTGCCCGAACTCGACCGCCGCCTTGAGCACCGACCGCACCAGGCTCAGGTGCGGCCAGGCCTGCACTCGACGCGCGGTGAGCTTGGCCGCATAGGCCCGGAGGCTCATCGCGTCGACCTCGTCGAGCCGCTTCGCGCCGAAGGCATCGAGGATGCCCTGCCCGAAGAGGGTTTCGTATCGCTCGCGAGTCGCCGGGCGGCAGCGCGCCGCCATGTAGACCGGCACGAACTGCTCGGCGACGAACTCCCCGAAGGTGCTGACGGGCCGGGGCTCGATCTCGAGGGTGCCCCTCATCGCCGCGAGGCGGAGATCGCTCGCCTCGTGGCGGGCACCCGCCATCGTCTGGATGGTCGCGTCGCGACGGTAACGCCGCGAGCGCCCATCCTTGCCTCGATATCGAAAGTCAATGACCAGGCAGGGCTTGTCGCCCCGCATTTCTCTGCGGATTCCGTTGCCGCGAGTACCCATGGATACCTCCACGGGCGGTCGCTCACGCGCGATGGGACACAGCATAGCGCACCGCCGCGCGATGGAAAGCGACCGCCCCGGGTCAGGGACCGAAGAAGCGGAACCGCCAGGTCCGGCCCAACTTGTAGGCCACGACGCCCGCCCCGAGGCGGGCGATGACCTCGCCCCGCTCGAGCTCCTGCGCGCGCCGGCAGCGAGCGCGTAGCGCCTCCGGCTCGAGGCCCAGCTTGGCGACCGCCACAGCGATGTCGTCGAAGATGGGCTGCTTCGGGACTGGTCGCACCTTCCGCGGAGCTCTCCGGGGGAGAGGGCACTCGGTCGTGTTGCTCGCTGGTTCCTTGCTATCGGTCATGGTCTTTTTCCTCTGGAATGGGCCACGGGTTCGTTCGACCCGGCGCCGGTGTCGTCGCCACCACTGTCCCCGGCGTTACCGGCGTCACCAGCGCCTGGCGGCGAACGTGCGGGGACGAACGGCGGTCCATCCTCGCCGCCGTTCCGCGGGTCGATGTCAACGACGACGGGACCGGCGTCTCCTCCCGTCGCGACCCCGATGTTCGCGTCAGGCCAGCGCCGCCACCATGCGGCCACGACGTCCGGGTCCACCGTTGCGTCAGCGACCCCGTGCCGCGTTCGCGGGTGCTTGCCGACGCTCCGGCAGTGCTCCGCCTGGCATGTGCAGCGGCCGTCGCCGGCAGAGTGCAGCGGGAGAACGGCCCAACCGACGGCGGTGAGTGCCGTCGCGTGCCGTGCGGGGGAGGCGTCGAGGATGCCGTGGAGGCGCGTCACGCCCCAAGGCATGACTCCCGGGACAGATTCTTCTTCGACTCTTCTAGGACTTTTTCCCGCTGCTTCTTGGACTCTCCGCGAATTCTACCGGGACGGACAAAAGACCGAACGGTGCCTCGCCACGAATTTCCCCACCATGGTCGTGCACCTGGCCGCGGTCCGTCGAAGCCCTCGGGCCGCCTGCTCCCATGCCAGCCTGGCTTCCCGATACTCGACGGTCCTCTACGAGAATCGGCCGCACCCGATGGAAAGGTGCACGTTGGACGACCCGGCTTCGATCCTGGCACGCACCTTCTGCCGCAGTTCCTGGTTCTTCACCTTCTTCGCCAGAAGGTCGTCGAGACTTCTTCCGGTGAGGAGCGGGGCGTCCCGGAACGCCTCCCATGCGTAGAGCGCGCGGGCTCCGCGCCTTTGGCACAAGCGTTCCCATTCGGCGGGGTACTCGCCACGCGCCTTCGTGATCGTCGCCTTCGAAACCGAGCTCCTCTTGATGAGTTCGGTCAGCGTCAGCCAAGTCTCCTCGCGTTCCGCCACGTCACCAACCGTGCCCCGGCGTAACCCGCTGTCAACCCTTGCGCAGAGCGCCGATGTCGCCCGTGACCCTCTTCGCTCTTGGTGCAGTTCACCTTCGCCAGGGTGCGCGGACCTTCACCGCCGAGACGACGCTTATGAAGCGCGTGCTCCACCGCCCGGAGGTTCGATTCGGACTCCGGTCGCTCCAACCCGATCCCCGACCCGGGCAACCCGAAGTCGCGACCCGGGTCGCGACCCGCCCCGACCCAATCCCCGACCGGAGACGCGACCCCGGCCCGTCTCGGGCCCGTCAACTCCCCGTCAAGAACCCCGTCAACTGCCCCGTCAGCTGCCCGCGCCGGAGCCCGTCGCCCGCCTCGTTTCGACGCGGCGCCCCGTGGCCTACCCGAGCGCCCCCGCCTGAACGCACGCTCGGATCCCCGATCCCCTCACCCGGCACGCCCTCGCCCCCGTCCCCCCCCAAGCCGATGCCCGGACTTGGAGCCGGCGCCCCCTTTCGGCGCACGCGCTGATGGAGTTACGGTCCCGGCTAGCCGGCGCCCTTGCCGGCGAAGAGCAGCCCAGGGGCCGATGCCGGACAGGAGCGGAGCGCAGGCGCGTTGACCAGGACCGCGATCCCCTCCGTCGAGTCCACCCTCGCGACCCTCGGGCAGCCCCGGATCCTGGACCTGTTCCGCGCGTTCGGCGTGGCGGCGCAGAGCGACGGCGCGAGCAAGCCCGACCTCGTGCGGCACCTGGCGCGCGACCTCGACCGCCGGCTGCCGGCGCTCCTGCGGGAGCTCAGCCGGGACGAGCTCAGAGCGGTCTGCCGGACGCACCAGCTCGACGCCGCGGCGCGGGCCCGCAGCGACCTCCAGGCGCGCCTCCTCGCCGCCGCCGGGCTCGACCCCCGGGCGGCCACCGAACCCCCGCCAGCGCCCGACCCGGGGCACCTGCCGCGCAAGGGGCAGGTGGTGCAGGCCCGCCACCGGCAGTGGCTCGTCGAGGAGACGGTCCCCGGCGGCGCGGGCGAGTCGCCGCTGGTGCGCCTCGTGTGCCTCGACGACGACGATCCCGGCCGGCGCCTCGAGACGCTCTGGGACCTCGAGCTCGGCGCCCGGGTGGTCGTGCCCGAGCTCCAGGGGCTCGGCGCCGTCACCCGGCTCGATCCGCCCGACCACTTCGGGGCGTACCTGCACACGCTGAAGTGGAACGCGGTGAGCGCCGCCGACGCGACGAAGTTCCAAGCCCCCTTCCGCGCCGGGATCAAGCTCATGGCCCACCAGCTCACGCCGCTGATGAAGGCGCTCGAGCTGCCACGCGCCAACCTGTTCATCGCCGACGACGTCGGGCTCGGCAAGACCATCGAGGCCGGGCTCGTCCTGCAGGAGCTCCTGCTCCGCCAGCAGGCGGACTTCGTCCTGGTGGTCTGCCCGGCGAGCGTGTGCCTGCAGTGGCGCGACGAGATGCTGCGGCGCTTCGGCCTGCGGTTCGAGGTGATGACCCGGCAATTCATCGCCTGGCGCCGGCAGGAGCGCGGCTACGGCGTCAACCCCTGGGCGACGCACAACCGCTTCATCGTCTCGCACCCGCTCCTGCGCCGCCCCGAGTATCGCGACCCCCTGATCGAGCGGCTCGGGGACCGCGCCCGCAAGGGCCTGCTCATCCTCGACGAGGCCCACGTCGCGGCGCCCGCCTCGGCGAGCAAGTACGCCACCGACACGGACACCACCCGCGCCATCCGGGATCTTGCGCCGCGCTTCGATAACCGCCTCTTCCTCTCGGCCACGCCTCACAACGGCCACTCGAACAGCTTCAGCGCCCTGCTCGAGATCCTCGACCCGGCGCGCTTCACCCGCGGCGCCCCGGTCGAGGGCAAGAAGGATCTCGAGCCGGTGATGGTGCGCCGCCTCAAGCGGGATCTGCGCCAGCTCGGGGTCGAGGGCGATTTCCCGAACCGCCTGCTCGTCGAGCTCGCGCTGCGGAGCGCCGGCGGCCGGTGGCAGCTCCGGACGACCGCGCACGACACGGACACCGGCCACGACGCCGCGCCCGAGGACCGCGAGCTCGACGCGGCGCCCCCCCTCGAGCTCGAGCTCGCCCAGAAGCTCGCCCGTTACACCGAGCTCTGCGCCCCGGCGAGCGGCCGGGGGCGGCTGGTGTTCGTGCACCTGCAGCAGCGGCTGCTCTCGAGCCCGGAGGCCTTCGCCCGGTCCATCGACGCCCACGCCCGCGGCCTCGAGAAGCAGGGCGGCCCCCGCGCCGCGCCCGACCAGCGCCGCCTCGCCCTGGGCGAGGATCCGGACAGCCACGGCGTCGACGACGACACCCTCGCGGCCGAGCAGGACGCGACCCTGACGGCGGAGACGCGCGCCCTGCCGACCCCCACCGAGGAGGCCCGGACCCTGCTCGGGGAGCTCCGCGCCCTCGCCGAGCAGGCCCGCCGGCGCCCGGACGGAAAGCTGCTCGCCCTGCTCGACTGGATCCGCCGCCACCAGTGCCCCGCCGCCGGCCTCGGCCCGGAGACGAAGGCGGGCCGCGCCTGGACGGAGCGCCGCGTGCTCCTCTTCACCGAGTACGCGCACACGCTCCGCTACGTCGTCGACATCCTCGGCCGCGCCCTCGACGCCACCGACGACGGCGAGCACCGCGTCGGCATCTTCCACGGCGGCATGGGCGACGACGCCCGCGCCACCATCCAGCGGGCCTTCAACGCGCCCCCGGCCGAGAGCCCCCTCCGGATCCTGGTCGCCACCGACGCCGCTCGCGAGGGCCTCAACCTCCAGGCCCACTGCGCGGATCTGTTCCACCTCGACCTGCCCTGGAACCCCTCGCGCCTGGAGCAGCGCAACGGGCGGATCGACCGCACGGGTCAGCCTGCCGCGGAGGTCCGCTGCCACTACTTCGTCTACCCGGACCGGGCCGAGGATCGGATCCTTCGGACGGTGGTGCGCAAGATCGCCACCGTGCAGCGCGAGCTCGGCTCGCTCGGCACGGTGCTGCTCGAGCAGGTCGAGGGCCTGCTCGAGGGCGGGCTCCGCCCCGAGGTCGAGCCCAGGATCGAGCGGATCGGCGAGGGCGCCCGCACCGACACGGTGAGCGCCGAGCTCGAGGACCAGCGCCGGGACCTCACGGCGCTCGACGAGGAGATCCGCCGCGCGGGCAGCCGGCTCGAGGAGTCCCGCAAGTTCCTCGAGGTGTCCCCCGAGTCGCTGCGCGGCGTCGTCGAGATCGGCCTCACCCTGGCCGGGGCCGGGCCGCTCGCGCCCGCCGGAGCGACGAGCGACCACCGCCCGACCTTCCGCCTGCCCCCGCTCGGCCGCGAATGGGAGCGCACCCTCGACACGTTGCGCGGCCCCCGCGAGCCCGACGAGCCCTTCTGGCAATGGCGCGAGCGGCCCCCGCTCCCGGTCACCTTCCACCCGGCCAAGCTCCTCACCGAGGAGGCCGAGCAGCTCCACCTGGCCCACCCCTTCGTGCGGCGCCTGCTCGACCGTTTCCTCGCCCAGGGCTACTCCGCCCACGATCTGAGCCGCTATGCTGCCGTCGTCGCCCCTGGGGAGAGCGTCGTCCGGGTCGTCGGCTACGCCCGGCTCACCCTCTTCGGCGCGGGCGCGGCGCGCCTGCACGACGAGATCGTCGGCCTCGCTGCCGCGTGGCCCAGCAAGGCGAAGGACGTCAAGCCGTACCGCGACCCGGCCACGGCCGCGCGCACCAAGCTCCAGGTCGAGGAGCTCCTCGCCCGGGGCGGCAAGCCCGTCACCGCCAAGCTCCGCCAGCGGATCCTGCCCGACGTCCCCGCCCTCTTCGCCGCCCTCTGGCCCGAGCTCGAGGCCGAGGCCGACGCCCACGGCGCCGAGGCGAAGAAGGGCCTCGGCGAGCGGGCCCGGCGCGAGGCGGACGACCTGCGCGGGCTGCTCAAGAAGCGGCAGGTCGTCCTCGAAAAGACCAAGGATCGCCTGCGCCAGCAGGAGCTCTTCACCGTGCAGGACAAGCTCCAGAAGCGCCAGGTCGAGCTCGACCTCCTGCACCTCGAGGACCGCCGGAGGAGTCTCGCGCAAGAGCTCGAAACCGAACCCGAAGCCATCGCCGCCCTCTACGAGGTCCGGATGACGCGTCTCACCCCCGTGGGTCTGGTCGTCGCCTGGCCGGAGGCGATGACGTGAGGCACGGAGGTCCCTCTTGAAGGATCGCGACGTCGCCTTCCACCGCGAGTGGCTCGGCCTCGCGCAGCCGATCGAGGGGCTCGTGTTCAGCGTGCCGGTGCTGGCCGACGCGCAGATCGCCCCCGCGGTGCGCCCCGAGCTGTCGGTGGCCTTCGAGGCCGCCCTCGACGACGGCCGCCTCCCGCCGCTCGCCCGCTTCTTCGCCGACTTTCTCGGCTACGACCGCCCCGGGATGCTCGTCCCCCGCGCCGAGCTCCCTGCCGCGCTCTCTTTCTACGCCCCCGAGGGCGGCCAGGAGCTCCGCCCGAGCTTCGCCCTCGCCCGCAGCCCCCTGGCACCCACTGGTGCGAGCTCCGCCGATCCCTTCGCCGAGTTCGACGCCCCCCCGGAACCCCTTGCAACCAGTGGTGCCAGCGCCCCGGCCCCAATCCCTTCCCCGAACCCCGGTCCCAGCCCCAGCCCCAGCCCCGCCCCCTCTCCCTACTTCGCCCTCGCCTGGGATCTCCGCGACGACGCCCCGCCCGCCACCGCCCTCGAGCTCGACTCCCCCGAGGACAAGACCGGCCCCTGGCGCTACCCGCCGACGGCGAAGCTCGAGCGCCTCCTCCGTCACGCTGGGATCCCGATCGGCCTAATCACCAACGGCACCGACCTCCGTCTGCTCCACGCCCCCGCGGGGCAGACCACGGGCCACCTCACCTTCCGCCTCGACGTGCTCCGCGAGCCCGGCGGCCGCCCCGTGCTCGCCGCCCTCGAGCTGCTGCTGCACGCCCGCCGCGCCTACGGCGCCGCCGCCGCGCACTCTCTCGAGGGCCTCCTGGCCGAGAGCCGGCGCCGCCAGGCGGACGTGACCCAGGCCCTCGCCGACCAGGTCTTCGAGGCGGTCGAGCTCCTGCTCGCCGGCTTCGAGCAGGCTGCCCTGCGCGACTCGGTCGGCGACCGCGTCGACTGGCTCCGCGCCGCCCTCGAGGAGCCGGGCGATCACCTCTACCAGGGCGTCCTCGGGGTCGTGCTCCGGCTGGTGTTCCTCCTCTACTCGGAGGACGCGGGGCTGATGCCGACCGAGGACCCGCACTACTCCGAGCACCTGAGCCTCTTCGGCCTGCACGCCCGGCTCACCCACGACGCGGGCGCCCACCCCGAGTCGATGCACCACCGCTTCGGGGCCTACGGCCAGCTCCTCACCCTGTTCCGCGCCGTGTTCCTCGGCGGCAAGCACGGCAAGCTCGAGCTGCCGCCCCGCCGCGGCCAGCTCTTCGACCCCAACGCCTTCCCCTTCCTCGAGGGCGGCCTCCCCGGCTGGACCGCGGCCGTCGCCTCCCCGGAGGCGCGCGCGAAGGTGCAGCCGCCGAGCCTCGACGACGGCACCGTCCACCGCGTCCTCGACCGGCTCGTCGTCTTCGAGGGCCAGCGCCTGAGCTACCGCGCCCTCGACGTCGAGCAGATCGGCTCCGTGTACGAGTCGCTGATGGGCTACCACGTCGAGCGGCTGGCGAGCCCCGCGGCCCGGATTGGCAAGAACTGGGTTTGGGTCGACACGGGGACCGCACGCTCCCTGAGCCCCACGGACCGCGCGCGCCTCTTCAAGGAGGTCTGCGGCCTCAACCCCGGCCCCATCGCCGCCCTCGAGGCCGCCCTGAAGGCCGCGGGCAAGGACGACGAGGCCGCGCTCGAGGCGCTGCTCGCCCAGGCGCCGGGCAAGCAGGCGGACCGCGCGCAGCACCGCGCCCCGGCCGGGCGCCTCGTGATCCAGCCGGGCGAGGAGCGCCGCCGCTCCGGGAGCCACTACACGCCCCGTTCCCTGACCGAGCCGATCGTGAAGCGGACGCTGGAGCCGCTCCTCGCCTGCCTCGGGCCCGACCGCACGGCGGCCGAGCTCCTGCAGCTCAAGATCTGCGATCCCGCGATGGGCTCCGGCGCCTTCCTGGTTGCGGCCTGCCGCGAGCTGGCGAGCGAGCTCGTCGCCGCCTGGACCCGGAGCGGGGAGCTCGCCGCACTCGTCGAGGCGCACGGCGACGCACACCTCCACGCCCGGCGCCTGGTCGCCCAGCAGTGCCTCTACGGCGTCGACAAGAACCCCGCCGCGGTCGAGCTCGCCAAGCTCGCGCTCTGGCTCGTGACCTTGAGCAAGACCCTGCCGTTCACGTTCGTCGACCACGCGCTCCGGCAGGGGGACAGCCTGGTGGGGCTCTCCTTCGACCAGCTCCGGCGCTTCCACTGGGAGCCCGAGGCGCGCGCCGGCGACCAGGTCGACGTCTGCGAGTCGCTCCTCACCGAGGCGCTCGAGCAGGCCGTGGACCTCCGCCAGCAGATCCTGGCCCTGGCCGAGCACGACGATCCCGTCTCCCAGGGCGAAAAGGCCCGCCTGCTCGAGTTCGCGCAGCAGGCGATCGGCCGGGTGCGGCTGGTCGGCGATCTGGTGGTGGGCGCGTTCTTCGCCGAGAAGAGCGCCAAGGCCCGCGAGGCCGAGCGGGTGCGGCGGCTCGATCTCGTGCGGCAGTGGCTCGGCGCCGAGCGGGCGCTGGCCGCCGTCGACCGCGAGGGCGCGGCGGCCCCGGCGAGCAAGCTCGAGCGGCAGCAGCTCGCGGCCCTCCGCGAGTCGCTGCCCGCCCTCCGCGACGAGCTCGAGGAGCTCGCCCACGAGGCCCGCGAGAGGCTCACCCCCTTCCACTGGTGGCTCGAGTACCCCGAGGTCTTCTTCGAGGAGCGGCCGGATCCGCTGCAGGGCGGGCTGGTGAACGGCGCTGCGCTGATGGAGGCGGTGGTGGGGAATCCGCCGTTCCTCAAGGGACTCGAAGTCTCGGGAGTCCTCGGCGAGGCGTACCGGGATTGGCTTCCGACGGTCCACGCTGGCGCGCATGGCAACAGCGATCTCTCGGCTCATTTCTTCCGCCGAGCTGCAACGCTGCTCGGCGAGCACGGGACTTTTGGGCTCATCGCCACCAACACTATCGCCCAGGGCGACACGCGCACGACGGGCCTCCAGCCCCTGGTCGAACAGGGCTGGGAGCTCTACGACGCGATCGACTCAATGCCGTGGCCCGCGCCTGGCGTCGCCGTAACCGTCTCAGTCGTGCATGCTGCGCACGGCGCGGTGTGCGGCAAGGTCGTGAAACGCTGGAACCGCGCCGCCGTGAAGGCGCTAACCTCTCGTCTGACGCCCGGCGCGGAGCGCGAAGACGCTCACGACCTACGTGCCAATGTGGCGACGGCGTTCGTCGGCAGCTACGTCCTCGGCCTGGCTTTTACTCTCACCGCTGAGGAGCGTGCGGCTCTGGTGCAACGCGACCGGTGCAACGGCGAGCGGACATTCCCGTACCTCAACGGGGAGGAGGTCAACACCAGCCCGACGCAGGAATTCAGCCGTTACGTGATCAGCTTCGGCAAGATGGAACTCGCCGAATCCGAGCGGTGGCCGGACCTCCTCCGCATCGTGCGCGAGAAGGTGAAGCCCGAGCGGGAAAAGAACAACCGCGAAGCACGGCGCAAGCATTGGTGGCGTTTCGCAGAACCCGCTGCCGGATTGTACAGTGCACTCGGCCCACTCGACCGGTGTCTGGTGACGGCCCTGAGCGGAAAGCACAGAGCGTTCGCATGGCAGCCGGCCCAACGGGTTTTTGACCAGACATTGATCGTGTTCCCTCTCCAGCACGACACGCAGTTCGCGATCCTTCAGTCTCGAGTGCACGAGATCTGGGCTGTTCTCCTTTCCGCCACGATCAAGAAAGACCAGCGCTACAACCCCTCCAGGTGTGTTTCAACCTTCCCCTTCCCCGCGCCGGAGCCCCGCACCGTCCTCCCCGCCCTCGAGGCCGCCGGCGAGGCCCTCTACCAGGCCCGCGCCCGCTTCATGGTCGCGACCGACCAGGGCCTGACCAAGACCTACAACGCCCTCAAGGACCCCGCCTGCACGGACGCGCGTGTCCTCGAGCTCCGCGCCCTCCACGAAGCCATGGACCGCGCCGTCCTCGCCGCCTACGGCTGGTCCGATCTCCCCGTCCCCCCCTACTGCCCCGCCACCGACGCCGACCGTGCCGCCCTCAAGTCCTTCACCGACGAGGTGATCGACCGCCTCTACGCGCTCAACGCGGAGCGCGCCGCCGCGGAAGCAGCGAGCACACCCACCGCGACGACCGCGGTCGCCAAGCGCCGGGGTCAATCCACGAGCGGGACCAAGGATCCGACCAAGAAGGGCGCGGCGAAAGCGAAGCCGGGCCGCGGGAAGAAGGGCGGCGGACAGGGCAGCTTGTTCTGAATCGCGCGGCCCGCCGGTACGGCACCCGTAGTTCCGTTGGTGAGCCCGAGGCTGGCCCCGGGTCCGGCGGCGGGGGAGAGCGCTTCCCGTACCGGAACTTGACGGTTGCGGAATACCTGGTCAACCGTATAGGTTGCCGTGGTGGTGGATCCGAACGCGCTCGACGACATCGTCTCCTTCGAGCGGCCGCCCGTCGTCGAGGTGGTGTGCGGGGTCCAGTTCGGGCCGCTCCCGCTTCAGACGGCGCACTTCGGGAAGTTCTGGTGCGAGGTGCGCGAGGACTTCCCCGTCACCAGGGACATGCCGCCGCTGTCGCCACTGCTGGAGCCCGCTCCGGGAGCACCGCCGTCCTCCACGGTGTTGTGGTCTACGCTGCCCGAGTTGAGGCGCGTGTTCCTGGTGAACAGCGATCGCGGCCGCCTACTTCAGCTGCAGGCGGATCGCTTCCACTTCAACTGGCAGAAGGTCCCCGACGGCGAGGACTACCCGCGATACCGCGAGGTGGCTGCCCAGTTCCAGCATAATTGGGCGCGTTTCGTGGACTTTGTCCGCTCCGAACCGCTGCCGGATCCCCAGGTCGTTCAGGCTGAACTGACGTACGTGAACGTGCTCTCAATCGAGGGGGATTGGAGCGTGCGCGCCTTGATGGCCTATTACCCCTGGCTCTCGCACGCAAACCCCGCAGTGGCGGCGCAGCCGGAGGTGGAGCTGGCTCTCCACTACGAAGTGCCGGAGATCACCGGACGGCTTCACGTCAACATTCGTTCGGGCCGGCGCCCGCAAAGCAACGAACGGGTGGTGGTGATGGAACTTACGACGCGAGGCCGCGCGACGGGCTCGGATCTGGAAGCGTGGTTCGGCGAGGCTCGAAGCAAGATCGTCCGGAGCTTCACGGGCTTGACGAGCCCGGAAGCTCACGAGCGCTGGGGGCGAACGCAATGAACCAAGCCGCGTGCTACGACATGTTCGAGTCAGTGCTGGGCGGCTTCGGTTCCCTCGAGGACTCCCGGGGAGGAGCAGCCGAGGCCACCCCGGGACCGCAGCTCGGTCGGCGCTACGGGCGCCGACCGAATGGGATCCGGCTGTCAACTTCCACCGATACTGATCTGACGGTCGTCGCTCTCCCCGAGGCGTCAAGCACCGCGGCCATCTGGCGCGAGCTGCGGGAAGAGAAGGAGCTGATGTCGAGGATCGACCAGCTTGCGGCCGTGACGGCCGTGAGCAACTGGGACGGCGAACGTGGAGAGCCGGTCAGCGCGCGGCAGTGGGATGATGCTCGACGGCTCCTTGCTGGTTGCCTCGTCGAGCTTCGTGGTATCCCGGCCCCCTTCATCAGTGCCTGCGGAGATGGATCGGCACATCTGCAGTGGACCACGCCGGCTGGCGATCGCGGGGTGCTCGAGATCGGTGCGGGCGCCTACTGGTGGTCCTTCTTGCCGATGGGCGATGACCTCGAGGACGAGGTGGTGGAGCTGCAGGCTCTGAGGGATGGGCTCGAGCGAGTCAGAGCGCTCTTCCGTCGCGCATGACCGTCCCCCGGACCCCGGTTGAGGCCCTCGACGTCGTTCCCACAGGGGACCTTGTCTTCCGCTTGGTCCGGCCAGAGCACATCGACCTGACCAAGCCGCGAGGTGCGCAACTCCAGACGTCTGCGCTGCCGAGCGATCAGTACACGCCGAATGACCACAGCTACGGTGCGTCAGTCTACGTGAAGTCCAGGCTGCCGCAGGGCGTTGAGCAGCTGTATCAGGCCTGCCCGAAATGGCGGACTTGGCGAACAGCCGAGGTTCCGGTCGCCAAGGTCGTCGAGCTGGGGGTCGGCGTAGTCCTTTCTCCGCAGGACTGCGAAATCGAGGAGATTCGTCACGCACACGCCTCGCTGATTGGGGTCGACCGGCCGCGCCGGAACAGGCTCCTACGGCTGATCGAGGCGCATTTGCTGCCCCAGGCGAGTTGACACGGCTGAATGCGCTTCCGCGAGCGTCACGCGGATCCGCGCCAGGTCGGAAATGATACTGACAGGATGCCGCGCGGTTTCAGGGTCGAACTCGGCAGCGCAGACACCACGGAACCCGCTTCCCCACCCTGAGCAGAAACCCTAAGCTTCTCGACCAGTCCCCCCAGGGCGCCGGGAAGGGTGGTTCATGCGCGAACGCAACGTCCGTGATCGCCTCGTCGAGGCCCTGAAGGCCGATCTCGTTGGCCCGTTCGTCCCCGACGACCAGGCCGAGGGCGGCCAGGAGATCCTGCCGGTGGCGCCCTCCCGCTGGTACCTGACCGGGTTTCTCGCTCCACAGGGGGGCCGCACCCCGGAACCCGACGACGAGGAGTCGCTGAGCGGCGAGGCCGTGGCGGGCTCGGACAGCCAGGCCGAGGACGCGGGCAGTGTCGAGCCGGAGCCGAAGCGCCCGGTGCGGTTCCCGGCCTCGCTGGGCCTGAGCGTGTTTTTGCCCCCGGGCAGCGGCGACGAGCTCGTCGTCGAGGTCCGCTACGCCGAGTACGACAAGGTCGAGGTCGCGCTCGAGAAGAGGGACGCGAAGCGCCCAGGGTGGAAGCGCGTCCCGCACGGCCCGGTGAAGGTGCCGGTGCCGCTCGACCCCGCGGCGCTCGCGAAGGGCGTGGACGTGCCGCTCTCGCGGGGGCTCACCCTGCGCGGCGAGCTCCGCACCACCAGCATGGACGGCCTGCCCGACGGGACCCGCGTGCTGAGCCTGTTCCTGGTGAACGAGCGCGCGGTGCTCGAGAAGGACCGGGATCTGGCCTTCGTGTTCCAGGTCGAGCTCGCCCTCTACTTCGAGCCGGGGTTCGTGGCGCGGCCCAACCACCGCGGCGAGGAGGGCGAGGCGGACGCCCAGGTGTTCGCCCTCCAGTTTCGCAAGCACCTCGAATGGGCCGTCGGGCACAACACGAGCGTGGCACCGCCCGAGGTCGTGGACGGCAGCGTCCGCGTGCTCCGGACCACACCGTTGCCGGCCTACGAAGTCCCCCAGATCGAGCACCGGCGCTTCGAGGACGCGACGACGAGCATGAAGGCCCTCGGGACGCTCCCCGCCCAGGGCCTCGAGAACGCTCTGCTCCCCCTCCCCCTGGCCTACGCCAAGTGGATCGAGCAGCAGCGGCGCGTCGAGGTCGACCGGCTAGAGAAGACCCGCGACCAGCTCTGCCAGGAAGCGGACCGCGCCCGGGCTCGGATCCGGGAGGGGATCCGTCTCCTGACCAGCGATCCCCTGGTGTTTCGCGCCTTCCAGCTAGCGAACCAGGCGATGCACGTCGCGGCCATGAAGGCCGACGAGGTCCGTGTGGACAAGCGCTACGTGGACGGGAAGGTCCCCGAGTGGCGGCCGTTCCAGCTCGCCTTCGTGCTGATGAACCTGCCGTCGATCGCCGATCCCAACCACGACGACCGCAAGCTCGCCGAGCTCATCTACTTTCCCACCGGCGGCGGCAAGACTGAGGCCTACCTCGGCCTGATCGCCTTCACGCTGCTCTTGCGGCGCCTGCGCGGCCACGACAAGCCCCACGAGGGGCGCGGGGTGGCGGTGATCCTGCGCTACACGCTGCGCCTCCTCACCCTGGATCAGCTCGGCCGCGCGGCCACCTTGATCTGCGCCCTCGAGCAGCTCCGCCGCAAGTTCCCCCAGGAGCTCGGCGACAGCCGCTTCACCATCGGGCTCTGGGTCGGCAAGAGCGCCAGCGCCAACACGCTGAAGGAGGTGCACCAGGCCCTGCACGATTTCTCCTCGAACCGTGGCGAAACCCCGTTCCCGCTCGCGAACTGCCCCTGGTGCGGCGAGCCCGTGAAGATCGAGGCGATCAAGCTCCTCGACGCGGACGGCAAGGTCACGAAGAAGAACTTCGCCCGCGCCGTCGTCTACTGCTCGCGGGCAGACTGCGCCTTCACGGAGAAGAAGCTCGAGGGCGAGGGGCTCCCCGTGCTCTTCGTGGACGAGCAGATCTACGAGGAGGTCCCGAGCTTCGTCGTGGCCACGGTGGACAAGTTCGCGATGGTGCCCTGGCGCGGCGAGGCCGGGATGCTCTTCGGCCGGGCCACCCACCTCGCTCCGCGGCGCGCCTACGGGGTGATGGACGACGTCCCGAAGTCGGCCCGGCGCCTCCCCCAGGGCCTGCTCCCGCCCGAGCTGATCGTCCAGGACGAGCTCCACCTGATCAGCGGCCCCCTTGGCACCATGGTCGGCCTCTACGAGGCGGCGGTGGACTACCTCTGCGAGCGGCCCATCGAGGGCGCGCCCAGGCCGCCCAAGGTGGTCTGCTCGACGGCCACCGTACGCCGCGCCAAGGAGCAGATCCGCGCCCTCTTCGGCCGGGAGATGGTGCTCTTTCCGCCCCGCGGTGTGGACGACGACGACAACTTCTTCGCTCACCTCGCCGACCTGAACGAGAAGCCGGGCCGCCTCTACGTGGGGGTCGGAGCCCCCGGCCGCGCGCTGCGCGCCGTGTCCGTCCGGAGCTACGCCACGCTCCTCGCCGCGGCCCAGTGCCATTTCCAGCCGAAGGGCAAGCCCGAGCAGCCCGCTGATCCCTACCTGACGCTGGTGGGGTACTTCAACAGCCTCCGCGAGCTTGGCGGGATGCGGCGGCTCGTGGAGGATGAGGTCACCAACCGCGTCAGGGCCGTGGACGCCGATGACGGCCGCCGGCCCCTGCTCTACGTCGGGCCGCATCCCTGGGCGGCCAACCGCAAGCTCGAGCTCCCCGCGGAGCTCACCTCCCGCGAGACCACGGAGAACGTCAAGAGGACCAAAGAGCGCCTCGGCACATGTCACACCGACCGCAGCCGGGATCCGCTCGACGTGGTGCTCGCGTCGAACATGATCTCGGTGGGCCTGGACATCAACCGACTGGGCCTGATGGTCGTCACCGGACAGCCGAAGACGGCCAGCGAGTACATCCAGGCCACCAGTCGCGTTGGCCGCGCCTACCCGGGGCTCGTCGTCACCTGCCTGAACACGGCGCGGCCCCGGGACCGCTCGCACTACGAGCGATTCGTCTCCTTCCATCAGAGCTTTTACCGCGACGTCGAGGCCACCAGCGTCACGCCCTTCAGCGGGCAGTCGCTCGAACGGGGCCTGGTCGGGACGCTGCTGACGATGCTCCGTCACGGCCTCACGACCGAGGACGGCCAGACGGTGATGGAGCCCCCGACCGGCGTGATGAAGCTCCACCCGAACCGGAGCGCCGCCGAGCGGGTCCTCGAGCAGCTCGTCACCCGCGCCCGCGGGCACCGCGACTGGTACGACGACGAGGCCGAGACGCGCATCGCCGAGCTCGTTCGCAAGCGCGGCCGGAACTTCCTCGACGCGTGGGAGCGCGTCGTCGAGGCCGCCCGCGAGGCCGGGACCGACCGGACCTACAGCAAGAACGACCGGGCCGCGAGCCAGGGCAAGCCCCTCCTCTTCACCGCCACCGATCCTCGACCGGAGGATCGGGACGAGCGCCAGTTCCAGATCGCGACCTCGATGCGTGACGTGGAGCCGAGCGTGCTCGTGTGGCTCCGGTTCAAGCAGCTCGACGAGAGGTCGTGATGGCGGGCAAGAAGAAGGATCCCGGCACGAGGGCGCAGCCCGAGGGGCAGCTCCGCCAGAGCCAGCTCGTTACCACCTTCGGCCCCGGGGCGATGGTCGATCTCGTCAACCGGGCCGTGGTCATCGGCGGCCTCGAGCATTGGGGCTTCAGCCGCGATGGGTTCGTGGCCCTCGACGATGAGCGCCTCCGGCGCTCGCTGATCCCCAAGCTCAAGAGCCTCGATCCCGATCTCGATCTGGCCAGGGAGGGCTTCTTCCGCATGCCCCCCGAGGGCGATCCGCGCGATCCGTACCCCAGCATCGGGGTCCGCGCGCTCGAGTTCCCCCGCTGGTTCGTGTGCCAGAGCTGCCGACGGCTCGCGCGGGCGCAGGAGGCCTTCGAGAACAAGGGCGGCCGCTACCGCCACCAGTGCAGCACCGGGAAATCCTCCCGCGCGGTTCCGGTCCGCTTCGTGGCGGCCTGCCGACGCGGGCACCTCGGGGATTTCCCCTGGATCCACTTCGCCCACCTTGACCGAGAAGACGGCGAGTGCGAGCGGCCCGAGCTCTACCTCGACGAGCCTTCGGTCGGAGACATCTCGCAGATCCGCGTGCGCTGCACCAACTGCGGCGCGAGCCAGCCGCTCAGCCACGCCAAGGCGCCGAGGTACCCCTGTCCCGGGGACCGCCCCTGGCTCGGCGGCAAGGCGGCAAGGGAGCCCTGCCAGCTCTTCTCCGAGCTCCTGGTTCGTACGGCGTCCGACGCCTACTTTGGCCAGATCGTCAGCGGCCTGCGGCTCCCTCCTCCCGAGCCCGATCCGCTCCTCCAGCGGCTGCAGGAGCGCGAGGTGTGGAAGGCCGTGCAGAAGGTTTCGAGCGTCGCGCAGCTCGAGGTGCTCGCCGAGCTCCAGGAGGTTGTGGGGAGCGCCATCGCGGGCTTCGACCGCGCGAAGGTCGTGGCGACCATCCAGGCGGAGCGTGATGGCAGCGGAGACGAGGCGGCCCGCCCCCTGCGCACGGCGGAGTTCGAGCGGCTGGTTTCGGCCCCGCCCGAGCTCCCCGGGGTGCTGCCCGATCCTGGCGCCATCTTCGCCGCCTACCGGGTCCCGAAGCAGCGAGTGAAGCTGCCGAAGGGGATCGGGGGCCTGGTGGTCGTGCCCGAGCTCCGCGAGGTGCGGGTGCAGGTGAGCTTCAGCCGATTCGATTCGGTGAGCTCGAACCTCCAGGGGGAGTTCGAGTTCGAGGGTCGCGAGGTCAAACCGACGGTGCTGACGCTCCCGACCGGGAACGAGAAGTGGCTCCCGGCCGCGGAGATCCGCGGCGAAGGGATCTTCATCGAGCTCGACCCGGTGAGCCTCGCCGCCTGGGAGGCGCGCCCCGAGGTGCAGGCGCGGGCCAAGGGGCTCCAGCGCGGCCTGGAAGGCGACCAGCGCGGCGGCGACTTCCTCGGCGTCCGCTTCTACCTCCTGCACTCCCTCTCGCACCTGCTCCTGACGGCGATCAGCCTCGAGTGCGGGTACTCCGCGAGCGCGATCCGCGAGCGGATCTACTGCAGCAAGGACCCGGCCGAGGTCCCGCAGATGGCTGCCATCCTGCTCAGCACCGGCACCACCGGGAGCGAGGGCACCCTGGGCGGCCTGGTCGAGGAGGGGCGACGGATCGAGCACCACCTCCGCAAAGCCTGGGAGCTCGGCCGCCTGTGCTCGAACGACCCCGTCTGCGCCGCCCATGACCCGGCCTCGGAGTCGAGCGACCGCCACGCCGAGGGCGCCGCCTGCCACGGCTGCCTCTACGTCGCCGAGTGCTCCTGCGAGCGCTTCAACCGCTACCTCGACCGGGCGCTGGTGGTCCCGACCATCGGCAACCCGCCCGCGCTCGCCTACTTCGGGGAGCGGCCGTGAGCGCGCCGCGCGGAAACCTGGCCGCCGTCGCGACGTCGACCGTCGAGCGGCTCCGAGCCGGCATCGCCACCGGCGCCCTCCCGACGCCCCTCGACCGAACGGCCCTCGCGGCCTTCGGCGTCAGGAACCAGCTCGAAGTCCTGGAGCAGGCCCTGGCGGGGCACCAGGCGCCCGCCTGCCTGGCCATCCTCGACGTGGTCCTGGCGGAGCGAGCGGCTCGCAGACCCGCCCCTGAGCTGGTCTGGACGGGCCCCGAGGGCCCCGGCGCCACCGCCCGAGACACGGCCGTGGTCCTCCGCTCCCTCTTCGAGGCCGCCCGCGAGCACGTGATCCTCGCCGGCTACAGCTTCGACCACGCCCGCGACGTGCTCGCGCCGCTGCACGCCGTGATCCGCGAGCACGGCGTCGAGGCGACCTTCTTCGTCGACGTGCCGCAGACCGACCGCCACCTGGCCGACCCGGACAGGTACGTGGCCGAGCACCTCGGCGAGTTCACCCGCCACAACTGGCCCTTCGGGCCGCCCTTCCCGCGCCTGTACTACGACCGACGCTGCCTTACGCCGGGGCCACCCTTCTCGAGCCTGCACGCCAAATGCGTCACCGTGGATGGGCTGCGCGCGTTCGTATCGAGCGCGAACTTCACGCAGCGGGGGCAGGAGCGGAACCTCGAGGTCGGCGTGCTGGTCGAGGATCCGGTGTTCGCGAACGGGTTGGCGGGGCAGTGGATGGGGCTCGTGGAGTGCCGCGCGGTCGACGCGTGGGTCCCGGCCGGGTGACGTCCGAAGGCGGGTCTGCCGCGACCCCTACCCCGCGACCTTCAGCACCCGCGATTTGCCACTGCCGGAAACCACGGGGCGCCGGAGCTCTCCGTGCTTCTCCACCTCGCACAGGAGCGCCAGCACTGCGAGCTGCGCCGCGCGCGTGAAGGACTCGGCGTCGTTCTCCCAGCGGGACACCGTCTCCCCCGTCACGCCGAGGTGCTCGGCGAGATCCACCTGCCGGAGCCCCATCGCCTTACGCGCGAAGCGCAGCTCCGCACCGCCGACGTGATCGACGTCGTGAGCACCGTGATCGCCGCGCGCAGCTCCAGCCGGGCGAGCTCCTCGGCGGCGAGCGCCGGCGTGCCGTCCTTCAGCCTGCGGACGTCGCGGCAGCCGCCGTCCGTCACCCGGTAGCGCCCCACTTCGGTCTGGTGAACGTAGGCCATCCTGGCCCGGTGAACCGCCTCCAACACGTCCGACGGAGTCACGCCACCAAGGTACGCGGAGCTTGAGGTAATCGCAATTCGCGACCCCCGCCAGGGTGCCCCGCCCCGCCCCCCGCTTGGCGTCAAAAGGCGCGATCGGCACCTTCCCCGCGGATCCCGCTCCTCGGTTGCCCAACCCGCGAGCCGGATCCCGTCGCTCACCGCGACGTCGACGCTCGATCTCGTTTCCCACCCATTGCCCATTCTCGCGTCGCCTGGCGTCGTTTCGCGTCGCCTTCCGGCCGGATGGTGGGAGTGAGACTCCCTGGAATCGTTACGATCGCGCGTGATTGACCGCCCTGCTGAAAGGGCGTCGTCAAATCCCACCACCCCGACCGAAGGAGCGAAAGCTGTTGGGATGTCGATAGGTTAGAGAACTGGCCCTCCTGCGTTTCCCGCTCGTTGCCCGTGCGCTCACCGATGGCCGCCGCGAGGTCCACCGCCGTGGCCTGCACGTAGCGTTGCGTGATGGCCAGCGGGCTGTGCCCAGCCAGGACGCGGACCGCCTCCACGCTCGCCCCGCGCCGGATGAGCGTACGGCGGAATCGATATCGAAATTCAATGACCAGGTAGCAGGCGCAGCCCCTAGCGACCGGTTCCTCGGCGACGACCTTGCACCAGGCGAGGGTTTCGGCTAAATGCCGCCATCCTATGTCGAATCGAGCGATCTGGAACGTCCGACGGCGCCACGAGTGGCTCGCGACGCCCTGCAAGGGCAAGCACCTCAAGCGCCGGAAGCGGATCCGCATCGGCCTCGAGGAAGCTCTGCAGCGCAAGGCAGCGGCGGCGACCGAGACGACCGCGAGCTAACGGTAGTTGGACGCTCCTGTTCGATGGGGATCGGGTAACCAGGCCAGGCTGAGCGGCTGCCCGCAGTCTGGGTTTGTTGGCCGTTCCGGTAGCGGTCTGTAGCCTACCTTCCGTGCGGCGCGGTGGGTTCGGTTGGTTGTTGTTCCTGGCGACCGTGGTGACCGGGTGTTTTGGCGAACCCCGGGAGGATATGCCAGGGGAATTCCTTGGGGACTACGCGGTCGCGGGGGAGCTCGAGGATTCGAGCTGTGGGGCTGGCGCCCTGGGCTCCCAGGAGAACTGGGATTTCGAGGTGCGTCTTTCGCGGCAGGGAGAGGAGCTCTACTGGGGCAACGGGGCGGAGGTCATCCGCGGCCGCGTGGACCGAGCCACAGAGAGGTTCGTCTTCGAGACCATGGTGGCGGTCGAGGTCGAGGCCGCGCAGCCACCCCGCCGGGGCTGCACCATCGTGCGAACCGACCATGCCACCGGCGAGCTCCACGGCAGCGACGACGATATCTCCGGCTTCGCGGGGACCCTCGCCTATTCGTTCGCCGCCGCCGAAGGCTCGGTGTGCGATACGGTCGTGGGAACGGCCGAGGGGGTTGGTTCGCTGCCCTGCTCGATGGAATACACGCTCGTCGCCGAGCGGATCGACGATCCGCAGTCGGGGTGAACGCTCGGGCTGGCGGCCGAACGGCCTACTGGCTTCCCTGCCGAGTCGGCGAGTTTCTACGAAAACGAACCGCGGCGCCTCCTCAACCCGGGCGTCGTCGACTAGCCTCGCGCGCCGAGGACAACTCTGATGGAAATAGGCTTCCTTGCCACCTCGCTGGTCGCCCACGCCCTCTCTGCCTTCGACGCGTTCTCCGCGCCGGACAAGCCCTTCTTCTGGCAGAGCTGGATCTTCTTGAAGGACAACTGGGAGCCGACCGTCATGCGGCCGATCCGCTACGGTCTGCCCCTGGTCACCGGCCTCCTCCTCATCGCCGAGTGGCGAGCGAAACACACGGGGGAAACACTCACCGAGCGATGGAAGCAGCGCATCGGCGTCCTGCTCACCTGCATCGCGTTCGGCGCGTACTACGACTTTGGCAATCCCAACACCCGCTACGCCGACTATTACCACCGGCACGAGTTCTTCCACTACTACACCGGCTCGAAGTACTCGCGCGAGGTGGGCTACACGCGCCTCTACGAGTGTTCGGCGATCGCCGAGATCGAGAACGGTCGCGGGGACGCCGTTCGAAAGCGCGATCTCAGGGATCTCAGGGTAAACCTCATCCGGCCGATCGAGGACACCTACGTCGTCTCCGATCCGGATGAGTGCAAGAAGCACTTCACACCAGCGCGGTGGGAGGCCTTCCGCAAGGACATAGACTGGTTCTACAAGAGCGCCGCCGGCAGCTACTGGGAGAACATGTGGAAGGACCACGGGTACAATCCGACGCCGGTCTGGACCATGACCGGCAAACTCTTCGCGAGCTTCGGTCCGGCGAACGATACCTTCTTCAAGACCCTGGCTGGGATCGACATCCTCTTCCAGCTCGGGGCCGTCCTCCTGCTTCGCTGGGCCTTCGGCTGGCGTGGCATGATGATCGCCACCGTGTTCTGGGGCGTGAATGCCCCGGCGAACTTCTACTGGACCGGCGGCGCCTTCATCCGCATGGACTGGATCTTCCTTCTCGTCGCCGCCCTCTGCTTCGCGAAGAAGCGCATGTTCATCCTGGCGGGCGCGGCCCTCACCTGGTCGTCCCTCCTTCGCGTCTTCCCGATGGTCATGTTCGCCGGGTGGGGCATCGTGATCGGGATGTACGTCCTCAACCGATTCCGGCACCACCGGAACGAGGTGAGGCTCGGGGATCTCAGCACCTGGATGCACCGTGACCACCGACGGCTGATCGGCGGGTGCGTGGTGGCGGGGGGACTCCTCATCCCGACGAGCGTCATCACTACGGGTCCCGACTCGTGGCATGAGTTTTACGAGCACACCCTCAAGACACACAACACGACCCCTCTCACCAACCACATGGGCCTCGAGTCGGTGCTCACCCACACGTGGAAGGGGCGGATGCGGTTCACCCGCGATGACAACCTCGATGATCCGTTCGCCGGTTGGAAGCTCGGGCGCATCGAACGGTTCAAGCAGCGTCAAATGTGGCGTTGGCTCATCATCGGCGCCGCCTTCGCGTGGACCGCGTGGGCCCTCCGTCGCACGAAGCAGCTCTGGATCGCGATGCCCTTTGGGCTCACGCTGACCGTGCTCTACGTCAACCTCACCTGCTACTACTACTCGATGTTCATGATCGCGGTCGCTATCGCGCTCGTCCGGCCCAAATTCGCCCCCGCGTACCTCGCGGTGAGCGCGGCGAGCCAGATGCTCCTCGACCGCTACTACTTCGTCGACGACAAGTACGTCGCGCAGACGTACCTGTTCATCGTTCTTTGTGTCCTGATGCTCTACTCGTACTCGCGACCCTTCAGTATGGATCGGCTGCGCGCCTGGTGGGACGGGAAGCCAGAGCCGCGCCCGCAGACCCCAGCGGAGCGCACCCTGACCCAGTCCGCGGCCCCCTCTTCGAGCTAGAGCGGCAATCAGGTTGATTGCTGCGTCTATTCAACAACCTGAAGCACCGAACCGGCAGCAGACCTCGCCCGAGGCGCCGTTGGAAACATGTCTTCGCTGGGCATGGGTACGCTTCCAGCGGCGGCGCTGCTGTCGGCAGCCTGATCGGTGCTCTAGTCCCTTGGCGGTGTGATCTTGACCGGATCTGGCAGAAGATTTTTCGATGCTCTCGTGGCCATCAGCAATCAGGCGTCAGCGATCAGGGTCTCCACGTTCTACCTGACAGGTGACCGCTGATGGCCTGGCCTGTTTGGTTCCGGCTCCGCCGGCTCAGGGCTGGGTGACGCGGGGACGATGGACTACCCGGCGTACCACTCCGGACAAGCCCTCCGGAAAGGGGCGCAGCACCAGGTCGAGGTGCTCCCAGTCGGACTCGATGCCCGCGACGCCGAGCCACACGGCTACTGCCGTGAGGATGCGGCGCCCTCCGGAGCCGGCCAAGGCGGGATGACGGAGAAGATCGAGGACGATGCGATCGTCTCGAGCCTCCACCAGATATGGCGGCCGCCGGGGCATGAACGCGGCGAGGTTTCCGGGTTTGCTGAGATCGAGCGCCCCGGATTGGAGAAGTGTCGCCACCGGAGAATCCGGGGTGGCGCGCAGAAGCTCGAGCGACAGATCGGCGAGGCGAATCGTCAGACGGAGAACCTCCGCGTCGGCCTCGACCTCCTCCAGGTACAGCACTCCGGTCGCCCGCACCTCGTTGCCGAGCAAGTCGATGGTCGCGCCAACTCGAACCCCCGGCGGAACTGCCATGAGCGACACCTCACGAGCACCGGCGTTGGGCAACGAAGCGCATACCAGCCACCGAACCGCGTCGAGCGGCACGCCAATGCGTGCGCCGGCCACGCCGCGCGCCAGTCGGAGGAGGACCTCGGGGCGATGCCAGACATAGGATGCGGCGGCGATGCCAGCAGCTCGAGCGAGGCTCACGCCCCTTGCTACCTTCGCTCCACCGCCGTCGCTCATGTCACCTTCCGTACCGTTCCACCATGACCTATGGTTCTGGGTGATCGCGGCTCCCATCATTAGACGGGCCCGAGATCCCCTGTCAACGCGAGCGATCCCATGGACCCAACGGTGCGCGAAGAACGGCTCGGCTCCCTCGAAACCATCGTCGTGGAGGCTTCGGAGGACGATGCCGACGGCACCCTGGACCGGGCCGGCCCCCGTCTCACCGTAGTCCTTTGCCATGGTTTCGGTGCCCCGGCGACCGATCTGGTCGACCTTGCCTTCGCCATGCCCATCCCACCGGGAACGCGCTTCGTGTTCCCCGCGGCGCCCTTGCCGGTTCCCCAGCTCGGACCCGAGGCCCGCGCCTGGTGGCCAGTGGACATCGCGAGCCTCCAGGCGGCCAGCGGGGATCTCGACGCCATCTGTTCGAGCGATCCGCCGGGGATGGCGGGAGCACGTGACCGCCTGGCCCAGGCGCTCGCGGCAGCACGTGAGCGCTGGCAGATCGGTGAGCGGGGGCTGGTGCTCGGCGGGTTCTCCCAGGGGGCGATCCTGTCCGCGGACGTTGCCTTCCGCACTGCCCTCCCCCTGAGGGGGCTCCTGCTTTGGAGCGGAATGCTCTTCGTTCGAGAGGCGTGGCGGCTCGGGATGCAAGGACGCCGCGGCCTGCCCGTCGTCCAATCTCACGGAACCGTCGATCCGATCCTCCCCTTTTTGGGCGCCGAGCGCCTTCAGCGCGAACTCGTCTCCGCGGGGCTCGATGTCAAATGGGTGGTCTTCCCGGGTGGGCACGGGATCGGACCCGGGGTGTTGCCCGCAAGCTCCGACCTCCTGCGCTCGCTCGTGTCAACGCCCTGATCGACGATGGGAGACTCAGCCGCCCACGGACGCCCCGATCGGCACGCCGCTCGTGGCTGCACGGAGAGCGCTCCGATAGAGTGAACGCATCAGCCGCGCCAGCGCGGCCGCGTCGGCCACCTCGGCCACCTCACGACGCTCGGGTTCGACCGGACACAGATCGTTGAGGGATCCCCAAGAGAGCAGGATGGGTACCAAGGTCCGGAGCCACGGACCGCGGATGGCAGAGGCCCCCGATTCCGGGGCATGGTCTTCCCCAAGGGGCTCGAGGGCATGCCCAAGGTGAAGCGCCAGTGCATCCACGAGCTCCCGGCATCGATCACGGACACCGTTGGTGTGCAACCCGAGCGAGAAGACCTCCCGAGCAGCGAACCGGTGGTCCTCCAGCGCAGCCAGCGTACGCCCGAGGCCATGCTCGAGGCGATCGACCGCGAGCTCGCCACCCGAGGAAACCGCCCAGGCGGCGTGGACAGCCGTGATGAGACGATCGAGCGCCGCCGTGACGATCTCGTCTTTGTTGGCGAAGTGGTAGTAGAGGTTGCCCGGACTGATACCCATCGCAGCTGCGATGTGGTTCGTGGACACCGACCCCGTCCCCGATTCGTTGAACAGTCGCTCGGCCGTGTCGACGATCCGCTGCTTGGTGCTGTTCATACCTGCCCCCCGTGAAGCCGCCAAACCCCCGTGGCCGCGACCCAGACTGGAGGATACTCCCCGAACCCGGTCGAGCACCAACCCCAGAGCGAGTCCGGCCGACCTGCCAGCGCAAAGGAGCCGGATCCGCCTGGCCCGCCTGGTCGGAGACAGCAGGAAGGTGCTAGGCATTCCGACCGCTTCAACCCCTGCGACCGCACTCGCCGTGACGTCCCGCCCCCTCTCCCCGGTCCCCACCCTACCTGACGATTGGGAGGGTTCGAAGATCGTAGAGGATGAGATCCGGGTGCTAGACGAGGTCCTTGTCGGCCTGGATCACCGCTCCCCGCCCTCGCCCGAGGTCTCCCCCCTCTACGACCAAGACCTGATCGAGTTGCGGGATCAGATCGCCACAGCCCGCCTCGAGGATGTGCCCCCGTTGCTCGAGCACATGGAACGGCTCCAGAGTCTGGCTGCCCGCCGGCGGGGTCAACAGGCCACCAGTACCGCGGTGGACGCCCGCTCGCCCTACTTCGGCCACCTTGTGCTCGAGGAGGCTCAGCGTCGTCGCGAGATCCTAATTGGTCGGGCCACGTTCCTGGACACCGAGAGGGGGATCCGCATCGTCGACTGGCGGGACGCCCCGGTGAGTCGGCTTTACTACCGCTACGAGGAAGGAGACGAGTACGACGAGGTCTTTGCCGATCGCGAGGTGACGGGTCGCGTGCTGACGCGACGCAGCGTCGCCATCGTGGAGCGCGAGCTCCGTCGTATCCAGACTCCTCGGGGCGCGTTCGCGCGCCAACGGGACGGTCGCTGGCGTGCGCTCCCGGCGGAGGCCCTTCGTCTCCAGGGGGGGCAGGGCGCGGCCATCCGGGCCGAGCAGCACCGCCGACCGGGACGCCTCGGAATCGGCGGCGAAGAAGGTGCCGAAGACAAGCACCTGCGCGAGATCACTGCGCTGATCGATCGGCGGCAGTTCGAGCTCATCACCCGACCCGATTCCGGCTTGGTCGTCGTCCAGGGCGGCGCCGGGAGCGGCAAGACCACGATCGGCCTCCATCGGCTTGCCTACCTAGCGTTCCAGGACCGTCGGCGGTTCCGACCGGATCGGATGCTGGTGATCGTCTTCAACGACGCCCTCGCCCGCTACATCTCGCTGGTGCTCCCTGCTCTCGACGTCGAGGGGGTACCGATCCGCACCTTCGAGTCCTGGGCGATGCGGCTCCGGCGACTGCATCTACCCCGCCTGCCACGGCGCTACGCCGAGTCCACTCCGGTCGAGGTGACTCGGGTGAAGAAACACCCGGCGATGCTGGCTGCCATCGACGCCTTCGTGGCCGGACGTGCCGCAGCGGTTGAAGGCGACCTCGAGCGCATCCTCGCCCCCCGCCCCGGCGAGGCCGCGCTTCCCCTCCACGAGGAATTCTGGCGTGAATGGCGCCGATCGGAGAAGAAACCCCTCTCCCATCGCCTTCACGCCCTGGCTGCCGCCGCGGGCAGGTATCGAACGGAGCTGAAGGCCGATGTCCGGATCGCGCTCGACCACCTGGCGACTGAGGGGATCCGTGCCTCGCGTGACGTTGCCACCGCCTGGGCCGAGCTGCTCACTGATCGAACGAGGCTGGAGCGAGCGTTCGCGGACCGCGCGCCCGAGATCGTCGATAGTGGGGATCTCGGGCGCGCGCTCGCCTGGTGCGTCGCTCGCTGTGCCGAGATAGAGACCAATCTCGACGCGAGCGAGACCGTCCCCCTGCCTGAGGAGAACGAGCGGCCCGAACCGACAGACGAACCGATGGATGGCGATCAGGATCAGGAGATGGATGATGACCTGAGCCATGGCATCGATGGTCGGGAGCTCGACGAGCTCGCCGCGCTCGATCGTGAAGACGATGCACTGCTCCTGCGGCTCTACCAGCGTCTGCGCGGCCCGCTCCTGCGCGGAGGAAGGCGGCGGGAGGCCCTCGTCTACGAACACGTCCTCGTCGATGAGGCTCAGGACCTGAGCCCCGTCGAGCTGAGCGTCGTCCTCGGCACGGTCGGCAGCGGACGGAGCCTCACGTTCGCGGGTGACGTCGCCCAGCGTCTCCACATCGACAACGGATTCACCGATTGGCGCTCGGTGCTTCGTGAGCTCGATCTCGAACAGGTGGAGATCGAGCCCCTCCACCTGAGCTATCGCTCCACCCTGCCCATCATTGAGCTTGCCCAGGCGGTGCTCGGTCCCCTGGCACCACCCGACGCGCCCGTCGCCACCCGTGACGGCGCGCCGGTGGAGATCTTCGCCTTCGGGCACCAGGGCGATGCGGTCGCGTTCCTCGGCGAGGCCCTCCGAGACCTGATGCAGCAAGAACCGAGGGCTTCGGTCGCGGTCATCGTGCGCTACCCGGAGCAGGCGGACCTCTTCTACGAGGGCCTGAAGAAGGCGGAGGTCCCGCTGCTCCGCCGGATCGCCGAACAGGATTTCCCGTTTCGCCCCGGCGTCGACGTGACGGACGTCCGCCAGGTGAAGGGCCTGGAGTTCGACTACGTCGTGCTCGCGGAGGTCACCGACGCCGCCTACCCAGCCGAGGACGAGGCCCGCCATCTCCTCCACATCGCGGTGACCCGCGCCGCCCATCAGCTGTGGGTCTTGACCTCGAGCCGACCGTCACCGCTTCTGCCTGACGAGCTGCTGGAGCGTGCGTCCTGATGCTGCATCCCCCGGTCTTCCTTGGCACGGTCCCTCCCAGAACGGCATCTTCGCCAGACGTCGTCCCATGATCCACCGCCTCAGCCCTGGTCGGTCCCCGCTACTCCTCGCCGCCGCGCTCGGCGCCTTCGCCTGCGCTCATGCGACTTCAGAGGCACGCCCGCAGGCGACCCCCGCCGATCCCGCCCCCAACTCCCCGGCCCCGCCCTCACCTGTCGACGACGAGGACCCCCTGCTCGGGGAGGCGCGGCCTTTCGCTGGGCAACGGCTGGGAGACGGCGCCGCACTGACCGGGGCGGAGCTCCTTGATGCCCTGGCCGAGGCCGATCTCGTGTGTGTGGGCGAGCGCCGCGCGGAGCCCGCCGCTCATTGGGCCGAACTCGCCATTCTCTACGGTCTCACCCGCCGTGCGGAGTTGTCGGGGAGACACGTGGGGCTCGCGCTGGAGGTATGGCAGGTGGACGCCCAGAAGTCACTCGACGACTTCGTGGCAGGCAAGATGGACGAAGCGGATCTTCTCGAGCAGACCGAATGGAGGCAAAACTGGGGTTTCGATTTCGGTCTCTATCGACCCATGATCAACTTCGAACGCAGCTCAGGAGGTGAGCTCGTGGGAGTCGGCGCGCGTCGCGAGCTCGTGGGGCTGGTCGCTCAGCACGGCTTGGCCGCGCTCGATCCGGAACTGCAGAAAGACCTGCCCGAGCTCGATCTCGACGATCCCGAGCACCACGACTCCTTCACGGCGAAGGTCGCGGTGGCAAGGCACCGCAGACACCACGATCCCGAAAACGAGTACGCAGCGGCAGTGCTTCGCGATGAAACCATGGCCGCGGCGGCAGCTCGTTGGCTGGGGGCCAAGCAGCCAGTGCGTCAGCTCATCCTTCTGGCAGGCGTCGATCACTGCCGACGGCCCGCGGTGCCCAAACGGGTCCTTCGACGACTGAGCGGCGCGCGTGCACTCTCGGTACTCCCTGCCGCTTCCCCCTCCGAGTCCGCAGACGTCCCCGGCTACGATTTCCTGTTCGTACTTGGCAGCCCGGAGTAATCCCGGGCTCCGTTCGCCTTCGGACCCCTGGCTCGTCACGACGAACGGACCTTCGTGCCTGGAGCACCGATCGGTTGCCGACAGCAACGGCAGAACCGGAGCCGCGCCCCAACCAATCTGACTGCTGTTCTAGGGTAGCCCGGCAGCCACCACGAGCATCACGTCGTCGATCCAGAAGTCGAAGTCCTCCCCCTCTGGAAACGGCCGGAACCGAATGGCGATGACGTTCCCGAGGTCCGGCGCACCGAGCATGCTCGCCTGGCGCTGGAAGAGCATGTCCCAGGCGAGGTACTGACAACTCCAACCCGTGCTCACGTCCATGAAGACGGAGCCGAAATCGTCCTCACAATCGGCCGAGCAGGTTCCGCCTTCTTCGACGGTCGCCGTCTCCGCGGTCACTAGCTCGACCCAAACGAAACCCGAGCTCCGCACACTGAAGGCAAGCCCCTTGGTGTACGTGAGATCCAAGGTTCCCGGCGGCGAGGACTCGGCCGCCAGGGTGACCCCCGCTCCCGCCCAGAAGGTCGGGTCCTGGTCCCAACCGTAGAGGTGGAGGGCCTGACCGAAGCCAGCGAATCCGGGTGCCTCTAGAACCAGCGAATCCGTGGGTGGCGGCCAGATGTCGGCGCCAAAGACGCTCCATGTCCCCGAGAAGGGAGCAGGCGTGCTGGCACCGTCTTCGAAGTCCCCGAGCATTTGGATTTCGGTGAAACTCGGGCAGGTCGTGGGCTCCGCACAGCTCGGATCCGGGAGGCAGTCGAAGTCGGCACAGTCGGTGTCGCCGTCCGCGTCGTCGTCCACGCCATTTCGACAGAAGCCGCTCTCAATTCCCGACCCGCAACCTCCCCACCCGCCATCGATGCAGACACTCTCCGCACAGCAGTCCTGGTCCGCGCAATCAGTGAACCCATCGCGGTCGTCGTCGAGGCTGTTGTCGCAGAGCCCGGTTTCGTCGAAGGGGACCTCGCAAGTGTACCCGAGAGCGGTGCATCCCGCCTCAGAACAGCAATCCACGTCGAGGCAGTCGATGGACCCGTCCTCGTCATCATCCACGTAGTTCGAGCAGAGCCCGACCTCGTCGGGGAAGACGCGACACCCCATGCCCTGGGCGGCGCAGAGGACCTCGACGCAGCAGTCCGGGTCGACGCAGTCAGGATAGCCGTCGCGATCGTCGTCGATGATGTTGTCGCAGAGCCCAGCTTCGTCGGACGGAACAGTGCAGGTCCATCCCAGCACTGTGCATGCGGGATCGTCGCAGCAATCGAGGTCGGCGCAGTCGGTGTACCCGTCCTGGTCGTCATCGAAATAGTCGTCGCAGAGGCCCACCTCGTTGGACGGAACGCACCCCAAACCCAGCGCGACGCAGGTGCTCTCCGCGCAACAATCGATGTCCGCGCAGTCCATGTCCCCGTCCCGGTCGTTATCGATCTCGTCGCCGCATTGGGGACCCGCCTCGAAGGATACGATCCCACAGATCTCGCGCAGACCGCAGGCATCGGAGCCGCAGCACCCGTAGTCGTCGCAGTCCAAATCCCCGTCGTCGTCGTCGTCGCGCCCATTCGCACAGAGCCCGCCCCCTTCTTGGCCGGGTATGGTCGCGCAGACGGCGCTGTCCGCACAGGAGTCGTCCGCGCAGTCAGTGGCCCCGTCATCATCGTCGTCGCGCCGGTTCGCACACTGCAGCCCCGACTCGACCCCGGGAGTGATGATACAGGCGATGCTCTCCGCGCAGGACGAGTCGGCGCAATCCGTGTCGCCATCGTCATCGTCATCGAGGCCGTTCGCACACTGCAGCCCCAGCTCTTCGGCCGGCGAGATCGTGCAAACGTCTTCCTCCGCGCAGTCCGCGTCGTCGCAGTCGGTATCGCCGTCCTCGTCGTCGTCTTCGCCATTGTCACAGAGCGCGCCTCGCTCGCTCCGGGGCACCGCCGCGCAGACGTCTTCCTCCGCGCAGTCCGCGTCATCGCAGTCGGTGTCGCCGTCCTCGTCGTCGTCTTCGCCATTGTCACAGAGGGCGCCCGCCTCCTCTGTCGGCGTCAACCGGCACGGCGTCGTGGTCGCACAGTCGCGGTCGTCGCAGTCCGTGTCACCGTCCCCGTCGTTGTCCTCCCCGTCGCGGCAGGCGGCTGCCGTCGCCTCCGTAGGGCCTCCGTGTCCCTCCTCGTCATTCACCTCGTCGAGCGGCGCCACGATGAGACACCCCCCCAGCCCGAGCAGCCCCAGCAAAGGGAGACCCCATCGCGTCACAACGCACCTCCCACCACCACGCCTCCCCCCGTCGTACTCGCCCAGGTCGCAACTCGCCACCTCCCGCCGCCTACCTCGCGACGTGGCCGCTTCAAGATCAGGAACGTGGTGACTGCTGCGCCCACGATCGCGACTCCGGAGAGCGCAGTGTTGGCGATCTGCATGGTCTTTGCCTCATCATGGAGGTCCTGCCGTTCTGGCACCGTTCGATTCGGGTCGGCATTCGCCTCGTCGAAGTCGCGGGCGAGGCCATTGGCAACCACCGCCGTGACCACCGCGCTCGCCGCGAGTCCAAGGGTGAGACCTCCCGCGACATAGACGCCAATCCCCAGACCTCGCTGGGACGGGGAGGCCGGCGCTGACGCTACAGGAACCGTGACGGGTTCCCCAACGGGCGTCCCCACGTCGGGTGCCGCGACGACGGATGGCGCAGTGGTAGGGGTGGAGGTCCGCGGCTCCGCCTCCGGCGCGAGCACCGGAACCTCGAGGCTCTGGTTGGCCTGCTCGACACCCACCTGAACCTCGCCCCGAAATGGCGCATGACCTGGAGCCGCCGCCTCGACCACGTGGGTGCCCCCATCGAGCGGAGTGGGGAGTCCCCACGCAGCGGAACGTACGACCACCCCGTCCAGTTTGACCTCGAGGCCTGGCAAGGCAGCTCCCGCCGGGACCTCGATGGTGAGCCGAGACACTCGCGGTGACAGCTCCTCTGCCCTCTTCTCCGCGTACTCGACCCGGTCCTGGCGTCCATCCCGACGCGCCGCGGCGGCGGCGTCCTTGAAGAGGAGCCACGCTGTCGCAAGCTTCCCCTCCTGTTCGCGACACGCAGCCAGGTTCAACAGCGTTCCCGTGGCCGGATCGAGGCGTTGACTCTCGTAGAGCTTCGCACAGGCATCAGCGTACCTCCCCTCCGTCATCAGGCGCCGCCCCTCGTCGTAGAGCGCCTCCGCGAGCGCCCGATCGGCGCTCGATTGGGCAAGGACCGGCCTGACGCACGACAGCATGCAAGAAAGAGCGACTACCACCCAGATTGCGCGCGTCCCCATCGGGTACGATTCCTACTCCGCCCGGGAAGAAAGCTCAAGACGGTCCGAACCTTCTCGGTGTGCCTGGGCGAGTCCCGGGTTAGAATGGGACCATGACCGCACCCGTCGGACCGGGCGACATCCTCGCCGGGAAGTACCTGGTCGAACGAGTGCTCGGCGAGGGCGGGATGGGCGTCGTGGTGTCAGCGATCCACCAGCAGCTGGGTCAACGCGTCGCCGTGAAGTTCCTCCTTCCCGAATTCTGTGCCCACGCCGAACCGGTAGCTCGGTTCCTTCGCGAAGCGCAGGCGGCGGTCCGCGTCCAGAGTGAACACGTCGCGCGCGTCATCGACGTGGGCACCCTCGAGTCGGGTGCTCCCTTCATGGTGATGGAGTTCTTGAGCGGGCGGGATCTCTCGAGCGAGATCGCCGCACGGGGGGTGCTGCCGGTCGAAGAGGCGGTCTCCTACGTCCTCCAGGCCTGCGAGGCCATCGCGGAGGCGCACGCCATGGGGATCGTCCACCGCGATTTGAAGCCCGCCAACTTGTTCCTCACGCGCCGCGCGGACGGCTCACCCCTGGTGAAGGTCTTGGACTTCGGCATCTCGAAATCCACGGTCGGACCGGGGGGAGCGATGAACCTCACAAGCACGCAATCCGTGATGGGTTCGCCCCTTTACATGTCGCCTGAGCAACTCAAGAGCTCCAAGAACGTCGACCAACGCACCGACATCTGGTCGCTCGGCGTCATCCTGCATGAGCTGGTTGCTGGATCACCACCTTTCCACGCAGAAACGGTGTCGGCGCTCATCGTCACCGTCGTCTCCGATCCGGCACCCCCGCTCCGATCTCTGCGCGCGGATGCGCCACCCGAACTGGAAGCCGTCGTCCTTCGTTGTCTCGAGAAGGATCCCGCCCGCCGAGTTCCACACGTCGGGACCCTCGCCCTGGCCCTGCAGGCGCTCGCCCCTACCCAGGGCGCGGTCTCGGTCCCGCGCATCCGGGGGGTGTTGGTCACCGCGGGCGTCGATACGAATTCCAACCTCGGCAGCCTCCTTCCGCCTCAAGCCGAGACATCCACCCAAGCGCAGACTGCCGCCGCGTTTGGTCAAGATACCCAGCCGCGTGAGCGCACCTCTCGCACCGGCGTGGTCGTGGGGGCGGTGGTCGGCGTCGCGTTGTCCGCGGTGTTTGGTGGCTTCCTGGCGCTCCGCGCGCCGAGCCCGGTCGTGCCCGAAGGCAGCGGCGAGCCCTCCGTGGAGACCGCGCGCCCCAAGGCACCGGCGCCAACGTTGGGGGCGATCCCGCCCCCGGCGTCGACCGTTGCCCCCTCGTCGTCGGCATCGGCTTCGCCCGTAACCTCGACTGCTTCCCCGATAGCCACCGAGCGGACGGCGCCCGTCGCCGCTCCCGCGAACCCACGGCGAGCCACCCAGCCGCGCACCACCGCCGGAACCACCGTTCGCCCGGTGCCCACCCCTCACCCCGTCACGACCGCACGGCCCCGCGTCGACCCCCTCGAAGGGCGACGCTGATCGACCCCATTGCCAGAGGTCAGCGAATGCGGCCAGACGCGCTGCCGCGCCCCCGTCGCCAGCACCCGCATCGCGAACGAGTGCCCCTGGAAATCCGCAAGAAACGGCCAGCGACCGGCGGCGACCGCCGAAGGGGCAGGACCTGCCAGCGAGCCAACCGCCGGGCCGCCACGCCCGCCGCGGCCTCTCCCCGGTGTGCCGCGACCCTCATGGGGTGCGGTCCGTCAGCCATACTCCCCGCGTTCGCATCGCTCGAACAGCTCTGCAAGCGCAGCGTCGTCCCCCACCGAACCCAGAGTGTCGCCGAGGATCCGCGTCACGGCCGCGCGCGTCACCTTCGGCTTCCGGTCCGCGCGCAACGTCGCCTCGCCGTGGTCCACCTCGTGCAGTGTCGCCAACGCCAACGCCAGCGGCACCGTGCAGAAGAGACGCACGTCTCGCCCCTCCACCGGCGGCCAGAGGAGCGTGTACTCGCGAGCCCGGTCCAGGTGCGAGCGCGCGATCCGTGACACCGTACCCACCACGGACAGTCCTGCCACTCGGTATTGCGGGAGGAGCAACGAATCGAGCTCGACCCCGTGGTCGCTGGCGAGACTCTCGGGAAGGAACACATCACCACGGAGGTGATCCTCGGCGACGTCCTTGACGATGTTGACCATCTGGAGCCCCAACCCAAAGCTTATCGCTCGCTCGCGAACCCCCGTGCGAGCGTCCGCGGACAGGCTCGGCACCTCCAGCTCAAAGAGGGCGGTCAGCAGCTGACCGAGGGTGCCGGCGACGAAATAGCAGTACCTTTCGAGATCAGCGATGTCGCGCAGACGGAGGCGGCCGAGCCGGTCAGCCCGCTCCGAGAACTCGCGCATGCCCCCGGACATCTCCGCCACGTGCCGCCGAATGATCGCACGCTGCGGCGAAGGCAGGACCGCAAACTCGGCGAACACGACGCTCGCCTGACGGCACAGCTCACCGCCCGCCCCGTCCGCATCCAGTGCCAACGCGCGGGCGCGATCCTCGAACCTCGTGGCGGAGGCACGCGCCTCGCCCTGCACTGGCTCCGCCGCCGTCGCCGCGAGCGCCGCGTCGAAATCGTCGTAGAGCGCGGTGCGATCCGCGACGACCAGCCCGACCTGATCCTCCACCGTATCGACAATGCGACAGAGCAGGTACGTGGTCCGGACTGCCTCCCTCAACCCGGGAGGGAGCGCCTCGATGGACAGGGCGAAGCTGCGCGAGACCCGCGGCAACACGGCACGACAGAAGTCTCGGTCGATAGCGGGCACGTCGAGGCTGCCAATGATCATTCCGGTGGTCACCATGATTCCGCGAAGAAAGACGGGGCCGACGGTAGCACTCCCCCCGCCAGTTGCCAGCCGCAAACCTCCCGGTCATTCGCGGGGGTCTGGGAGCCGCGCGGAGCCAGAAGGGTCGAGCACGAGCGGTCCAACCCGATTCAGCGGCTGGTGGACTCCTTCGCTCAACGTCACGATCTCGTTCCCTGTCCGATCGAACGAAATGGCCTCGCCCTGGGGCTCGGGAAACACCGGGACCGAACAGGGGTCGCGGCTCAGCGTGACGCCAAGCCCCTCGTCGCCATGTCGTCGCCAGAGGTATGCGGCGGAGTAAGTGCGCAGCACAACCCACTCTCCGTCGGGCGAGTACGCGCCGGAAGTGACCATGCGACTGACAGGTAGGAGAGGAGAGCCGAGACGCACGGTCCCTTCCTCGACGAATCGAGCTTGCGCGCGGGCTGGATCGAGGGCAACCGCGAAGACACGCGGCGGGCGTCCGGTGTCCTTGGTGATCACGTAGAGGCGTGAGCGGCGGCCGTCCACGAGCAAGGCCTCTGCGTCCTCGGATCCATCGGGATAGGTGAGATGAATCGCTGACACCGGCTCCTTGAGCGTACCCGACCGCGTCTCCGTACCCGGCGACACAGTGGGCTCCGGGAATGCGTAGACGACGACATGGTCCCGGCTGCGCAGGTTGTCGCCAATGTCTCCCACGTACAGGCAATCCAGGTGGCGAGCGTGTCGGCAGGGAGCGATAGCGAGGTCTTCCCAGTCCTCTGCCGTCGCCCCAGTGACGTACCAGTCCCCAACTGGTCGCCCGTCGTCCGCCAGCGCATACACTCGCGGTTTCCCGCCAGAATCATTGTGGGTCCACCACACGCCGGGCTGACGTTGACTCGCCGCCAGGCCCGACGCCTCGGACACCGCCACGTTCCCAACCGTCCCGCTGGGCCGGGGGGCGCCGAACCGTGGGCAAGGTCCCCGGAGGTTCGTCCGCGCGGTGCCGTCGGTTCCTGGTGCGGACCCCGTGGTCACGGCCGAGTCGCCCGGACCTCCGGATCGGTGGCGGGCGGGTGACGAACGACACCCAGGGGTGCCGAGGAACACCGAGCTCGAGGCCGCGCCCCCCAGCCCTACCCCAAGGCAGAGCGCCCTCGTTCTCCATGGCGAGCACCACCGTTGCACTGTTGGATCGCTACCACGTCCGCCCCGAATGGGCGGCCTTTCCGCGCCCCCCAACCTGACCCCGAATCGATCTTTCGCGCCAGAGCGCGGTCGAATACCCTCGCTCTCTCGAGGTCCTCTCCCAAGGCCTTGCCGGCGGCAATGGACGGAACGTACGTCGTACGCACAGGCGCTCCAATCCCGCTCGATCGCGCGCTTCGTGCGCTCTTCCCAGGGCTGTCGTGGGCGCGCGCGCGAACCCTGGCGACTACGGGGAAGGTCTTGGTAGCTGGAACGATGGTGACCGAGCCGAGGACCCTGGTCCGAGACGGAACCTCGATTGTGATCTTCACGGCTGCGCGCCGCCCCGCCACCACCACCAGGCTCGATGCGAGCGCCCTCGTCCACGTCGATGCGGATGTGGTCGTGGTCAGAAAGCCGGCTGGCGTGGCCACGGTCCCCTTCGAAGGCAAGGAACGTGGAACCCTTGACCAGTTGGTCCGTGCTCTCTTGAATCGCCGTCGTCGCGAGGGAGCCGGTGGTGAGGTGGGCGTGGTCCACCGCCTCGACCAAGACACCACCGGGCTCCTCGTCTTCGCTCGGAACCTTGGCGCGAAACGCCATCTTCAGCACCAGTTTCGCGTCCATAGCGTGGAGCGCTGCTACATCGCGCTCGCCCAGGGGGAAGTGCCATCGCAAACTGTCTCCACACGGCTCGTTGCTGACCGTGGTGATGGGCGCCGCGGGTCGGCCAGACTCCCGCGACTCGGTCGCGTGGCCACGACGCACGTTCGTGCCCTCGAACGATTTCCCGATGCCACGCTGGTCGAGTGCCGCCTCGAAACCGGGCGAACCCACCAGATCCGCATTCATTTGGCCGAACGCGGACACCCGTTGCTGGGCGAACGAGTCTACGGTCGCGAGCGTCGGCCGTCCAACCTGGAGGTCCCTCGCATCATGCTTCATGCGGCCACCCTTGGCTTCGTGCACCCACGCACTGGCCTCCCCGTGCGCTTTTCGGCACCCATCCCCGAGGACATGGCCGACGTTCTCACCCAGTTGCAGCGAAGGTGAACCGACCGCCGCAGGCACTTGGCCGCCTTGGCGAGCCAAGGAGCCGACCGGGCTGTCGGTCACGATCACGCCACGGAGATCGATGGCCGTCTCGGGACCCCACGCCCCTAGAGCAGCAATCAGGTTGATTGCTGCGTCAAATCAACGACCTAGAGCACCGAACCGGCAGCAGACCTCTCCAGAGGCAGCGCTGG
>JAFGBI010000258.1 GCA_016933275.1 Polyangiaceae bacterium | reverse complement strand
CCCTTGCCGCCGCCGAAGCCCCAGCCATGGCCGCTTCCCGTCCTCCGTCCGGCCATCGCGGAACGCCATCGGGTCGGCGAAACCCCTATCTGCGCGATCCGCTGTCGCCGATGATGGAGTCGCCGATGATGGAACGGTGATCTAGCTCGCGGGCACGCGGCAGCTGGGCTGGGCGAAGCCCCGTTGCCCCTTGGCGGTGTGATCTTGATCGGATCTGGCAGAAGATCGCTCATTGTTCTCCTGGCCATCGGCAATCAAGCGTCAGCGATCAGGGTCTCCACGTTCTACCTGGTGGCTGATCGTTGACCGCTGATGCCCTGTTTGGCTCCGGCTCCGCCGGCTTGGGTCTAGAGCAGGAACGAGAGGCCGACGGCTGCCGCGGGATGGCCTACTCGCAGGGAGAGGGCCACGCATTCGCTGAAGTGGTACCGGCCACCCCCCGGTAGTCGACGAGACCGTGAGGTCTGGGTCCAAGGCATTCCGCATCGGTCTTTTGGTCCTTGTCCTGGCGGTCGTGGTCGGGGTCATCGTTGGCAGCCGCTGTCCCCCGGGCCGTGGCAACGATGCGCTCGACTCCGCGGTGGCTCGAGCGGCGAGCGTTGGTCCGCCTGCCGCGGGGTCGGAGACGCCCTCGCCTCGCGCCGTCTCAGGGACGCCGCGGTTCGTGCTCCTCTTCATCGGGGACGGGATGGGGCCGAGTGTGGTTGCGCTGGCCGAGCAGTATCTCGCGGGGCAAAGCGGTGGCGATGGGACGTTGGGAGCGAGCCCATCGGGGCTCGCCTTCACCGGGTTCCCGGTGAAGACCATGGTGACGACGCAGTCCGCTGACGGCACCGTCACGGACAGCGCAGCCTCGGGGACGGCCATCGCGACTGGCCACCGGACCAAGAACGGCTTCCTCGGCGTTGGGCGTGACGGTCGTTCCCGGCTCGAGAGCGTCGCGGTCTTCGCGCACCGCTGCGGGATGCGGGTGGGCCTACTCAGCTCCGTCTCGCTCGACCACGCGACCCCGGCCGCGTTCTATGCACACCAGGTGGGGCGCACCGACTACGGCGCGATCGCGCAGGATCTGCTGGGGTCGGGCATTGACCTCTTCGGCGGTGGCGGGCTACTCGCCGGCAAGCGGCCGGGCGGTGTCAGCTCGACCTCGCACCCGATCTGGCAAAAGCTCATGGATCGGGGCTACGCCGTGGCTCGGATCGCGGCCGACGGGGACGGGGGGCTCGCGGGTGTCACCGGGCTCCCCGCGTTCGTCACCGCTCGCGAGCTCGACGACGAATCGCTTCCCTATGAGCTCGACCGCCCGCACGGCGCGCCGCGTCTCGCCGACTTCACTCAGCGGGCGATCGCGCTACTGGGGACCGATCGCGGGTTTTTCATGATGGTGGAGGGCGGCAAGATCGATTGGGCGTGTCATGCGAACGACGCCGCCACCGCCGCCGCCGAAACGGTCGAGCTCTCGGCCGCGGTGGCGGTGGCCACGGAGTCTGCCGCACGCCACCCGGGAGAGGCGTTGGTCATCGTGACCGCCGACCACGATACGGGAGGGCTCCAGATGGTGGCAGGGGGTGGCGAAGGGATCGCGGTGCTGCGTGGTCAGACCAAGAGCTACGCGGCATTGTCCGGGGTCGTGAGGGGTGCCCTGCGGGCTCGTCCGGGGGCACCGCTCGCCGCGCTCGCGCCGTTGATGGAACCGGTCCTCGGCATCCGAATCACCGCCGAGGTGGCTGCCGAACTCGAGCCGGCGCTCGCCGCGAGCCGAGGTCGCCATCACCCCCGGTCGGGAGAGCGTTCGGATCCTGCCGACGGACGACCCGACCCCCTCGTGGAGGCGGCAGTTCACGTGCTGGCTCGACGCGCGGGTCTGCGCTGGAGCACGGCGGGACACACGAGTCTCCCCGTAGAGCTTCTCGCCAACGGTGCGGCAGCGGACCGCTTCGCAGCGGTCACCGACAACGCCGCGGTGGGTCGCGTCCTGGTCGAGCTCGTCTCAACGAGCGACCTCGGATCGCGTTGATGGGGAGCGCCCGGTCTCGTCTCGGGGCCCGGTTGACGCGCTGCATCCCCCCAAGGTTTCGCTATTGACGAAGGGGGGAGGGGGTGGTTTGTGGTATATGCGTACGCCTCGGGTACCCCGCGCGGGAGTGCAGGCCGGTGGCCAGGACACCGACGAAGCGAGGATGGCGTGACCGATCCCGACATCCAAGAACCACAGGGAGAAGGCGCGGCGGCCCCTCTTCTGCCACCGCGATGCCGGGCGGCATGGGCGACCGGGGAACGGGTCTGGGGATCCTCATGAGGGGAATCGTCGACCTCGCTCCGCCGGTGGTGCAGAACGTGAGGATCAGCATCGAGCCTCCGAGCACGCTCCGGATATCGGGGATCATCTCGACCCTGGGTCCGGACGAGCGTTTGGCGGCTTTCTTTCGCCAGGTCCACGAGCTGACCTGCTCGAACGCGAGCGCAGACCTTCGGCTCGACGTCTCGGGGCTGACGTTCGTGAACTCCTCCGCGATCCGGCTCTTCGTGGACTGGACCGTCTGGCTGAGAAAGGAGCCCGATGGTCGTCGCTACCTGCTCCGTGTCCTCACCGATCGCAGCATCGCCTGGCAACGGACCTCGTTCTCGGCGTTGCTCGCGCTGGCTCCGGGGTTTCTGACCGTCGAGGACGCAAGCTAGGGCGCCGATCAGGCCGATTGCTGCGACGGATCGACGACCTGACGCCTCGAACCGGTAGCAGATCTTCTCAGCGGCGCCGTCGCCGTCGGAGACTCGATCGGTGCTCGGGCGGGATCCCGGGCGGCGGGTGCCGGCATCTTGGCCTTTGCGCTCTGGCGCGAGGTGCAATATGAGGGGCACCATGACCACCTCGGATCGGCTCGTGTGGATCGATCTCGAGATGACGGGGCTCGACCCGCGCGTGGATCACATCCTCGAGATGGCGACGCTGATCACGGACGCTACTCTGGAGGTCGTCGCCACCGGTCCCGAGATCGTCATCCACCAAACCGAAGCCGTTCTCGGGGGGATGAACGACTGGAGTCGCGAACACCACGCCGCGTCGGGGCTCCTCGACCGCGTGCGGGGGTCACCGATCTCGGTGGCCGCCGCGGAGGCGCGGACGTTGGACTTCGTCCGTGCTCACTGCGAGGTGGGAACCGCGCCGCTCGCCGGCAATTCCATCCACATGGATCGCTTCTTCCTGAAGTTTCACATGCCCAGCCTCGAAGGCTTCCTTCACTATCGGAACGTTGACGTGACCACGGTGAAGGAGCTGGCGCGACGCTGGGCGCCAGGGGTGCTGGAGGCGTCGCCGCGCAAGGCGGATGGCCACCGCGCCCTGGAGGACATCCGCGAGTCCATCGCGGAGCTCGCCCACTACCGCACCCACCTGTTCCGGCTCCCCGGGACGAGCTGAGCGGTGCCAGAGGCCGGGACCCCTACGGTTCGCCGACGGTATCGAGGATCTCGAGTACCCGCCGGCAATCGTCCTTGAACAGCTCCCACCGGTATGCCGCTCGGAACAGGTGTTGCCGGAACTCGACGAAGCCGCTCGTGATCTCGGCGAGGTAGGGATCCGCCGTGGCTTCGAGCGCCGGTGGCTCCGCGTAGGCGAGGGGGAGCTCGCAGAAACGTCGGGTATCGGCGAGGACTTCGTGCCATGGATGGGTGCGGCGCTGGATCGCCTCCTCCTGCGCCTTCGTGGCGCGAAGGCTCTGCCGTACGGCATCGGCGTCCCAGTCCCGGCGGCTCAGCGTGGCGACGTCGAAGACGTGCTTCAGGCGCTGCGCGGCCTTGTTTTTCCCAATCGGGATGCCCAGCGTTGAGGGTCCGATGGTCAGGAGCTTGTCGCCGATCAACCCCGAGATGGTTGGCACCTCGACCTCGACCTCGCTCTCGTATAGCGAGCCACAGCGGACGAGTCGGCGGGTCCCCGGGTAGGGCGGGGGTTCGAGCACGGCGTCCAGCATCACGTAGGCCGGTTCGGAGGCCTCGAAGCAGGAGTCGAAGAAGATCTTGTAGCTGATGAGGGGGAGCCACGGCTTGGTCCTTGGGGCGCGGGACTCCCACCGGGTGAACACGTCCGACTCCTCGGTCGTCGCGCCGACCTCCTCCGTGAGAGCGTCCCTCCCCAGCGTCGTGACGACGTCCACGTCGATGCTGAACCGCTGGGGGTCCTCGAGCAGGACCAGCAAGGAGTTTCCTCCCTTGAACCGAAACGGCACACCGCGGCTGGCGAGGGTCGCAACGAGCTCGAGACAATGGACCACCAGCTCGGCGAGTTTGGTCGGTGAGACTCCCGCATGGGCCTCGTAGTGCTCGCGGCGGAAGTGCTCTCGTCTGCCCCTGATCATGGGATCTCTCTATCGCTGGCGCGGTGTGCCAGCGGGAGCGATGGTACACCGGCCGGGGGCGGTTCCGGACCGCTGGGGTGGTCGTCCGGGGGTGGCTCCGGACTGCCGGCGTGGGCATCCGCCCGATCACCGTGCCCAACCGGCTGCCAGAGCACCGATTCTGGACGGATTCGCCCCGGCCCATGGCTTCCTCGGCCACCGAGCGGCGTCTCGGGGCATTTCTCCAGAGAACCGTTGGCGCTGGGAAGGTCGCTCGGTGCGGTGGGTCAGCGTGCGGAGGCGGGCCTCGGACGATGAGGTCGGACGGCAGGCGGGGGGACCCCAAAAAATGCGAGAGCGAATAGAGCTGAACCGCAAGGTTCGCGCGTCTAACCCTCCATACCCCCCCCGGCCGAGCTCCTGGTTCGCGTCCCAGCGTGCTGGGGCTTCGAGGGTGGGGGTGTGCCTGCTCATCGTGACCACCCTGACCACAACCGACCTCTGGACCAAGGCGATCGACACGGCACGGGTGGGGCCAAGGTCGAGCGCAGCAGGCATCACCTATGCTCAGGCTGGGGAACGCGCCGTCGAGGCTGCGGGGACCGAGGATCTCGAGCAGATCGCGCGCTGGTGGGTGCGCGAGAAGCTCGACAGTGGGGTGTTCATGGCGAGCGAATGGTTCGGCGAGGTCAACGACCTTCCGCTCGAGCTGGGACCCGCAAACGCGAATTGGGTGGTGAAGCGTGCGGTCGAGCTCTGGCAGACCGTGGTGGTCGACGCCATCCGCTACGCGGACGAACACCCCGAGGAGCCAGAATCTGAGGAAGCACAATGACCTGATCCTGGCCCCGCATGGGCAGAAACCGCACCCCCTGGCAGGATCGGCGGTCCATGGGTGGGAGTGAGGGCGGCGGCCAACAGCCGACGATCATCAGGAGCGGCGTGGTGCTCGGCGGGCGCTACCTCCTATCGGAGCCTCTCCAATCAGGGGGGATGGCGGTCGTCTGGGCAGCTTCCGACGAGCTTACCCATGCGCCTGTGGCCATCAAGCTCCTACATCCATCCCTCGTGGGCACGAATGCGAGCCAGCGGATGCTCTGCGAGGCGAGCGCGCTTGGTCGCATCCGACATCGCGCCGCGGCCCGGGTGCTCGACTTCGCGGTGACGCACGACGGGGTCGCCTACCTGGTGCTCGAGCTCCTGAGGGGTCGAACGCTCCTCGATCTGCTCGAAGAGCGCTGGCGGCTGCCGCCTCGCGAGGCCGTAGCGCTCCTGGTCCCGGTCGTCGGTGCGCTGGCCGACGCCCATGCCAACGGGGTGGTCCATCGGGACGTCAAGCCCGCCAACGTGGTCCTCGCGGAGGGTACCGCTCACCGTCTGGAACCCAAGCTGATCGATTTCGGCTTGGCTCTCCTCACCGCCAGCGGCCCCCGCATCACTCAGGACGGGGCTCTGGTTGGCACCCCAGCCTACGTTGCACCAGAACAGGCTCAGGGGAGGGGGGAGGTCGACTTTCGCGCTGACATCTGGTCGATTTGCGTGGTCCTCTACCATGCGCTGACCGGCCGTACTCCGTTCGAGGGGCAGGGTCCCTTCGGCGTGCTCGATGCCATTCGAACGCAGCCGCCCACGCCCATCGTCGATTTGATGGCGGGCGACGCCGCGTTATGGCGGGTCGTCGCGCGAGGTCTGGAGAAGGAACCAACCCATAGGTGGAGCTCGGCGCACGAACTCGGTACTGCGCTCGCGACCTGGCTCCGGGACCAGGGGGTGGAAGAGGACGCCTATGGCGTCTCACTGCGGGAGGAGTGGGGGGGGTGATCGTGCCTTCCTCGTCCGTGAGGACCATCGAGTCGGAGTCTGGCCGGGCGCGCTTGTCGGATCGCCGATCGCAGCGGGACCGGCGAGTTCGAGAGAATGGTGACGAAGGACACGGGCGACGGACCGGAGTCCCCTCGCAGCGTGGCGGGAGTTTTCTAGAGAGCCGTGGAGAAGGCACCACCATCTCCTTGCCGAGGAGGGGAAGTTGTGCTCGTCTACTGTTTCGAAATAGGCGCTCATGTCCCTTGCTTTGCCGTTTGGGTTGCTGCTGGTCCAGCGAGAGCGGCAGCGTTCGCGGTCCATCTCGAGAATGCTGCGGGGGTACGGCTTCGACGTGATTGCCGCGCCCTCGGTGGCCATGGCGGAGGTGCTGGAGTGCACCTTCGACGCGGGTGTCGTCGAGCTCGACCTGGATGATGGAGACGGGCTTGCGCTGGCTCGCGAGCTCCTGGCCTCCGGCCGCGTCGAAGAGGTCGTCTTCTTCACGGCTGGCGGCAGTCACGACCGGCTCCAGGCTGCACGGTCGCTCGGGGTGGTCATCGACCATCGGGAGGGTGCGGATGCCCTGGTCCCAGTGCTGACACAACTTGCCCGCACGCGGGCGTCCCGTGCCAGCGCCAAGGTCACGGCCGTCGATACGGTCCCCGACGAGGCGTGCCAGTGGCGCGCGGGGTAGGCTCGCTCGAGCAGCGAAGCGAACGGCGTCCCGGATGACGGCGGAGCTTCCATGCGAGGTTGAGGTCAAGCTCGGGCTCGATGAGCTGGACGAGCCATCCGTCTGGCGGCAGCACGTCGCCGTTCGCCTCGGGCTCGATCCCGAACGGATACCCTACGTCAGCGTCCTGAAGCGCTCGCTCGACGCACGGCACGGGATGGTGCGTTTTCGCCTTCGGGTGCGCGTCTCGAACGATCCGCCAGGTGAGACACTTGGCGATCCGCCCCCGCGCGAGGTGACGGGCCCCCGCCGCGTGCTGATCGTCGGGGACGGCCCGGCGGGGCTTTTTGCCGCCTACGCGCTCGCACGACGTGGGATCCCTTGCCGGGTAGTGGAGCGGGGGCGGCCCGTGCAGCCGCGTCGGCACGACCTCAAGGCCTTGCAGCGTCTCGGCCATGTCAACCCCGACAGCAACTACTGCTTTGGCGAGGGTGGTGCCGGGGCCTACAGTGACGGCAAGCTTTACACGCGCTCCGTCAAGCGGGGCAATGTCCGCGACGTCCTCGAGATCCTCGTGAGACACGGCGCTCCGCCCGAGATCCTGACCGACGCCCGTCCCCACATCGGCTCGAACCGGCTGCCGCGGGTGGTGACGGCGCTCCGCGAGCACCTCGAGGCCGTGGGGGTTGCCTTCGCCTTCGAGTCGCGGGTGAGCGACCTTCTGGTCACGAGCGGCGGCAGTCGGCGTGCCGTGGCGGGAGTCGTGCTTGCCGGCGGAGCGGAGCTCGAGGCGGACCGGGTCGTCGTGGCGACGGGCCACTCCGCGCGGGACGTCCACGAGATACTGACCCGGCATGGTGTGCGGCTCGAGGCGAAGGGGTTCGCCATCGGCCTTCGCATCGAGCACCCGCAGTCGCTCATCGATCGTATCCAGTATGGGGCGCTCGCCGGCCACCCTCGGCTTCCCCCTGCGGCCTATTCTCTGGCCGAACAAGTGAATGGGCGCGGAGTGTTCACCTTCTGCATGTGTCCCGGAGGGTTCGTGGTTTCCGCGGCGACAGAGCCGGACGGATTAGTGGTAAACGGTATGAGCCTCTCCGGCCGGCGGTTTCCTCGCGCCAACGCCGGCCTGGTGGTGGCGGTCGAGGCCGATGATCTGGCGGGCGCCGGCCTCTCGGGGCCTCTCGGCGGGGTCACGCTGCAACGAGCGCTCGAGCGGACTGCCTTCGTGGCCGGAGGTGGAGCGCAGCGCGCCCCGGCCACCCGAGTGACGGACTTTCTGGCGCGTCGCGGCTCGAGCACCCTCCCCGACACCAGCTATGTCCCCGGGCTGATCGCGGGGGACGTGGGGGACGTGCTCGACTCGGCAACGCTCCGTCTCGCCGACCGTCTGCGCCAGGGGATTCGCGGGATGGGACGAAGACTCCGCGGATTCCTCACGGAGGAGGCCTTGCTGATCGCGGTCGAGACCCGGACCAGTTCGCCGGTGCGGGTCCCGCGCCACCCCGACCTGCTCGAGTCCTCGGATCTGGCCGGTCTGTTCCCGGCGGGCGAGGGAGCAGGACACGCCGGCGGGATAGTGAGTGCCGCGGTCGATGGGCTTCGCGTCGGGGAGGCGGTCGCCCGGTCGCTCTAGAGTAGCAATCAGGTCAATTGCTGCGTCAAATCGATGATCTAGAGCACCGAACCGGCAGCAGACCTCACCAGAGGCAGCGCTGGAAACGCGTCCTCGCCTCGCAGGGACGCGTTTTCAGCGCTGCCGTTGCGGT
>JAFGBI010000257.1 GCA_016933275.1 Polyangiaceae bacterium | reverse complement strand
GAATCGCCGGGCGAAGCGCGGCGATTCAGCTCAAAACCCGCGCGTCCCCGCGCACTGGCTTCCCCCCCCGCGCGAAATCCAGGTTCATCCGAGGGGTCGCCTTGGTGCGGACGGGGTGGCAAAGGGGAGGACAGGCGCGCGTCTCCCCTCGGCTCGTGGATGGCGTGGCCCCAGAGACGCTCGAGGTCGCCGCCCCCGGGGGAATCACCTTCGTGACCGAGGGAGCCGGCTTTGCACCTGTCCTGACGACTCGCGGACCTGCTCGAGTCGAATGTCTCTGGTCCGACGGCACGCACAGCAGTTCGCTCCGCCCCACCAGGGTGTTCGGCACCAACGCGCCGCGTCGGCACCGCCTGCGTGTCGAACCCTGGAGCGCGGTCCTGCGCATCAACATCGGGCATAATGGAGGGGACGGCGGTGATCCGAGCATCGAACGAGTGACAGACCAGAGCGTCTCCGCCGTGCTCGGGCTCGAGATCGTGGCGCCGCACCTCGAACATTGGTGTTCTTCGTACAACCAGCCAACCGTGCTGGGCTTCTGCCACTTTCACCGGCTGCGCGTCATCGAATGCTACCATTCGAAGTCCCTGATGCTGGTTACACTGAGGGACACGCCCAACCTGCAGCGCGCTTGCCTCGAGGACGTCGGCCTGACGAGCCTAGATCTCTCCGAGAGCCACGCATTGATGGACCTGCGGGGCGCCCTGGCCAGCTTCCCGGACATCGCCTTCGGCGAGACTGGCGCGAACCTCTGGCACCTCTGCATCCGTGACAATCCGCAGCTGACGAATCAGGCGCTCTTCTCCGAGGGGAACCGGTTCTCCAACATCGCCGAGTTGTTCGCGGCGAGTTCGAACCAGCGCGGCACGTTGGCGATTCACTCCACCCACCCTGACAGGGATGTCGGAATCTCCGCAGCAAACAACGCCTACGAAGCGGTTGACTTCAGTGGCGCTCTCCAATCGCCGTTGGGCTGGGCCGCGGTCGACATCAGCGATAACGTAGTGTCGCATCTAGCGGTGACAGGACTAGAGGTCGCCCGTCGCTGGTAGGTGTTCTCGACCTGGGCCCACTGGGATTGGACTTGTTGATCGAGGCCGCCCATTCCATTGTAGGCGGTGACCGAGCACGCGACCAGCATCAGTGCCATGGCACCGACGAGGCCGAGCGCGACGAGGGCTCTCTTGAACATTGGGGGCTTCCTCGCTGGACTGGCGGGTTCTTTGGACGTCGGGCAATGGGTGGACGTGAGTTGGGCTTGGGCCGAGAGGCGTCCCACGGTCAGGGGGGTGGGCTCGTGGGCGGTAGATGTCGCCCCCCGTCGCAAAGCCGTCGCGGAGGGCGCCGATTGGGGAGCGTCCCAGGTCGAGGAGTGCCCCTGACTTCCGTAGCAGGAAGTTGAGCGAAGCACGGTGCGTGCCAACGCCTTCGGTGGCCAAGCGGTGACCAGATCCTCCGCCCGGTTGGACCGGTTCCCCGGGCCCGTTCAATCAACGTGAAATACCGCACCGCTCAGTCTGAATGATTTGGCCAGCGGCTTCCCAGGCCTCGAAGCGGGGGCACTCGCGAAGTCGACTCGTTCGGAGGCCCGCCTCGAAGCGCGCTCGCCTTCGCGCGGCCTCAGCCCGGATTTCGCGCCTCGTAGTTCGCCATGCCGTACTCCTCGCAGCCTTCTGCCTCCTCCGCGCCGGTCGTGTTCGAAGTAGCGCTGCTACTTCGGCGCGCGCCGAACGCGGACAAGGCTCGAAATCTGCTTCGGATCCCAGCATGTCGTCCGTCGTCGGCGCGGAACCCAGGCTCAGATCGCCGCCGCGACGGGGTCCAGGCTGCGGACGAGGCAGCCCTCGCAGGAACTCTCGAGCACGGCGGCACGTCCCTTGCACATAACCTGAACGCCATCGAGCGCAGACTCAGCGCGCGATTGGCGAAGAGGAGGCAATCGTGTCGATACACACGCAAACGCATGGTCGAAGAAAGCACAAGAACGGCGCGTCTCACATCGGCGGGGTCATCGACGGGGCCGAGGCCCTCGTCAATGCGACCGCCGACATGAGCGAGAGCGGAATCGACGACATCAGGAAGAGTCTGGAGGGCGATCTGGAAGCGGCCCGCGCATACGTCGAGAAGCTGGAAGTGGGGCTCGTGAACCGAGCGAGCGGCGCCAACGAATTCGTTCACGAAAAACCGTGGCAATCGATCGGAGTCGCGGTCGGGGCTGGCGTCGCGGTGGGAGTCATCCTGGGCGCCGTGGCATTTCGGCACTGAACATCATGGCGGCGGGAGCACCGCGAATTCGGGCGCTGCTCGATCTTTGGGCCGCGCACCGTGAGCTTTCGCAGCTAGAATGGTTGGAATTCCGACAGGCGATTCTGCTGGCAGCAGCGTGGCTAGTCTGCGCTGCGGCTGGCGGTCTCGCCGGTTGGCTCGCATTGAATGCAGCTGTGGTCATGGCGTTTCGCGAACAGCCGCTCAACGCCGCACTTGGTGTGGTAGCGGTGAATCTCCTGGGAGCGACCATTGCTGGTCTGCAGGTCCGGCGCCTCCTGCGGCGCCCATTCTTCGCGCTGACGCAGCGTGAAACGGCGCGTGACGTCGCTGCCATCTTGAAGGCATTTCCATGAAACGCTCGGAGCTCTCACTGCGCAAGGAGCTGGCATTGGCGCACCTCTCGATCGCCCGGACGGAGCTGACGCTGGCTCGGGCGGAGCAGCACAATTCCCTCGCGATGGTGAGCTCGGCGCTGGCTCTGGCGTCCTCGGTGCTCGCCCAGCGGGGTCTCGGCAAGTGGAGCCGGTATGCCCGGCTTGCGTTGAGCATTGCCCAGGGGATGCTCGGAGTGACGCGCGCGGCGTAGTCCCTTTGCGGCGCGATCTTGACCCAATGTGGCAGGGAAGTTCGCAGTATTCTGGTGGCGGTCAGCAATCAGGGGTTCCGCGTTCTGCCTGACAGCTGATGGCCTGGCCTGTCTGGTATCGGCTCCGCCGGGGTAGGTAGGGCGTCTGGGCGACCGCGGCGGCCTCGCACGCAGCGCCGTTCAACTCTCCCTCAAGCGCTTACCGCTTCGGGGGGAGCTTGGGGGGGGTCTTCTGCGCGCCGCGCCATCGGCCGGTTTCGCCAGAGGAGCTTCCCGAGCTCGACGAGCGGCACGGGCAACACCGAGAGTCCGATCACGACGCTCCACTCGCTGAGACTCATCGAGTGGGTGCGGAAGATCGCGTGGAGCGGCGGCACGAGGACCGTCACGAGCTGCACGGCGGCGCTGGCGGCCACGGCGCCGAGCAAGGCCCGGTTGGTGAAGAGCCCGCCGCGCAACAGGCTGTCCACGCGGCTGCGGCAGCTGAAGGCGTGAAAGAGCGGCGCGAATCCGAGCATCGTGAAGGCCATCGTGCGAGTGTGCGCCAGCATCTGGTCCCTCGTCATTCCCGCGGCAAAGACCTGAGGCGCGAGGTCAGGCAGCAGGTAGAGGCTGAGCGCAGAGCCACCCATCAGGGTGCCGATGGCCAGGGTTGCCAAGAGGTCCCTAATGGAGAAGAGTCCCTCGCGCACCGGACGCGGCTTCTCGTCCATCAGGCTCGGCTCCGCCGGGTCCATTCCGAGCGCGAGCGCCGGAAGGCCGTTCGTGACCAGGTTGATCCAGAGCAGCTGCAGTGGTGTTAGCGCGAACCGGACGGTGTCGGCGAAGAACGTGCCGCCGACGACCGCGACGACAAGGCCAGCATTGGACGAGTTGAGGAAGAAGATGAACTTGGTGATATTGCGGAAGATCGCGCGACCCTCGCGCACGGCGTGAACGATGGTCGCGAAATTGTCGTCGGCGAGCACCATGTCCGCCGCTTCACGCGCGACGTCGGTGCCTCCCAGTCCCATGGCGATGCCGATGTTCGCTTCGCGCAGGGCGGGTGCGTCATTGACGCCGTCGCCGGTCATCGCAGCGACGTTGCCGCCCCGCTTGAGCGCCCGCACGATCCGGACCTTCTGCTCGGCGCTCACCCGCGCGAAGACCGCCACCCGGGGTACCAGCTCGAGGAGTCGAGCGTCGTCGGTGTCGTCGAGTTCGGCGCCAGTCATGGCGATGGTGTCATCGCTCCAGAAACCCAATTCGCGCGCGATGGCCGCGGCGGTGAGCTGGTGGTCACCAGTGATCATGACGACCCGCACGCCCGCCCGCTGACACTCGGCGATCGCCGCTTTCACCCCGGGACGTGGCGGATCGATCATCGCGGCAAAGCCCAAGAAGGTCAGCTCGTGCTCCGGATCCTCCGCATCGGGATCGTCTCGATCGGCGAGGGCCAGCACTCGGAGGGCCTGTTTCGCGTGCACTTCGTTGCGGGCGAGCAAGCGGGTGCGTTCGGCATCGCCGAGCTCTGCCCGACCATCGGCGAGGAGGACGTGGGTGCAGAGTGGAAGGAGGACGTCGGGTGAGCCTTTGACGTGCGCCACGCGTTTCTGGTCCTTGCCCTTGACGATGACCGTCATGCGCTTCCGATCCGCGTCGAAGGGAAGCTCGGATTCCAGCTCGGCCTCCGCCAGGAGAGACCGCCGGTCGATCCCGCCCTTCAGCGCGAGGGCGACCAGCGCGGCCTCGGTTGGATCGCCGACGATGGCCGGCGTGGGGCCGCTGGTGTCGAGCTGGGCGGTGTTGCAGAGCGTGCCCGTCGAGAGCAGGCGGACGACCGCCGCAGGAAGGGTTTCCACGCGATCATGATCGCGCTCGAACGCGCCCTCCGGCAGGTATCCCTGGCCCGTCACCGACAGGATCTCCTGGGCGGTTTCCACGAGCCGCACGGTCATGGCGTTTTGTGTGAGCGTTCCGGTCTTGTCCGAACAGATCACGGTCGCTGAGCCCAGCGTCTCGACGGCGGGCAGCTTGCGCACGATGGCGCCGCGGGCGGCCATGCGCTGCATACCGAGCGCGAGGGTGATCGTGGTGATGGCCGGCAATCCTTCGGGAATCGTAGCGACCGCGAGGCTCACGGCGGTCAGGAGCAGCACGGTCCAAGCTTGCCCTCCGCGCAAGACGCCGAGCACGAAGAGGGCCGCGCTGAGCGCCAGACAGACGGCGAGGATCTGCTTCCCGAAGCGGGCGAGGCGCTGCTCGAGCGGAGTCGCGTCGCGCGGGGTCGAGCGGATGAGCGCGTCGATCCGGCCGAGCTCCGTGAACGCTCCCGTGTGTACGACGAAACCACGAGCGCGGCCCCGCGTTACGCTCGTGCCCACGTAGGCCATCGTCACCCGCTCCGCGAGCGGGGTTGCCTTCGGAAGCTCCCGGTCACCGTCCTTGTCCGTCGGCGTCGACTCACCGGTGAGCGCCGCTTCCTCTACGGTGAAGCCGTGCGTCTCGAAGAGTCGCACGTCCGCCGGGACGCTGTCTCCCGCTTCGAGCTCGATGATGTCCCCGGGGACGAGCTCCGCGGCGGGCAACACCACCACCGTGCCGTCGCGGACGACCTTCGCGGTCGGAGCGGCCAGCCTCTGCAGTGCGCCGAGCGCCTGTTCTGCGCGCCGCTCCTGGAGGAACCCGAGCACACCGTTGACGACCACGATGAGGAGGATCGCGATAGGGTCGCTGAAACGCAGAAACCAGGGCCCGTCGCCGCCGGCGTTGAGGGCGACGGCAGCCGCGATCACCCCGGCCAGCAGAAGGGCGCCGACGAGCGGATCGGCGAAGCCCGCAAGAAACCTCAGGATCGCGCGGGGCTTCGGCGGTGTGGAGAGGCGGTTCTCGCCCGCTCTCGTCCGCCGGGCGGGGATGTCGGCTCCCTTCAGGCCATCTGCCGGATTCGCCTGCCACTCCGCGCCAACGGCCTGCACGTTCATCGCGTGCCAGGGCCTATCGAGTTGCGCAAGGTCCTGATCTGCCACGGGCTGAGCCCTTTCTTGCACGCCGAGAGCGGCTGTCGGGTGCGGTCGTCTGGTTCGAAGGCGCCTGCTGGTGCAACCCACAGACGACCGCGCCCGGCGGTCGTTCTCCGGTCACGGGCTTCGACGCGACGGTGTGCGTGCGTCGGCAGCGCGGTCGCCGTGGATGCCGGGTGACCGTCGAAACGGAGGCGGCGCCCGCGAGCGGAGGGGCGTCGGGGGTTGACGAGACTTCGCCGACCCCGACGCCCCGATCCCCGCGCGCTAACGCTTCTCTCGTGGTGTCACGATGATTTCGACGCGGCGATTCTGCCCGCGACCGTCGATGGTCGCGTTGTCCCCCAGGGGCCGACTTTCGCCGATACCCACCGACGAGAGCTGTTCCTTCGGCACTGCCTTCGACGCCAGGTAGGCGCGGACGGACTCGCCCCGCCGCTGGGACAGCGCGAGGTTGTCGGCCGGGGTCCCCTGGCTGTCGGTGTGGCCCTCCACCAAGATGCTCACGTCGGGCTGGCTCTTGAGCGCCACGGCCACCGCATCGAGCTTGCTCATCGCGCCCGGCAAGAGCTCATGCTTCCCCGTCGCGAAGAGGACGTTGCCCGGCAGTGTGATGACCGTACCGCGTGGCTCCTCTTTGACGGCGAGCGACGCAGCCAGCGCGAGCTTGTTCAGGGCGTCCTTGGCGCGAAGGTCGGCCTCCGCACGGCCCTTCTTCTCCGCAACCAGGGCTCGGTCGGTCGCGCGGAGCTCGGCCCCCGTCGCAGCGAGCGCAAGATCCGAGCTGGCGACCTGGCCTTGGCTCGCCCTGAGCGCGGTTCGCACGGCATCCAGGCGCCCCTCGCGCACCGAGGCCAGCTTGGTGGTACCGCGCTCCTGTTCGGCCTCCGCGGCGGCGATCCCACCGCGTGCAGCGGCGATCTCGGCTCGCCGCTGCGCGATGTACGCCGCGTCGAGCGTCTCACCCGTGTTGCCGTACTTCTCGAAGCTTCGTTCGGCCGCGTCGAGCGCCCGCTTCGCGTCGACCAGCTCCGAAGGCGTCAGCCTCGCGGCGGGACCGGCGGCGGCGGAGGCGTAGCTGGCGCGTGCGTTGACTAGCTGCTGCGGGGCGGTGGCCGCGACGCACGCGCCGCTGCCGGCCGCGGAGATCAGTGCGAATGTCGCGAGGACACCACGCAAGTAGCCTTGGTTCTTGGTCATCGGGGCACCTCCTTTTTCGCTTCTTCGATTTCATCCCGGATCTCGACCGCCACGAGTTCTGCTTCGCGCTTGGCCGACGCTTCCTTGGCGAGCGCGATCGCGAGGTCCGCATCGACCTGGGCGCGCGCAAGCATCCGATCTGCCGCCTCTCCGTCGCCGTCCTTGCTCAGAACCTTGGCCTCGGCCAGCTGGTCCTGGGCCAGCTTCAGCTGTAGCCCTGCCTTGGGCTCGGCTGCCGCTCCGACCTCTTCGGCGCCCCGTACTGACGCCTCCGAGGCGGTAAGCTTCGAGGGCGACATCACGCTGCCCGCGCAGCCGGCGGCTAGCCCCAGCGCAATCACCGCTATTACACTTCTAGTCATCTGATTCCTCCTGCTGCGGCTCGAGGCCCGCGTCACGAACAGGCTCTCCCGTTCTGCGGCGGCTCGGCACGCTCGGGGAGAGCCATGCATGGTGCGGGCCAAAGGTCGCGAACCGGCCGCGATCTGGGAAAACATCGCCGGTATTCGCCGCGGCAGAGGCGGGGGGTAGTCAGAATGATGTTGCGCGCCATTCACTTCGAGTGACCGCCTGGGAAAGGCGCCTCGCCCCCTGACGTGCACGGACCTCACCTTCTGTACCGAAACCAAAGAATCCAAATCGCTCGATTCCTGGGGCTGGCGCGCCGGGCTCCATCACTTCTCCGCTTCGAATGGCGCCAGCCGGGGGCCTGGGCGGGAGCTGCCCGAGCAGCCACAGAAGGCCGAGGACGACCGCGATGGTGTAGATCACTCCTCCGGAACTCAAGCATCATTCGGGCCACTGGCGAACCGGGCCCAGCCTCAGCCGCCGACAGCGCGACCTTGGGCCCGCTGCCGGCGGCGCCATCGGAATGACGTACCGGCTGCGTCAATCTGATGGAAGCGGGGCGAGCCTCTGGATTCCTCTCGATCGCCGTCGCATCCGCGTCGACGAGCTTCGCGATCGTGGGCGCCTCGCCCAGCCGCCGTGCTGGTGACGGCGAGGTGACCCCATCTCGATGGAACCGCTGTCCGCGCGAGTGCGCGGGTTTGCATGCGGCGACTCCTTGGCCCAGAAAGTGCTTCGTGCCGGGGAGAGCTACGGCCCCGGTGACGACTCGCTCGCGCGCGGACTCCCGCCAACACGATCCCCGCGCACCCCGGCCCAGCCGAAGGAGAATCATCATGCCCAACCTGTTCGTCCGCAATCTCCGCGCGGAGCAGCCCCAAGCACCAGCGAATCGCGATCAGGTCCGCTGGTTGCCGTGGGACCCTTTCCGTCAGATGGTCCCGTTCCTGACCAGCGAGGACCAGCCCCAGCACTTCCTGCCCGACTTCGACGTTCGGGAGACGCCCGAGGACTTCGTCTTCCGGGCGGATGTGCCAGGTTTCAACGAGCAAGACCTCGAGATCACCATGATCGGCAACCGCCTGACCATTATTGGCAAGCGCGAGCCTGACCCGGAGAATGCGGCCGATATCCACTATGTCCGTGAGCGGGTCTACGGCGGCTTCTCCCGCGCGTTCACCATGCCGGAGGGAACGGATTGCAGCGACACCATTCGCGCCGAGCTCGCCCGGGGAGTGCTCACGTTGTCCCTTCCCAAGCGGCCGGAGGTGCAGCCCAGAAAGATCCCCGTGCAAGTCAGCGAAACCCCAACTAGCTGAGGGGGCCGCCGAGCGTCATGTTCACGCGCGATCCCGCGCGTGAGTGCGGCGGAGCCGGCCGTGCCTGGGAATAGAGCATCGATCAGGTTGCCGACAGCGACGGAGGCCTAAAAAACGTCTCCGTTCCCTGTTCGACTCGCTCGCCGACGCTGTTCTAGTCCAGGGACTTTTCATCGAGAAATTTGGTTCATGATCCACCCCTTCGCGCCCCCATAGACTCGTGAGTCGACGTTTCCCACGACGTCGACCTACGGCTGGTCGCGCGCGACGGACAGTCCCTCCCCTTCACGCGTCATGACGCGCGACGCGAAACGCAAGCTCGGAAGCTCACGCTGCCGGCCGGAGCTCGATGACGGGAAGATGCGGACGACCGCGATGCCGCTCGACGTGAAGCTCGACGACCGTCCCGGCTTTGGCACGGAGCTTCGCGTCACCGGAGGGGTACGTTCCCCGGACCTCGAAGCGAGGCCCATCGCGAGCTCGGTCGCGGCCGAAGTAGAGCTCGTCGGGCGTGGCTCCGCGCAAACGTTGATGCGGGCGGGCCCCGTTGTACCAGTCGACGAAGACGTTGAGCTCCTCGGCCATCTGAAGCTCGCGGAGCGGCATGACCAGGAGCTGCCGGAGCCCCTCTTCCTTGAGGGTGCGCATGAAGCGCTCCAGTACGGCGATAGCGTCCGACCGCGCCGAAGCGCGGGCGGACACCGCGCTCGCGACACCAGGCCTGGTAGTCGTCACGAAACTGCGCTCCTTGGTCGCCGATGAGGTACTTGGGTGCCCGACCGACGGCTTCGACGGTGGCTTCGAGCATCGCGAGCACCTCGCCGGCGGTCGGTTCCTGGTGCCAGATGGCGTAGCCGACGATCCGGCGGGAGAAGTGATCCATACCGCCCGCATTGATGGGTTCGTGGACTGGCAGGGCAATCGCTACGCCGTCCCCTACGAGCACGTCACCGACATCCTTCCCATCCGCGTCACGCAACACGAGCTCTTCGTCTACGGTCCCGAGCTCCACTGCCTCGCTCGCTACGAGCTCGCCCCGCGGGGGCGGCACCAACAACTGGACCCCTACGATGACATCGTCATCACCGGCGACAGTGGCACCGGGAAGAGCCACATCCTCGAGGCCATCGGGCTGCGCGCCTGCCAGCAGGGGCTCTCCTTCCGCTACGTCCGCTGTGTCGACCTCCTTCAGGATCTCCATGCCGGTCTCGCTGATGACTCCTATCTCCGCCGCCTCAAGGGTTGGGTGCGTCCTCAGCTCTTGGTGATCGATGACGTCGGACTCGGCCACGTCCGCACGCGCGATGATGAGCCTACCTGTCCTGATCCCCCTGGCAGGCGCCCAAACCACGCCCACCTCACCCCGCGCTCGTCGCGCCGATCGCAGGCCCCACTGATCACCCTTGTTCCACCGCTGTTCCGCGCTTCGAATGCGCCCAACGGTTGCTCACATACCAACGTCGCTACCGTTGCGGGCGCTGCGCGACCGCCGGCCCCCCGCGTCTCGCGTCAGGCGTCGACGTGGAACAACTTCGACTCAGGGGGCCTCGGCGCTCCCAAGAAACCGCCGTAAGATCAGTAGTTTAGGCGTAGCCCGACCGTAGATTGACGCTGTGGGGTAAAGTAGTTGGCCCTGCTCCGTGGAGAGCAGCGCCCGCGTGGGAGCCCGTCTCCTTTCCAGCCCGTCAGCCTCCCGGGCCCGGGGTGTTTGCCACCGCGTCGGGTTACGGAGACTGCGTGACGCAGCGAACGTCGGTGGGTTGGGTGAGTCCGTCAACCTCACAGGTCGAGCCAGGCACCGCGGTTTCGCAGACCGTGGCCGCACAATCACAGGTGACGGGGGACGAACCACAGAAGTTGAAGACGCAAGCGTGCCGGATGATCTGCGCTGGACCGCTCACCGTGACGGCTTCGACGCAGAGATAGGACGCTTCGCACACCAGACCAGGAACGCATTCCTTGGACCCAGCGCCTCCAGCGCCGCCAATGCCGCCCGTGGCCGCACCGCCGGCGCCCCCATCTTCGGTTTCGGCGCCCGTGCCGCCGTCCCCGTCTTGGCCGCCCGTGGCGACGCCGCCGGTTGCTTCGGCGCCACCAATGCCGCCAGTCACGCCGGCGCCACCGGTACCGCCAGTCACGCTGGCGCCACCGGTACCGCCCGTGTTGCCGCCCGCGCCGCCGGTCGGTCCGGCGCCACCGGTACCGCCCGTGTTGCCGCCCACCCCGCCGGTGTCCTCTGCCCCGCCGGTGGCCTCGGTGCCACCCGTGTTGCCGCCCGCGCCGCCGGTCGGTTCGGCGCCACCGGTGCCGCCCGTGTTGCCGCCCGCCCCGCCGGTGTCCTCTGCTCCGCCGGTGGTTGCCCCGCCGGTTCCTCCCCCACCCGTGCCAGTCTGGTCTTGCGGGCCGGAATCGTCATTGCCGCCGCAACCCGAGAGCAGAAAGCCGACCAAGAGCAAGCCCGCGAACCTCATCCCAACCTCCGTGGCGACGCCATACCAATTGCGGTCCGCGGCGGCAAGGCTTCGCCGCCGTGACGGGGCGTGACGAGCTCTCGGCAGCGCTCAGGGTTCGGGATCCATCATCAGCACGGTGAGCGTGGCCTTGGAGCGCGGCGGCGGGTGCGGTGGCTCGACGCCGAGCCCGGAGACGCTGCCCGACACCAGGAACGTCATCCGATCAGGGCTCGCCACCTCGAGCGGCTCGATCGCCTCCCGAGGCACGATCAGAGGATTGCCGGCGAGATTTCAGGACTGGGCATTCCAGGCGGTCTGATCCGCCCATAGCCAGTGGCCGTAGTCGTAACCATTCCCCTCGAGGCATTTCTGAGCGCAACCGTCATCGGTCGGAGTGTTGGAGAAGCACCCACAGCCATGCGGATCCGAGCTCTGCCGATGGGTGGCAACCAGCGAGCCCGTGGCCGAGGCGTTGCTCCAGGCGTGGATCCATTCTGAGGCTTCGGGCGCGATGACCTTGATCCCCTTGGCCTTGAGCTTCGGTCCAGCCACCTTGACCCAATGCCACCATCTGCTTGGCGGTGTACGTCGTCGTATCGTACGCGTCGGTACACACTGGGTTGCCTGGACACGACGCAAAATCAGGCTGGTTCGCGATCGACATCGCGTAGAGGTTCTGCTGCTCCGCGAAGTTGGCGATCGTCGTCGACCATGAGTCGTAGCAGCTCTCGAGCAGGTACCCGCCATCGGTGGTGCTGCCGTCGCTCTTGCAGCTCGCGGGCGGGCTCCAAATCGCCCCGATGATCCTCGCACCGCGGCTCCTCGCTTCGGAGATGCCCTGCCCGGTAGGTGCATCGCCGGCACCTTTCCGCCGTCGCGATACACTAGCGCGGTTACCGTGACACGACTCCGCTTTCGGGACCAGCGGCAACGGTGGCGCTCACGCGGGAGGAGCGATTCGGCGACCGCGACCTGTCGATTGGGACGCGCTGCCAGTGGTGTGCACCCAGGCGCTCACGCGGGAGGAGCGATTCGGCGACCGCGACGCCGCGGTTCGGGCAGCGGCGGAGCGACCGCCTACGGTAGGTTGTCCGACTTCACTTCCCACGCGCTGTCGGTGCAGTAGGTGCAGCCCGAGCCGACGAGGACCCCCTTTCCCGTTGCCTCCTCGTCACCTTTCAGCCACCAGTTGAGCCAGGCCAGGTTGATCTTGGTGAAGTCCCCGCCGTGGCCGCTGGGCCCACCCAAGTCTCCGCCGTGGCCGATATCCTTGCTGAACAGCATGATCGGGTGACCCAGGGCGGCGATGCTGTCGTAGTCCCGCTCGCCGTTCTCGTATGCGACGTCGCTAGGGCCACCGAGAATGACCAGCACCGGCGTGTGGACCGTCTGGTAGAAAGCCTGATTCGGCGTGGTCATCCCGCTGCTGGTGATCCCCCAGGTCGTCATGCGGGGATCGCCAGCGGTACCCTCGGCCATCAATCCACCGCACGAGAACCCGTTGGCTGCGACCTTCGTCGTATCGAGGCTCTGGTAGTAGGCGCTGCACGGCTTGTCGTTCTCGGCGATGGCCCAGGTGATGTACGCGAGCAAGGGCTTGGCCATGCCTTCGACGTCTGACGACATCCCGATGCTTTCGCAATTGCCGCCGCCGCCGGGCGGGCCGTCGGCGACGACGAAGTATCCGTGGGAGGCGATCTCGCTCATGGCCCCGCTGTTCGAGGATCCATTCCTGGTGCAAGCACCCTCTCCCCAGACGAAGATCGGGTACTTCTCGTCACCGCCGAGGTCAGCAGGTCGGTAGATGGTGCCACAGGCGATCCCTGGGTCGGAGTTCGTCTCGACCACCACATCGTGCAGCCCGGTGCCCGAGGCATTCGTGCTCACTGCCTGCGACGCGGTGCAGTTGGCGGGTACCGTGCCTCCGGTCCCTGGACCCCCGCCCGTGTCGCTACCGCCCATCGCTCCACCCATTCCAGATCCGCCGCTGGACCCTCCGCCCGTCGGTCGACCGCCCGCTTCCGTTCCGCCCGCTTCCGTTCCGCCGGTTCCCGCTCCTCCGGACCCTGGACCACCGGCGTTGTCGCGACCCCCTGTGCCAACCGTGCCACCGGACGGGACCGTGCCACCGGAGCCGCCTTCTGCACCACCGGTGGCGATGGTGCCCCCCGTGCTGGTGGTCCCACCCGATACTGGCTGCCCCCCGGTGCTGGTGGTCCCGCCCGATACTGGTTGCCCCCCGGTGTTGGTGGTCCCGCCCGTCGCGCTTCCGCCCGCGCTCGCGATCCCTCCCGAATCGGTCAGCCCCGTGCCACCGGTGGCGGGCGAGCCGCCCGCAGCTTCGACACCACCCGTCGTCCCACCGGTGTCGTCGTCTCCACTGCTCGAGGGGCCGCAGCCCCCCAGCGAGAGGCCCAGCATTCCAGCGAGAAACGCCTTTGTTGGTGGGTGCTTCGTGGTCATCGCTCCAACTCCTCGACGCAGGCGAAGGCCTGCCGGCGCAAGGCCTACTCGGCAGATGCCAGGACCTCGCAAACTGGTTCAACAAAGCGACGCTCCACCAAACACGCCCATGGGTCGCGTCACGGCGAAACAGTGTGCAGCGGTCTGACGAGCACCGTTTGACCGGCGTCGGCTCGACGAGCGCCGCCACACGGGGTGGGCGCGCAGGTGTCCGCCCGAGCCGGTTGGCGCCCTGGACATTCGCCGAGCAATCCGTGACGACCGAACGGGTACGCGACGACCGCAGCTGTCCGAACCGCGGTCGCCGTCCGCGGTGTACACTACGTCCACCACTACGATGGCCACCCGACAGACCACGATCGATTTCTTGCTCGACCAGCTCGGTTCGTTGCGCGAGGTCCGCGCCCGCAAGATGTTTGGCGAATACGCCCTCTACCACGGAGACACGGTCGTGGCGCTCGTGTGCAACGATCAGGTCTTCCTCAAGATCACGCCCGCCGGCAAGGCGCTCGTGGGCGAGCACTACGAGGAAGGCATTGCATACCCTGGAGCGAAGCCGTCCATCCTGATTTCGGCTGCTGACCTCGAGGACCACGAACGCCTCTGCGAGCTCGTGCGCGCGACCGCGGATGCGCTGCCGCCGCCCCGAACGAAGAAGTCTAAGGCCGCCGTGAGGAAGCAGCCGGCGCGCGGTCGGGGCAAGCCTGCTCGGCGTTCATAGGTGCACAGGCCGCCCTCGCAGGCCGGTTGGTCCACCCCAGCCGTCGAACAGCTCCGTCTGCATGCCCCACAATGCTGGATGTTCGCCTCGAGATTCACGCACTCGTCGTCGCACACTGCGGGGGGGCACTGGCCACTGACGGCTCCGCTCGCGCTGAGGCCGTCCGTGCCCACACCGCTCTCCCCGCCCGCGCCTCCGGCTGCTGATGCGCCGTCGTTGCCCAAGTTCCCTCCATTGCCTGCTGTGCCGGGACCTGTCGTCGAGCCACCCGCAGTGGTACCGCGAGTGTCCGCGCCGCCCGAGACTCGCCCGCCGGTCTCGGCTCCGCCCGTCGTGGGCCCTCCAGACTCACCCGCCAGCGGCGCGCCACCGACGTTCGCCAGCGATCCGACGCCACCTCGGCCGATCGAGCCGGCTTCCCCCGCGGAGTCGGGACTCCCTCCATCTTCGCCTTGGCCGCCTTGCGGTGTGTCGACGGGGCAAGGCGGCATCTCGCGCCCGACGCACGCGCTCGCGCCAGCCAGCATCAGGGGCGCGAGCCAGGTCGCCGAGCGACGTCCCTTCCTCTCCGTTTCCTTGGCTCCATGCATCGTCATTGATCCCGGTTGGTGATGACCGCCGCGTGCACGGGCGGCGTCGACGGTATCAGGCCGGGCACTGCGCGCAGCGAAGCGGTGCGGTCCGCGGCAGTGACGACGAGCGTCACACCGAGCACGCCGAAACCCGTGCCGACCCCAGCGACGACCCAACCCGTGCTCCCCGCGGTCCAGGGCTCGATCGAATACGCGACCTCGCTGATCGTGGAGGACCCGGACTCGCGGTCGGTCATCGTGCTCTTCACCGACGGCGAGCCCGGCGTCTCGCGGCTCGTGGACGAGGTTCTCGTCAACGACAAGTGCTTCTGCTTTGGGACCTCCGGCTGCCCGGATGAAGACGAGAACCCATACGTCCTGCAGGCGGTCGCCGATGCTGCCGCGGCTGGGATCCCGACCTTCGTGGCCGGCGCCGGCGAGGTCGACCCGTCGAACCTCAACGCAATCGCAGAGGCCGGCGGCACCGACGTGGCGTTCATCCTCGACGTCGGGGATCCCGAGACGACGAAGGGACAGTTCGCCGAGGCCCTGGCCACCGTGCGGACCGAGCTACTGGCAGGCTGCGCCCCGTAGTCACGGCCCCCATCACCAGCTGGGCAACGTGAGCGTGTCGGGCGGCAGGTAGTCGAGGCCGCTGCAGGCCATGAACTCGCCGTGGCAGTTGTGCTCGGTCTCGCAGTTGAGGCACGCGTTGCCGCCCGCACCAGGACAATCCGTGGGGCAGTAATACGCCGAGCAGGCGGCGATCCGATCGTAGCAGCTCGCGCACGCGGCAGAGAGCGCCATGGTGTCACCGGTCTCGACTGCGGGGCAGTCGCTCGCGTTCTGGCAGGGCCCCTCACCCGTGGGATTGCAGCTCGGCACGCGGATCTCGTGGATTCGCACCCCGTGCTCGCCACCGAAGCTGTGGACCACGATCACCGGGATGTGCGCCTCGCCCACCGCGATCTGCGCGCGCATGAGCGTGTCCGTCGCGTAGCTATACTCGACGTCGTAGACGTAGTTGTCGGCGAACACCCAGTACGACGGCGAGGACACCCAGGCGCTGTAGCCGTATTCGCCGGGCTCCCACGAGAAGGACATGACCTCTTCCAACCCCGCGCTCGCCGCCGCGGGATCGCTCGTGAGGAGCGCCTCGCCCGTGGTAGGGTCGATGAACACCGTCAGGCCCTCGGCACCGCCGACGTACACGTCGTTGGGATCCATGGTCGTGCCACAGCCCGACTTTTCGGAGCATAGGCACACACCGTAGGCAGAATGCCCTGCGATAACAGGGGGTTAGGGTCCGTCGTGCGCGTCACGT
>JAFGBI010000256.1 GCA_016933275.1 Polyangiaceae bacterium | reverse complement strand
TCCTCCGTCCGGCCATCGCGGAACGCCATCGGGTCGGCGAAACCCCTGTCCGCGCGATCCGCTGTCGCCGATGATGGAACGGTGATTCAGGATCCGGGCGCGGCGGGTCCCGCGGGAGGCGCAGGTCGCGCTGGGCAAGAGGCGCATGCTCGGCGTGAGACACGTGGCATGGATCTCCCGCCTCGGCTCGGTAACCAACCGCCTGCTGGGGTCGAGCCTCGCGGGGCCGCCCGCACGGTCCGGGTTCCCCAACCGGGACGGGGGACCCCAGCTCGCATTTCGGCTTCTGCTATCCTTTCTCCATGTTCCTCCACCGCCTGCTCGATCCCGATGCGCGACGGGCCTTCGCCGGTCTCGCCTACCATCTGCTGCACCTCGGTGAGGTCAGCCCCAGAGAGGCGCGGGTCGTGTTCACCATGCTCGGGGAGCTCTCGCTCACCGTCGAGGAGCTGACGCCGAAGGAGCCGTTCGAATGGCTGGCCACCCGCATCGTTCACCCGCGCGCCCAATTGGCCTCGCTGTTCGAGCTGGTGCGGCTCGCGCGCGCGGATCGTGAGCTCTCACCCGACGAGCTCGAAATCCTGCGTTGGCTCGCGGCCTATTGGGGCATCGGCGGTGACGACTTCGTGGCCGTGCTGGGATGGGTGGAGCGCTACACCGTCTTGCAACGCGAGGCGGAGGCCATGATCGATCGGGCTACGTAGCGCTCGCGATGGCTCGTCGAGTCTTGACGCGACCGAGGTGCGATCACCAGGGGAGCCGGTGGTGCTGTCTCGGTCGAGGTACCCAACCCGGCAGAGCCGGAACCAAACAGGCCATCAGCGGTGAGCTGTCGGGCAAGACGCGGAGCAGCTGACGGCTGGGGGGTGTTGGCTGACTGCGACGAGAGCCCTGCGAAATCTCCTGCCAGATTCGGTCGAGATCGCGCCGCCAAGAGACCGGAGCGGCAATCAGGTCGATCGTGGGCGACGACGACCTTCTGCGAGAAGCCCAAGCCCGTGACCAGGACTTCAGGCAAGACGTCCGACAGATCGGCGTAGCAGCGTTTCTCGATGCCACCGCGGCGCGACCCGGTTTCCCTTCGCTGCAGCGGGGTCCGGGGCCTCGGTCAATCGAGGAACTCGCCGTACATCTTCTTCGCGCAATCCGGACAGATGCCATGGGAGAAGGAGCAATCGGAGCGGTCCACGATGTACTTCTCCATCCGCACGTACTTCCCGTCTTCGTCTCGGATCCCCTTGCACGACGCGCAGATCGAGAGCATCCCCTCGAGGACCCGCAACCGTCGCCGTTGCCCTGCGGTGTTCACCACGAGGAGCGCGACGAGCAACAGGGTTAGCGTTCTGACGGCAGCGTTGACCACGGACCACAGCACGGTCTCGTCGTCGTGCCAGGCGGAGCCATAGACGAGACGAGCGGCCGGCAGCATGACCGCCAGTGCGTAGGCGAACCACCCCCGTCCGAACCACCCAGCGAGGATGACCGGTAGGGCGAACATGATCGGAAAGTGAACCTCCTCACCGGTCAGGTAGTCGACCACGGCGACCGTTGCGGCGACGGCGGCGCTCGGTGGAGTGTGGGCCATCGAGTGAGGATGGCTTGCCACCGAGGCGAGGCGCTATGCATCCTCCTGCGCTCCCCTATGGTTCGCCCCTCCCTCGAGCGGCAACCAAGAGTACCCGCCGAAGGCGGCCCCATCTACTCAAAGAGGCTCCTGGCGCGCCCGAAGAATTCGGCAGCTTGGTCAGTACCTGCCTGCGGGGATGCGCTGCTGGTCCTGGTGGTCTGACCAACGCGCGGCAGCGCGCCACCAGCGTTGACAGACCTTGGCACGGCCAGGAACGCGACGAACCTCGTTGCCCGGGTCTCGACTGGCACGCGTTGTGCGGCTCGGGGCACGCTGTCCGCCCCGCGCTGCCCCAAGCCGGCGGAGCCGGAACCGAACAGACCATCAGCGGTCAGGTAGGACGCGGAGACCCTGATGGCTGACGCCTGATGGCTGATAGCCACGAGAACATTGAAAAATTTCTGCCAGATCCGGTCAATACCACACCGCCAAGGGATTGACGGGTCAGGGCTCCGACCCGTTGCCCGTCGTCGGGTGGCTGGAGCACCCGCCGAGCTACCGCGTGGCCTGGTCGATGCTTCGCGTCCGCGCGCCGTCGAGATGAGCTGCCGCGGCTGGCTCGCGAAGGGAGGCGAGGAGGGTCACTTCGAGGTGGCGGGTCGCGGCGTGGGTGAGATACGAGGAATGGGTCTGCATCTCCACGAGCGCCCAGCGGGGTTGGTCCGGGTCGCGCGTCACGGTGAGCACGGAACCGATGACCCGATAGGGTGAGAGCGCGGCGGCTCGCCGCAGCCGCTCCAGCACCTCGGAAGTCGGCGATTCCGGCAATTCGAGGCGTACGACCACGCGGGCGGTGTGGCGCGAGCGCTCGACCAGGATGGGGTGGGTGTTGAGCAGTCGATTGGGCAGCAGCACGGACGATCCATCGGCCCGACGCAGATGGATACGTGACAGTCCGACCTCGCGCACCTCGCCCGAGAAATCACCCAGGCTGAGGCGGTCGCCCTCCTTCAGGCGCCGTCGAAAGACCAATCCTACCCCGACGGTGAGGCTCTCGAGCTGTGCTCGAAGCACGGCGACACCAACGGCTCCGCCTGCCAGGAGAAGGGCTGCGCCCAGCAGGGGAGCGGGCGCCACGATCGAATGGGTCAGGAGGAGGACGGTGGTCGAGAGGACGCCAAGCCGGAAGACGGACAGCCACCAGGCGAGCGCCCGGTTGCGGTCGAGGCCCACTCGCCATGCGGCGTGCACCAGCCAAGTGGCGGCGCGCGTGAGCACCACCGCGACCACCGCGGCGGCGAAAGCGCCAAGGAACCAACGAATCGTGAGAAGCTCCCCGAGCGCCTCACCGTCGCGCGTCAGGATCTCGCTGATGGTAGCGATCATGGCGACACCCCCATCAAGCCGAGCCCTTGCACCACCAAGGGCCGAACCGCCACCGGGATCCCCACCGGTCCCTCGGCTTGGGTCTGCTCGAGAAGACCCGCCGCCTCAAGGAATGCCACCCGCCGCATCGCGTCCGCGCGAGGCAGGGCAAGGATGCGGGCGAGGACCCGCGTACGCAGAGGACCGAAACGCAGTGCGAGCAGCAGCAGCGCCTGATCCTCTGCGGTGAGTCGCCCCACGAAGGGCAGCGACGCGGTGAGTGCCAGGTGCATGCGCGGCCATACCGCGCCGTCTTCGTCCACGTCGATGGATCGCAGCCAGAGCGCCAGCGCCCCGGCGAGATTGCCGCTGCTGATCCGAGCCAGAAGTCGGAAGAAGACGTCGCGCTCTCGGAGCGCGGGTATTCGCTCGAACACCCGAGACAGCAGCCCTGCCTTGAAGATCAGCGGCCGGCCCGACATGCGGTGGCGTGTCTCGATCACCTTCGCGAGGTCCGCGGTCCGAGAGGGCGTCAGGCGCACCACCCGTCCGAATGCGTTGGCGACAGGGACGACTTCCTCGAGCAAGGCTAGGGTGTCCTGGTCGATCGAGACGATCCAGAAGACGTTCTTCCGGGTCCGTACCACGAGCTCGAGGAAGCGCTCGAGCTCGAGGAGCCCGCCGGGATCGGGCACGAACCAATGCTCGATGTCGTCGAGGAGCACCGTCGTCCGAATCGTGGTGAGCGCCCGGACGAGGTCCAAAAAGTCGTGCGGGACTCCCAACGCCACGCCCAGTGCCGGGAACAGCCCGATGTCGCGCCGCCACTGAAGCGGCTGTGGACGGAGCAGCCGCGGCGCCCCGAGTTGCAGCTTACATTGGTCGATCAACGCAGTGCGTCCCGAGCCGTGGGGTCCGATCACCAATGCCGAGGACGGACCCCCCGCCAGCCAACCGCGTTCGGCACGCACCAGCGCGTCGAGCTCACCGGCGTGCTCGACGAAGAAGCGGCTCCCGACGAGTGGTGTCTGCGAGAAGAGGGCAGCGTACTCATCTGGCACCGACGCCGGAACTCGCCACCGGTTGACGAACTCGTTCACTTCGGTCGCGTCGAAGCGCTGTTTGGTATACCGGTGGTATAGCTCCCGCGGGATGGTGCCGCTCGCGAGCTCCAGCAACCGTTCGCTCACCAGTTGCAGGCGACGCCGGCTGGCAGCGACCAGCCTCGCGGCGAGTCGCCGGATGTGCTGGAGCACCGGCGGTGCGCCGATTCGGAATCCCACGGTCCGGCTGGGAACGAGCACGGCGCGCTGGAGCTCGTCCATGGCGCGGGTCGTGAGCGCCCGAGTTCGGTCGGGCACGCTCCGGGTGAACTCATCCAGGGTCGCGCACTGGCGTTCGAGGAGACCGAGCGCGCGACCGAAGCCGTCTCGGGCCTCCTCTTCGCGCCTCTCGGGTCGCGCGGCCTCGCGTCCGAGCGCATACTCGACGATCCCGTGGGCGTCGTGGACCCGGTTCGAGATCGCCACCACGCTCTGGGCCACGGCGCGCACTTCCTCATCCAGGGCAGACTGCAGCTCGCCGAGCAGAGTGCGCTCCGCGTGCGTTCGGATGTCGACTTCGATCGCTGGTATCGCCAAAGGATCGGAGGACTCGCGAGCAGGGATGGGGTCGAGCGCGGCGAGGTGTTCGGGCAGCTGAGCGATGGCCCCGCGAAGCTCCAGCGCCAGGCGGTGGGTTGCGATCTCGGTGCGAAACCGCGCGGTGTGCTCTTCGAGCTCGTTCCAGAGCGCCTCGGGGAACGCCCGCTCGGCGCGGCCCGCGAACTCGTCCATCGGGGAGGACTCCGAGGGCTCGTATCGGAGCGCGTGTGCGGTGCGATCCAACGCCGCTTGCAGGCCGCGAAGCGCGTCCAACATCGGACGAACGATCTGGTCCAGGAGAACGGTGTCTGCGCGCTGCCGCATCGCTGCGATCCGTCCCACCACGGCGACCGTGCGCTCGGCTGCCGCCAGGAGCTGGCTCCAGCGCTCAACGGCGTCGCCAAGCCCGGCGATCCGGGTGCGCACCGAGGGCTCGACCCGCGAGTACCACTGATCGGCGAGCGCTCCCGCGGGGGTGCCCGCCCGGACCAGGGCAAGCGCCAGGCGGGCCGTTGCGCGTCGGACACAGCGCTGCGCGTCCGCTCGCGCCAGCTCGAGATGGCGCGCTAGCAGGTCCTCCACGGCAACGCGGGCCTCCGCTCCCGTGCGCTGGCCGAGCGCGCACCGCTCGACCTCGGCCAGCACCGCGACCTCCGCGCGGCTCCATTGCTCGAACAGATGCGCACATTGCGCCGCGACCTCGGGCTCGAAGGCCACGCGCGCCATCATCGACAGCGGGACCGAACGCGCCTTCCGTCCGGTGAGGCGCAGGCGCCAGCGGAATGCCCACCACCGCCAGCGCGCCCAGGCTCGCAGCCCCGCCCGTTCGGGCGGAGGAGGATCACCGAAGGGGACCACCAGGGTCGCCGGAAGCAGGCGCAATCTCTCGCGGATGCTGCGGTAGGCTTCGCTTGTCCGTTCGGCGCGCGCTCGGAGTTCGTCCTCGCGGGAACGCTCACCGAACGCCCCGGGTTCGCCGGGACCGTCCTCGAATCCCCCGTCGACGACGCGGGCCACGTCATCCTGAGTTCGCCGGGCCCAGGGCTGGATCGTCTCGGCGATGAGGTGCTCGAAGATCCCGGCCACCTCGCGCGCCACTCGGCGGACCGCTCCCCGCAGCCCGGAGATCGGCAGCGGCGCGAGGATCCGCTCGAGATCTTCCTCTTCGGGGGCGGGCGCTCCTGCCTCGGGCACTTCCGCGGAGCCGACCGCTTCCCCCGTGCCAGTCGTGGCTTCCCCAGCCGTTCTCAACGCCCACCGCAGCGTTACGGGACCGACCAGCAGGTTGAGGGCGACCACTGCCATGCCCAGGCACTGGATCGTGGGGGCGAGCGTCGGTAGCTCGTGCGCGGCGACCCCGAAGAGGCCGAGGGTCACGCCGGCCTGCGGCAGGTATCCGAGCCAGGCCAAGCTGCGGATCTGCGGGCTCTCTCGACCGACCGCGCCGCCGACGTGCGAGGCGACCACGAACGCCAGCCCCCGCGCGGCCACCAGCGCCAGCGCCAGCGGCAAGACACCGACGGTCGCCGACAGGTCGATGCTCGCGCCGGCGATGGTGAAGAAGACCACGAAGACAGGCAACGCGACCTGGCCGACCGGTCCCATCAGCTCCTGCTCGAAGCGGGAGAGATTGCGCACCACGAACCCCGCGGTGATGAACACCAGCACAAGCTCGAGATGCAGCGCCCGCGCCACCTCGGCGGTGACCAGGATCATGCCCGCCACGACGAGCAGCATCTCCGCCCGCACGAACCGGAGGTACACGATGAGCAGGCCGCCGAGCACGGCCCCCATGGCGATCGAGCTCCCCAGCCCCTGTGCAAGCTCGGCGAGGACATGGGTCTCGCTGGCTCCCTCCACCCCGCCGAGGAAGCTCTTCGCCACCGTGATCGCCGCGGCGAGGGCGATCACCACGACCACATCCTTGAGCACGGCAGAACCCAGGACCAGCTCCGTCAGTCGACCCCGGGCTCGAAGGTCGTTGGAGACTGCCAGCGCGATGGCCGGAGAGGTCCCCACGGACAGCGTGCCGAAGACCAGTGCGAGGGCGACCCGTTGTCCCGAGTCCACGACGCCGAGCCATCCGGTGAGTTGTCCCGCGCCGAGCAACACGGTCCCCACCAGGAGTCCTCCCAGCACGACCTTGATCGCAGTCGTCGCTCCGAGGGTGCGCCAACGACGGAGGATCTGGACGGCATCCAGCTCGAGACCCGCGGCAGTCGCGATCAACCCGAGCGCCAGCGTGTTGAACATCCGCATCTCGCCCACGACCGCGGGGGAGAGGATGTTGGTCACGGAGGGGCCGAGGACGGCTCCGGCGAGGATGTAGCCGGTGACCCTCGGCAGGCTCAAGGCGCTGCCGATCTCGGCGACCGTGAAGGCAGCGAGCACGACGAACCCGATGGCCGCGAGGGTGAGCGGGTCGCCGGCGCCCGATGAGTTCGTCTTCAGGGCGCTGGCGAGCACCATCACGCCGAGCAGCACGAACAGGACAGCGAGTCGCCTCATCGCCGCCAGCACTCCGGGGAAAAGACGGCTAGCAGCGCGAAGATCTCGAGTCGGCCCGCGATCATGCAGAAGACAAGGACGAGCTTGCCCGCCGCGGGGACGAATTCGTAATTCTGCGACGGCCCCACGCGAGCGAGCCCCGGGCCAATGCTCGATAGGCAGGCGACGACGGCCGAGCTCGCGCTGACGAGATCGAGGCCGAGCGCGACGAGCACCAGGGCTGCGATCGAGAAGATCAAGAGAAACGCCGTGAAGTACACGGAGATCCCCGAGACCACCTGGGGGTCCACGCGCATTCCGCCGAGGCGAACGGGAATCACGACATTGGGGTGAATGGTGTGTCGGAGCTCCCGCCAGGCGAGCTTGAAGAGCGCGAATACCCGCGATGCTTTCAGTCCCCCTGCCGTCGACCCTGCGCACGCTCCCATGAACATCGCCAGGAGCAGGAGGTAGCGAGCGACGTCCGGGTAGGTATCGAAATCCTCGGTCATGAACCCCGTCGTCGTGGTCACCGCCGCCGTCTGGAAGGCGGCGAAACGAAGCGCCGTCCACACGTCAGGGTGGCGTCCCGCGATCCCCACGAATACCACCAGGATGATGATCGCGTTCGCGGCCAGGTAGAACCGAACCTCGTAGTTGCGCCAGAGGTCGAGCGGTCGACCGCGCAACGCCTGGTAGTATAGGCCGAAGTTCAGACCGGCCAGGATCATGAACGCGAACACGATCCAGTCCACCGCCGCGCTGCCGTAGTACCCGATGCTCGCCGTCCTGGTCGAGAAGCCGCCGGTACCGAGGGTGGACATGGCGTGGCAGACCGCGTCGTAGAGCGGCATCCCGGCGAACATGAGGAGCCCCGCGCAAAGGACCGTCATCCCCACGTACACCCACCAGAGAATGAGGGCGGTGTGCTTGATCTTCGGGCGCAACCCCTCCGTTATGGGGCCCGGAACCTCGGTCTTGAACAGGTGCTTCGCGCCGACGCCGAGGTGAGGGAAGACCGCGACGAACAGCACCACGATACCCATTCCTCCGATCCAGTGGGTTAGGCATCGCCAGAGGTTGGTCGCGCGGGTCAGGCGCTCCACGTCGGCCACGACCGTGGCTCCCGTGGTGGTAAACCCGCTGACGGCCTCGAACAAGGCCGAGACCGGATGAGGGATGGACCCCTCGAGCAGGAAGGGCAACCCACCCACGACCCCGAGGAGTATCCAGGTCAACGCGACCACGCCGAGGGCGTCTTTTCGGTGCACGACGTCGGCGCCCCGCCCCAGCAGGCGCAGGACCCCGGCGAGCGCCCCGGTGATGGCGACGCTCCCCCCATAGGCAAACACCGCGCGGAGCGCGGCGTCGTACAGCGCGATACCGAGGGGGACCACCTGGAACACCGCCACCAAGAAGAGCAGGTGCGAAGTGAGTCGCGCCACCGTGCGCAGGTTCATGCCGATCTCCCGCGCAGGTCACGCACTGCCCGCTCGAGATCGCGCCGGGCGCGCGATCTCGCCGCGACCACCAGCAGGTCACGTCGCTCGAGCCTCGAAGTAGGGTCTGGGGGCATCGCCGTCCCCGCCCGCGCGTGGGCGACGAGCAGCGCCTCCGCCGGAAGCGGCAGATCCCCGAGCGTGGCGCCATCCGCGAGCGTCCCGGGGAGCAGCAGCTCGAAGAGCTCGTAGCTGGTGTCGGAGATGGGTTCGCTGCCCAGCACTCCGGTGCCAGGCAGCATGCGCTGGACCACGCGGAGGATGGCGTCGTGGGCTCCGGCCGTCGCCCGGATCCCGAGGTGACCGTAGACGCCTGCGTACCCGGGACGATGAACGAGCGTGAAGACATCCGGGACCCCGAGCTCGCGCAGGACCAACGCGCTCATCAGATTCACCTCGTCGGCGCGCGTCACGCTGAGCGAGAAGTCGGCCGTGTCTGCGCCTTCGTCCCGAAGCGTCGCGAGGGATGTTCCGTCCCCGTACACCACCCGGACCTCGGGCAACTCGTTGGCGAGGAACTCACAGCGCTTCCGGTCGCTCTCGATCAGCGAGACGCTCTCGCCGACTCGGGCGAGGCGTCGGCCGAGCTGAAGCCCGACGTCGCCACCCCCGACCACGACCGCGCGGCGGGTGCTCCGGTGTCCGCGCAGCTCGAGCGTCGCCCGCAGCACGTCGCCGGTCGCCCCCGACAGGAGGATGGCGTCGTCCCCTTCGACGATGTCGATCTCGGTCGGGCGACGGAGGATCCGATCGCGGAGCACCCCGACGGCGTGCACGCCGCGGGGCAGCCGGAGCCGTGCTCCGGGCTGGCCGAGCAGCGGGCACCCGTCCCGGACCGGCTGCAGCGCGACCTGGACCGCGTTGCCAGCGAAATGTCCCACGTGACTGGCCTCGATCCGCGACACAGATCGCAGAAGCTCGTCGCACACCAGCCGAGACGCGCACACGATCGATTGGACCCCGAGCGCGCCCCGCTCGACGCCGCCTTCGCGCTCGTAGAAGCCGGGATCGTCCACGCGGGCGACCACCCTCCTTGCCCCGAGCTCGGCGGCGAGGCCGCCGGCCACCAGATTCGTCTCGTCCGATCCGGTCACCACCACCGCGAGATTGGCGCGCTCCGCCTCGGCCGTTCGTAGCACGGAGCGCTGGGTGACGGAGCCGACGAGCGTGAGGACGTCGGCGATCTCCTCGGCCCCTGTCAGCGCGGCCGCATCGCGATCTACCAGGACGACGTCATGCCCCCCGGCCGAGAGCTCGCGGGCGATGAACGTGCCGACATCGCCGGCTCCCAGGACCAACACCCTCATTCGCTGGATCTCCCGGCAATGCGCGTCGCGCGGACCGATCGCACCGGATCACAGCTTGCCTCGACCTCCGCGGCGGCCGTCGCCACCCCGGGTTCGAGCGAGGTCTCCCGTCCGGCCTCGCCGGCGTCGATCAGGACCTTGCGCAGGGACCGGTCGCTGAACAGGTCGCTGGCAAGCGCGCCGACCAACACCGTGGTCAGAATGATTGACCGAGCCTCCGGGAACCGCTGCGCGGCGTAGAGACCGATCGCCACCGCCAAGATGCCCTGGCTCAGCAGTCCCGCGCCGAGACGGCGCGTTCGAGGCACGGTCTCGAGGAAGATCGACACGCTCGGTGGCGTCGTGAGGTGACGGAGTGCGATCCGACCCAGCAGGTAGACGCCAGGCAGCGCCCACGCCGACGCCGGTGGCGGACTCCACTGCGCCCCCGCCAGCACCATCAGCACGACGAAGATCGGGTGGTGCAGGCGATCCAATTGGAGCCGCACGGGCTCGGCGTGGGGCGAGGTCGCCGCGACCGTGACTCCCGCCAACAGGTTGATGAAGAGGGGCGAGATCCCGAGCGCTGCGCCCACTCCGGAGGCGAAGGTCACGAGGCCGACCGTGGCGAGGAAGACCCGATCCGGATCGCGTTCGCGGCCGATGAACAGCCCGAAGAGCAGACCGCTCACCACCGCCGCCAAGATGGAAGCGACTCCCCATTCCACGATCGTCAAATCGAGGTAGGTCGCGGTGCCGGTCGCGCGGGCGGTCGACATCGCGAGGCCGAGGACGAAGACGGCGACCACCTCCGCCATGATCCCGCCCACTCTCAGCAGCGAACTGACCGGCCCCGCTGCTCGCGCGTGCTGGCAGACGCCATCGATCGCGGCGGTTGACGCGACGCTGGCTGCGCAGCCGAGCACCACGGCGATCCAGAGCTGGGCGCTCGTGAAATGGAGCTCGAGGACGTAGCCGCGGAACCGGAGCAAGGGCTGATCGATCACGAACGCGCTGCCGGGCTGCTCGGGAGCCAGCCACACCATCGCCGCCAACAGCAGCAGCGACGTGCCGACGATCGTGAGCAGCGTCGAGGTGAGGCTGGCTGCGGCGGCGTCGACCCGATGGAGCGCCAAACGGAAACGGAGGCCGAGGACGAAGCCGGCGAGACCGAGCAGCAGCGATATCAGCGGGTCGAGCTGCGCCAGTGCCTGGACGGTCATCAACTCCCACGCGAAATGCGGACCGATCAGTACTCCGACGAGCACGAATTCCACCCCGGTGAGCCGAACGAAGCGGGACGCGAAGCGAGTGACCAGGTGCCCCACCGCGAAGGCGAAGAACACCACCAGCACCAGCAGCAGCGTCACGTTCACGGGGCGTCTCCCGTCTCGGCATCGCGCGCCGTCACCGCTCCGGCCGGCCGGGGATTCGTCGTCGCGGGTGGCGGAGCGGCAGCTCCCCCGCTCGGGCTCGGGGGCGGTGGCGCCGTCGCCGACGGGGGCGCCACCGGGGGCCGCGGCGGCGCCGACGGTGGCGAGTCATCGGTCAGCGGTGTGGACGAGGTCTCCCCGCCACTCTGGTTCTCTGCCCAGGCCACCGGGGTCGATGCGGCGATGAAGGACCCGGCCTGGTTGACGACCACGACCGCTCCCGCCTCCCCGAGCTCCGCCAATCCCCACTGCGCAGCGAGGCGGGCGGAGCGCACGACGCGAAGTCGCTCGTAGACGCGCAGGGCGAGGCGGGTCTCGAGCACGCGCTCGCCCCGAGCGCTGACCACCACCGCGGCATCCTCCGCCACCCACAAGGCGGCACCCGGGACGACCACGTCTCCGACGCGACCAGCCAGAGCCAATTCGGGCCCGCCCGAGCTGGTCGCTCCGGCGAAATGCCCCTTCGCGGTCCGCACGAGCACGGCGACTGTATCCGCTCCGCCGTCCACCGACGCGGAGCCTACCGCCTTCGGGGGGGCATGACCCGCGGATCCAGCGGGTGCCGCGGTCGCGCCCGCTCGAGCCAGCCTGGCTCGACTCCGCCAGAAGGCGAGCTCCGCCGCGTTCCGCGCTGCCCCTTCGGCTGCCAGCGGGTTGCCGCTGCTGGTTGCGGCATCCGGTGGGCGCGGAGCGGCGTCTCGAGGTTCCCCCGCGCTGCCGCTCGGACCGGCCCAGAGCGATTGGGGCGAGGTCTGGGGAGCCACCGCGGGATCCTCGCCGAGCGCCGAGAGCAGGCGCTCGTGGTGCTCCTTGGCCTCCGGCACCGAGAGGTTCCAGTCCTCGAGCGCCAAGCTCCGCGCGAAGAGTCGCGCCCCCTCTCCCATGAGTAGCCGATGGGGAGTGTCGAGCAGCGCTCGCGCGACCCGCACCGGATTTCGGGTGTGCTGCAGGGCACCCACGGCCGCGAACCCGCTGGCCTCGTCCATCACCGCCGCGTCGCACTCGATCGTCGCCCCATCGAATCGCACATGGGCGCCGGTGCCCGCGTTGAGGCGCGGGTCATCTTCCAGCACGACCACCCCGGCCACGGCCGCATCGACGGCCGCGGCACCCTGCACCAATTGCGCCGAGGCAGCCCTCGCCGCCGCGACCAGCGGCTCCGATTCCGCGGGAGTCGACTCGATCCCACCCACCGCGACCACGGCGGCGCCGTGGGGGACGTCGACCTCCTCCGGCACCACCTGGGACGCCGACGGTGCCGCGGGCGCTGCCCTCGCCGCGGTGGGGGTCGGGCTGCCAGCCGTGGCGCTCGCCGACGGTGATGCCTTCAGCGTGAGCTCCTTGCGGACCCGACAACCGAAACCGAAGATGCAGAATAGACAACCGATCGCGGTCGGAATGAAGGTCACGGTGTGGACACGTGCACGGAAGGCCAAGCCACCTCTCGGATACGACGAAACCCGAGGCCTGTCATCTGCCGGGGCGGTCCTCCCTCTCCCGATCGGCGGCTCGCCGGGGGAGCCGGGGGTTTCGGGGGTCAGGGGAGGCATTGGGCGCGGACGGTAGGTCAAGCGCTGGCACGGTTCCTGTTCTCGGCGACCGCTCGCTAGCGGCTCTCGCGCCCATGAGGACGCTTGTTCCAGTCTGCTCGTGGGCAAAGCCTCCGACGACGCCGAGTCGCGCCTCGCCTCGCCTCGCCTAGTGCCGTTCGGCGGAAGTTGCGCGGGTTTCCTTTCCATGAGCGCCGCTGTGGTGTACGGGTGGCCGATGATCGACGACGCGGCGCTGGCGACTTTCCCGAGCTGCGCGGGGCACGCTCGCGGAACCACCCGAGGAGCGTGTTGGTGTCCAGCGTCCCGGTGTACGCGACCGTCAGCGGAGTGTGGCGATGAGGGAGGGGTTCGCGATCCCCGGACGTTGGTCCAAAGCCAAGCTCCAGCACCCTGGTTCCGGGGAGCGCCAGACGGTCGCGGAGCCGTTCTGCGTCGGGCGAGGTCGGGCCGAGATCCCCGGCGGCGAAGGGCGAGTGCGGCCATCGCCGTTGCATCGCCTTGAGGAGCTCCGCTCCGGGTGTCGACACAAGCTGGCCGCCGCGGCCCGCGGTCCCCTTGGCGGGGAACTCCCAGTGTTGATGCTATCCGCCGAAATCGGCCAGCCCTAGCGCGTCGAAGCGGGAGAGGGCGTGCTCCACCCGCCTGAGCCACCACGAGAAGCCGCTTTCGAAATGGGCATCCCAACGATAGGCCGCGAAGCTCCGGCCCTTCTCCCCTTTGCGGGAGGCATTGGGCCAGAGCTCCGCCACCCGCAAGGGCAACCCCTGGGCGTCGAGGTGGAAGAGGTCCGGATTCGCCCAGACGTCTGCGCTGTCAAGAGCCACGAACAACGGGAGCTCGCCCAAGAGTCGAACCCTGTAGTGCTCGCAGATGCTCCGGAGCGCGGTCCATTGGCGGTCGAACGCGTACTGGACGAATTCGTGGTAGCCGATCTCGTCCGCCGGCGCCCGCCGAGCACCTCCCAGGGCGGCCGGGTTGCGCCTCCGCAGGTCCGGGTCCCACCGCGTCCAGGGTGCGCCGCGGTTGGCCACCTTGAGTGCAGCGAAAAGGGCGTAGTCTGGCAGCCATGCCGTTGCCTCGTCCTGGAATGTGTGGAAGGAGCCTGAATCAAAGCCCTTCCGGCGGGCAAACCGCTCCGCGGCTCGGCGGAGTCGCGGCCCGCGAAACGCCCAGGCCGCTTCGTAGTCCACCCTTCCCGGCGAGCGAACGACCGGGCCCCTCAGCGCGTCTGCCTAGAGCCAACCATCTCGCGTCAGGCCCGCCAGGCCGACGAGCAAGGGGTTCCCGGCGAAGCTCGAAATAGCTGACGAGCAGACTCGGTCGGCGCAGCGGCAGCAGCGCACGACGGGTGAGGCTCTTTCATCTCGGGGGCGGCGTTCTGGAGGAGCACCACCGGCAGGCAGGGTTTCGTGTTCAGTGCGGGTATCCCGTCCGCGGCCGTGTGCTTGCAGAGGCGGGGGCGTCCGTTTCCGTTGGCGCCGCATAGGGACGGACCGCCAGCGCTTCCCCGTGCTCGTCCAGGTAGGCGACCGCACCGACGTATGCGTGCGGTACCTGCCGTCGATAGGTCCAGGAGCTGCTCGAAAAACAGATCGCGGCGGTCGAGCAGCGGCTGCGGCAGCAACTCCACCAGCTGCGCGGACCTCGTTCCACGGTCGACGTCGAGATCGTCGTTACGTCAGGTATGGTGGTGCGAGCGGTCCTCGAAACGGCCATGACTCGAGATGCGACCCTGATCGTGGTCGGCAAGGGGACCACGGTCGGAGTGATCGCGCCGACCGCGGAGCAGATCGCACGCCAGAGCCCACGCTCCGTGCTGCTGGTGCCGGCCAAGTGGCGACGAGGTGCTCGGAGTAGCTTGCTTCGCCCTACGCCGAAACGGCACCGACCGGTCTTGCGGGCCGCATCGTGAACCGTCGCGCCCGGGTGCGAGCCGCGGCAGCGGTTGGCCACGCTGCTGCTGCGCAACCAGGGCGTCACCTTCACCTTGAAAAGGAGCAGGAGGGGTCCGAGCGGATCTCCCCCTTCGATCCGATCCCGCGGCTCCTGTCCGAGACCGAGTGAGGTCCAGCGGTGCGGCGCCGTTGCCGTGCTCCGCAGCCGGCGGGCGGTCCTAGACTCTTGGTCCGATACCGCCCTCGAATCGGGCGGTTTCTGCCGCCACTTGGCCGTGTTCCTCACTTACGCGCTTCTGCCGGTGATCGACCTGCAGCGGGAGCACCTGCACCTGCCGCGCTGGGTGGCGTTCGCCACGACGCTGGTCCTGGGCATCATCCTGTTGGGTGCGGCCGCGCTCGTGATCACCAGTGCCATCCGGCAGTTCGCCCAGTCGTCGCCCCTTTATCTCGAGCAGTTGGAGGAGCTCCACCAGAGTGCGGTCGCGACGTTGCCGGTCGATGCTCTTGGTGTCGATGCGCAGGGGCTCGAGGCGTCGGCGCTCGCGGGTGCGGAGCAGTACCTCGTGGGGTTGCTCGGCTCGCTGCTCGACAGCTTGGTGCAGGCGGTATCGAATGGCGCCATGGTCATCATCTTCATGCTCTTCCTACTGGTCGGGAAGTCCAAGGGACCTTCCACGGCCACGCCCCAGCGGGGGATCCTGGGGGAGATCGAGCGCAGCATCGGACGCTACGCGGTGGCGAAGATCCTCATCTCGATCGCGACCGGGCTGCTCAACGGGCTAGTGCTGATGGCGCTCGGGGTGCCCTTCGCCCTCGTGTTCGGCGTGCTCGCGTTCCTGCTAAACTTCATACCCAACCTGGGTCCCCTTGCCGCGACGTTGCTGCCGTTGCCCGTCGTGCTGCTCAACCCGGAGCTTACCCCCGTCGTCAAGGTTCTGGCGATCGTCCTTCCGGGGATCGTGCAGACGGTGAGCGGGAACGTGGTGGAGCCAAAGATCATGGGTGACTCGCTCGATCTGCATCCGATCACGGTGCTGATCGCCCTGGTGTTCTTCGGGATGCTCTGGGGCATCGCGGGGATGTTCCTGGCCACCCCCATCAGCGCGGTGGTCAAGATCCTCTTCGCCAAGGTCGAGGTCACGCGCCCGCTCTCGGATCTGATGGCCGGGAAGCTCGGTGCGCTGACGCGCGAGGGCTCGCCGCCGCGGGGCGTCCCGCTGCACCGCGCCGATCCTTCGAGCAGGCAGCCTCCCCGCTGAAGACGAGCGCACCGACGCGCGCCCCCGCGTGGTGCCGCGCGAGTCGGCCTCCGCGGTCGCGGCCAACGGGCGCTTTGGGCGTTGACGCGGGACGCCAGTTTGCAAGGATCGGCGCATGAAGATCCTCGTGCCGTTGGATTTCGGTGATTCCTCGCGCGAAGCGCTGCGCCAGGCGCGTGCCCTGGCGCACGAAGTCGAGGGGACCCTCGCAGTCTGTCATGTGCTGCCCGGACCAGCCGGCGTGGCCCTGGCCATACCTGAGCTGTCCGCAGCCATGATTGGAGAATCCTACGCCAACGACGGCCGGGTGCGAGCCGCGTTGGTCGCGCACGCTCGAGCGGAGCTGGGGCTCGAGCTCACTGAGGTCTACGTCGACCACGGCACCACCTACGCAGAGATCGTACGCCGAGCCGAGAGCGTGAATGCCGATCTCATCGTCATCGGGAGCCACGGCCGAACCGGCCTGGCGCGGGCCATGCTCGGCAGCGTGGCGGAGAGCGTCGTTCGCTACGCGCACTGCTCCGTTCTGGTCGCTCGCGCCAAGCCGAAGGCACGCGGGGTCCTGGTCGCCACCGACCTGTCGGATCCATCCCTGCCCGCGATCGCCGCGGGTGCCGAGGAAGCCAGGCTTCGCGGGGTGCCGCTCACCGTGGTCACCGTGCTCGAGTACGCGTTCGGGATACCGTTCCCCGCGCTGGGCATGCTGGGCGCGCTGCCGGCACTGCCGACCGCGGAAATGCAGGAGCAGGGGCGGCGTGCTCTCCAGTCCACCCTGGAGGCTGCCCTGCAGCGGGCTCGGGCCGAGGGCGAGGCGGTTGTGCGGCTGGGCTCGCCCGCTTCGGAGATCGTCACCTTGGCGGACGAAATCGAGGCAGAGCTGGTGGTGGTTGGCACGCGCGGTCGCACGGGTCTGGCGCGGCTCGCCCTCGGGAGCGTTGCCGAGCGGGTCCTCAGGGCGGTCGACTCTTCCGTGATGGCGGTTCGGTTGAGTTCTCCCTGATCGACACCTGGGGAGTCTGCTCAGACTTCGTCGCCGCGGATCCCGAGAGCCGGGGAGGGGTGGGAGCAGCTCTCTACGAGCGCGTTCGCGAGGACGCAATCGCGTTTCGGGCGCGCGGCCTCTACTACGAATGCCTCCCCGACGAGCCATCGCCGACGCTGGATGCGGCGACGCTGGCCGAGAGCGGCGGTCGAGCGCTCAGCGCCCCGCCTCGGACGGCGGCACCGGGAGATCGAGGTCGGAGAGGCGGGCGCCGCACCGGCGGCAGAAGCTGGCGTCGGGTTGGTGTCCCGGCGCGGTGCAACGTGGGCAGTTACCGCGGCCGGTCGCTCGCGCCATCTCGGCAGAGACGATCCCGGTTGGGACGGCGATGATCCCGTAGCCCAGGATCATGAGGGCCGAAGCCAGAAGCTGCCCCACCGGCGTCTGAGGCGTGATGTCGCCGAAGCCCACCGTGGTAAGCGTTACGATCGCCCAGTACATGGCCCGGGGGATGCTCGTGAATCCATGTGATGGACCCTCGACGAGGTACATCGACGCCCCGACGATGATGACCGCCGACAGCACCGCGAAGAGAAAGACCGTGACCTTTGGCATGCTGGCGCGGATCGCCGCCACCAGCGCATCCGCCTCGCCGCGAAAGCTTACCAGCTTGAGCACACGGAAGACGCGCAGGAGCCGCAAGACGCGCACCACCAGCAACGACTGGGTGCCGGGCACGAAGACACTCGCGTACGTGGGTACGATGGCCAGCAGATCGACCATTCCGAAGAACGAGACCGCGTACCGCGAGCGGCTGGGGGCCGAGTAGAGCCTCAGCGAATACTCGATGGTGAAGATGAGCGTGAACAGCCACTCGGCGAGCTGCAGCGATCCTCCGAGGGCGCGTCGAACCTCGTCCACGCTCTCGATCACCACCACCGATACGCTCAGCACGACCGCCCAGAGCAAACCGACGTCGAACCAACGTCCCGCGGGCGTGTCGTGCTCGAAAATGATGACGTAGAGCCGGTGGCGGAGCGAGGTGGGATCCGGGCTGGCCATGGTCGGTCTCGAAGTGGGGGAGCGGGGCGCCACGACGTGGGGCGGCACGAACGCGCGACGCGTCATTTGGGGGGGAGGTCGCGGAGGGCCTGTAGGGATGCGCCGGACACGCTCCGGAGGTGGAGATCCCGCTGCGGAAATGGGATCTCGATGTTGGCGCTCCTGAGCGCGCGATTGACGGCCACCGTGAGGTCGCTCTTCACGTTGGGCCAGCGCTGGACGTCTCTGGTCCAGACGCGGAGCTGGAAGTCGAGGGAGCTTTCGCCGTGGGCCAAGAAGAGCGCTTCCGGTGCTGGGTCTGCGACCACGCTCGGGTTGCTGCGGGCCACCATGAGGAGCAGGTCCAGCACCTGCCCGGGATCGGTTCCGTAGGCTACCCCGACGTCGATGTCCAAGCGACGGTCCGGATCGGACAGGGTCCAATTGATCACCTGGGTGCTGATGAGGTCGGAATTCGGGACGATCACATCAGCGCCCTGGAAGGTGCGGATGGTGCTGGCCCGGAAGCCGATCTGGCGGACGATCCCGACCAGCTCACCGATCTGGATCCGGTCGTCCACGTTCACCGGTCGTCCGAAGACCAGGATCAGCCCTGCCACGAAGTTCTGGACGATGTTCTGCAACCCGAAGCCGATCCCGACTCCCAGCGCACCCGCGATGATCGTGAGCTTCTCGAGCTCCACGCCAGCCGCGCCGACGGAGAGAAACACGCCGCAGACGAGCACACCATAGTATGCCGATGCGCTTGTCGCCGCCCGCGTCCCCTTCACCAAGGTCGTGCGGGAGAGGACGTCCTCGTCGAGCACGGATCGCACGGCCTTGGCCAGGTAGACGGCGAGAAAGACACCGACGACGAGGGTGGCCAGGCTGCCCACCGAGAGCTTGATCGAACCGATTTCGGCGGAGAATGCGAAGGCTGCCTTCGCGACCTGGACGGTGGGCTCCCAGAGGGTGAGGCTGCGGAGCGTGTCTTTCAGCCAGAAATACGCGAACGTCGCCGCTATCGCAATCCTCAGGCGCTGAGCCACCCAGCTCGCGCGGGCGATCGAGCGCGCGGACTGTTGGCGCGCGGGGTCCTCTGCCACGACGCGGGTCACGCCGACCAGCACGCGATACATTGCGTCCCAGACCACGGCTGCGAGGAGGGAGGTCGTTGCCCCGGAGATGAGCGTGGTGCCCGTGTGGACCAGGCCGGCCGCGAGCACGACCACGCCGACCCCGAACGCCGCGACCCAACCGCTTGCGACCAGCCACCGAACGCGGGACCCCATGCCGAGGCGACCGGGGATTTGGCGGCGCTCCGAACGCAGCGCCCAGGCCACCGCCGCGCCCCCGAGCGTTCCCTCGGCGAGGAGCAGGAGGTTCCCCGCTTCGAGCCGATCGAAGACGAGGAGACGGCAGACCTCCAAGAGCAGCAGGACATAGAACACCAGACGCTGCCAGCGGCCGAGCCCGGGATCGCCCCCCCTCGTCAGACGCAACCCCGACAGCGCAGTGACGGCGGCGGCGAGGACCACGGCTGCGGCGGGATACTCAGCGTGGATCAGGCTCGACGCGGTTGTCGTCACGAGGACGGCCGCTGCGAGCGGGTGGAGGAGCGGATCACCGCGATCCGCGCGGACACTTCGCTCCGGCTGTCGTCGCGCCCTTGTCCGCAGCCAGCGCAGCGCGAGCAGTACAGCGAGGCCGCTGCACACCTGGCCGAATACCCGCTGCCCCGACGATCGCAGGAAGGCCGCCAGGCTACCGACGTGCTCCGCAGCAGCAGCGAGCGCTGCCTCACGCAGGGTGGGTCCGGTGCGAAGCGCCGAGAGCGTCTGGAACGGGCTTGGCCCTCGTCGCATCAGATCGCGACTCAGGCTCGGACCCTCCGAAGCGGCGGATTCGAGCACCTGGTCGAGCTCCTCGATGGCATTCCCGTACGCCGCCTGCAGGCGTAGGGTGGAGGCCTCGGCGCGGCGGATGCTAAGACGGGTGAGCTTGGCCTCGGCGACGATGCGGCGCAGCTCGGCGCGGACCTTACTGTCCATTTGGAGGGTCATCGCCTCCTCGGAGGCGCGTTCGGCTTCGGCCAGCACGGCTTCCACTTGCCGTGCGGCGTCGGCGGCCCTTGCCACGTGCGCATCGATGCGCCGCTTCTCCGTAGTGAGGCGCGCGGACCGCACGCGGATCCCGTACTCGATGTCAACCGCGTCGAACCAGCGGGTGGCCTCGCGGATCTCGCTGCGCGCGTGCTCCGTTGTCCGCTGGATCTCTCGGGACAAGCGCGGCAGTTCGCGCTCGAGTTCACGCAGCTCGTCCGGGAGCGCGGCTCGCCCCTCCAGGCGCTCGAGCTCGGGCAAGGTGACGCTCGACGTGCGCAGCAACGCCGAAGCTCCCCTGGCGGCCGCGCGTGGTTCGAGCTCCACCGGGGCAGCGGCGGGTGGCGCGTCCTCCGGAGCTAGGTCGGCTGCAGGTCGAGGCGAGACCGAAGGTACGACGGCCTCTGGCGGACTCAGGGACATCGCGGGCGATGGTCGCGGGGCAGCCGACCCATCTGTGGTCGCGGTCGCGGAGGCGGGCGTGCTCTCCGGAACGACCGGCCCCGCCGAACCGGTCGGTTGCGCGAGCGCTGCCGATCCGAGGAGTAGCAGGAAGAGACAGGTCGCGGTTCCCCGCCACCAGTTCGTCGATCGCGGCCGGCCACCAGCTCCCTCTCGCGTCACGCTCACCAGGTCCCTTCCCTGCCAACCCCGCTGGTAGATCACTCGCATCGGCAGGCCAGGATTGCCGCGCTGGCCGGCGGTACGCGCGCTTCGGCCAGGGATCGCGTGGCGAGCACGGACTCCCATCGCTCGGGAACGGCTGGCACCTCCTGAAGCGCGGCCGGAGTCGGACCGAAATTCGCCACCAGTATTCGAGACTCGTGGCCTTCGACTGGCCGTCGTTCAACGACCAAGACCTCTCCCTGAGTGGACACTCGCAGCGACCGCCGGCTCTGGGTCTGCCGAAACACCGGGTCATCCCTCCGCAGCGCCAGCAGCGCCTGGTAGAGCGCGAGCACGCGACGGTGTGGCTCCCGCCCGCGCTCGTCCCAGGCGAGCCTCGAGCGCTCGAAGGTCGCGAGCGCTTGAGGATCGGGGATGAGGTCCCGTTGGGCGGGATCGGTGAAGGCAGCGAAGGCCGAGAACTCTCGGCGCCTTCCCTGGGTGACCAGCTCGCCGAGGTGGGCCTCGTGATCGGTGAAGTAGAGGAATGGCGACGAAGCCGCCCATTCCTGGCCCATGAACAGAAGGGGGGTCATGGGCAGGAAGAGCAGGAGCGCCGACGCGAGGCAGTAGGCGTCCTCGCCGACATCGTGGCACAACCGAGACCCGAGAGCACGATTGCCGATCTGGTCGTGGTTTTGGATGCAGTAGAAGAAGTGCTCGGCGTCGAGGGATTCCGCGGGATATCCACGTGGCATCCCGGTCGGCGGGTAGCGCTGCCCCTCGTAGGAGAAGCCCCGTTCGATGACCCGAGCCAGCTCGGCGACCCCAGGCTCGTAGGCTGCGTAGTAGCCCTCCCGTTCCCCAGTGAGCGTCACTCGCACGTGGTGGTGGAAATCGTCCGCCCATACTCCACTACAGCCGAGCTCGGTGATCAGAGCGGGATCGTTCCGACCGTCTTCCGCCACGAGGACGGTCCCCGGGGCTGCCCTCCGCACGACCTCGCCGAGGTCTCGGAGGATGTGTACCGGAGACGGATCGTGGATCGCGTGGGTGGCGTCCAGCCGCAGCCCGTCAAAGCGGAATTCCTCGATCCAGTAACGCGCGTTGTCGATGACGTATCGTCGCATCGGATCCTGGCGGAAGTCCGGTGCCTCACCCCAGGGCGTCACGAAATCGCGCGTCAGGTACCGGTCGCTGAACGCCGCCAGGTAGTTTCCCGCGGGTCCGAAGTGGTTATAGACCACATCGAGCCACACCGCGATCCCGACTCGGTGTGCTTCATCCACGAAGCGGCGAAGCTCGTCCGGGTGCCCGTAGGGGGCGAAGGGCGCGAAGTGAGCCACGCCATCGTATCCCCAACCGCGCTCCCCGGCGAACGTGGAGACCGGCATCAGCTCGAGGGTCGTGATCCCGAGCGCCGCCAGATCTGGGAGCCTGGCGCGCGCCGCCGCGTAGGTCCCCTCCGCGGTGAAGGTCCCGACGTGCAGCTCGTAGACCACCTGCTCGGCGAGCGGCCGCGAGGGGCCGCCCGACGTCTGCCAGGCATACGTTGACGATACGACCATCGCCGGACCGTCGACGCCGTCCGGCAGGAAGCGGGCGTAGGGGTCGGGCACCTCGCGCCCGTCGAGGACGAACTGGTATCGTTGTCCCCCCCGCACGCCCTCGAGCTCGCGGAGGAAGAATCCCGAGCCCTGACTCTTCATCGGATGGGTGCCCTGCACGACCCCCAAAGCATCGTAGAGGCGGACCTCACACCGCTTCGCGGTGGTGGAGTAGGCACCGAACCGGGTGCCTCCTGGCACGACCCGCGGCCCGAGAAGCCCACCTGTCGGGTCGCGGCTCCTCACCGAGCCCCCCCTTGTCTCATGAGCAGCGCCACGGGGAGATCGGCGAACAGTTCGGCCAGTCGCGTCTCCTTGCCCGCCCTGAGGGTTCGTCCGGTCAGCATATGGTAGGTCCCGCCGTGGGTGACGTGCAGACCGTCCTCTCCCCAGACAGGCCCGACGGCGAAGTCGTGCCGGCTGCGGGTCTTGAGGTAGGAGCGCCGCGCGATGCAGCACAGGAGGCGCTCTTCGCCGAACGCGCGGGTGAAGGCCACCACGTGCCGCCCGCCGTCGAGCGCCTCGCAGTCCCCCCGGAGGAAGAGATCGGGGGAGGTACGAGGAAGTCGAAGACACTCTGACTTGTCGCGGGGTTTCGCCGCTGCGCCAACCCGATCGCCTCGCACACGCGCCGCTCGTCTTTGTTGGTGACGGCTTGCCTTTCCCGCAGATAGGTCCGGTAGACAAGGAACGCGGCCAACACCTCCTGCAACGCGCTGGTGAGGCTGATCAGCGTGAAGTCGCGGAAATGTCGGTTCAGGGAGGCGATCCGCTCGAGCGAACGGGCGAGCATGTTGACCTGGCTCGCCAGGCTGTAGCGCAGGATCTGAAGCTTGCTCTGATAGACATGCCCCGCGTACGAGACGTGGTCGCCGGTGAATCGCTCGTAGACGGCGGTCAGGGATCGCTCGGCGCTGGTGTCCACCAGCAAGCCGATAGCCGCGGCGGCAAAATCGTAGCCTGTCGTCCCGTCGACCGGCCAGTCCCCGGGCAATTGCTCCCCTGGCTCGAGGATCTTCTCGACCAGGATGGGTAGGGGCCGGGCCAGGTCGTTGGGGCTCCCGTTGGAGCGCCGGGAAGGGCGACGGAAGCGCGCCTGGAGTGCTTCGAAATAGGCGAGGGGATCGTAGAGCCCGTCCGTGGGGTCGAGCCGAAGCGCGTTGATGACGCCGTCCTCGAGAAGCCTGAAGAGCAACGCGTGGGCCGTCTCGAAGACCTCGGTCGATTCCATCCGAATGGCGGCAAGCTCGTTGATACCGAAGAATCGCCGGTAGTTGATCTCCTCGGCCGCCACCCGCCACGACGCCAGGCGATAGCTCTGGGCCGCGAGCAGCGCATCGAGGGCGTCGAACGTCGACGGGTCGCTCGGGTCGCCGTTCAACCGCCGCAGAGTCTGTTCGAGGCCTTCCGCGAGGGGCCGAGAGGTCGCTACCAGCCCGCGCAGTCGGCGCTTGATCACCTCCTTTTCGCGCCGGCGCTCGCGCCGAAGATCGGCGGTGCGCTCGTGGCGTTCGGGGAGGTTTCGCATGGCGGAGAGGATGCTTTCGAGCTTCTGGCGGTCGGGATCGTCCGCCGTCAGGCCGGACCCCTCGCAGGTAGCCCCCAGGATCGGCGCCAGCGTTCGTGGTCCGAGCGGTAGGCGGTGCTCATAGTAGGTGAGCCGCAAGGCGCCTTCCTCCCACCTGACCCCGAACTCACCGCGCTCCAGTGCGGTGCCAGTACCGGAGCGAGTCCATGATCAGGGACAGCACCTGCGGATGCCAGACGTTCAGGGTGTTTCTTGTACCGGTGTAGTCGAAGTAGTAGCGGGGCTGCTGAGCAACCAAACGATAGTAGACGCGGTTGTCGATGCCGCGCAAGCTGAGCGTCGGCCCGAGGTGGTTTCCTTCGGCGGTGTGGTTGTACACCACGTCGAGGATCACCTCGATGCCGGCACGGTGGAGCGCCTTGACCATCTGCTTGAACTCGCGCACCTCGTCGCCGACCTCGGTGCCGCTTCGATAGCGGGAGTCGGGCGCGAAGAAGCCGATGGTGCTGTAGCCCCAGTCGTTCCGTAGGTTGCGGTCAACGAGGTGCTTCTCGTCCACGAACGCATGGACGGGCATGAGCTCGATCGCCGTCACGCCCAAGTCCTGGAGGTGACGAAGGACCGCGGGGTGGGCGCCGCCCGAATACGTGCCCCTCAGTGCCGGAGGGACCGCGGGGTGGAGCATCGTGAGCCCGCGCACGTGGGTCTCGTAGATCACGGTCTGGCTCAGCGGAATCCTGGGCGGCCCGTCGTTTTCCCAGTCGAACCCATCATCCGCGACGACGCCGCGCCGCACGCCGAGCTGCTCGGTATTGCCTCGCACGAGATCCGCCTGCGTATCGGCGACGTCGTAGCCGAAGCACCCGCGCTGCCACCGCTCCAGCCCGTTCGTGGCCCTCGCATACGGGTCGAGCAGTACGACCTTCGGGTTGAAGCGGAGTCCGCGGCTCGGCTCGTAGGGGCCATGTACCCGGTAGCCGTACCTTGCCCCGGGGGCGATTCCGGGAACGTAGACGTGCCAGATGAACGCGGTCCGATCGTGGATTTCGATCCGGACCTCCCGATCCTCGGCGTCGAAGAGGCAGAGCTCGACAGCGGTCGCATCCTCCGAACAGAGGCTGAAATTGGTGCCCGAAGGATCGGGCGTGGCCCCTAGCGGATAGGGAAGCCCGGGGAGGGTAGGGAGCATACTCGCCTCGCGGTTAGGACTCATATCACTCCACGGAGGGCCGCTCAACGACGGGGCGTGGCTGGACTCGCTGCCGCCGACCTCGCGGGGAAGGAGCGCGATCGGCGTGGCGTCGTCCCGCCCCGGTCGGGGCGAGGATCGGACAGAAACCTCGCTCGGCTCTCGGTGGGAGGGGTTGCTTCTTCTTCCTGACCGCCCAAAGCACGGTGGGTGCCCCGCGTTCGTGGTCCGCGCCACCTTGGCCGCGACGCTCTCGAGCAATTGCGGCATCTACGGTCCCGCCTTCGAGCTGATGGAGCACCAGGCGCGGTCTGGGTCGGGGGAGTTCGCCGACAACGAGAAGTACCAGCTCCGGCACTGGGACCTCGAGAGACCCGATAGCCTGCGCTGGCTCATCGCTCGGCTCAACCGCATCCGCCGGGCGAACCCGGCGCTGCAGGCCAACGCGCACCTCGCGTTTCATGCCGTGGACAACGAGCTGCTCTTCGGCTTCAGCAAGCGGACCGAGGACGCCATGGACGTCGTCATCGTGGTCGCCAACCTCGACTACTACAACCCGCAGCAGGGCTGGATCACCCTGGATCTCGACGCCCTGGGCATCGATCCGAACCGCGAGTTTCAGGTTCACAATCTGCTCCGTGACGTGCGCCACCAGTGGCGGGTCGCGCGCGACTATGTCCGCCTCGATCCTACCGAATTGCCCGTGCACGTGTTTCGCGTTCGGCGCCACGTGCGCGGCGAGCACAGCCTGGCCGATGGTCTCCCGCCCGAACTACCTGGGTGGGCTCGGCTTTGGCTTCAAGTGGGACATGGGCTGGATGCACGATGCGCTCGGATACTTCTGCCACGATCCCATCCACCGGAAGTACCACCACCACGCGCTCACGTTCCGCGGGCTCTATGCCCTCAACGAGGATTTCGTCTTGCCACTCTCACACGACGAGGTGGCTCAGGGCAAGGGCTCTCTGCTCGGGAAGATGGCGGGCGACGAGTGGCGGAAGCTCGCCAACCTCCGCCTGCTCTACGCGTCCATGTACGCGCTCACAGTAGAGAAGCTGCTCTTCATGGGCGCGGAGTTCGGCCAGCGGGCAGAGTGGAACCACGACGCGAGCCTCGAGTGGCACCTCCTCGAGGAGCCTCCGCACCAGGGCGTGATGAAGGCCATCACGCAGCTCAATCGCGTCTACCGTGAGCAGCCCGCGCTCTCGGAGCTCGACACCGATCCGGCGGGTTTCGAGTGGATCGACGCCAACGACTCCGAGGCGAGCATGCTCACCTTCCTCCGGCGCGGGCGAGGCGACAGCTGTGTCCTCGTGGTGCTAGACTTCACCCCCATCGTGCGCGAAGCCTACCAGGTCGGCGTCGATCGCCTGGGGACCTGGCGGGAGATCTTGAACACGGACGCCCGCGAGTTTGGCGGTAGCGGGGTCGGCAATTTCGGCGCTGTCGACGCCGTCCCCGTGCCTTGGCACGGTCGTCCCGTCTCGCTTCGTCTCACCGTACCGCCGCTGGCCGCGCTCTTCCTCGAGGCGCTGCCTCGACCACAGACACGGTCAGAGGAGGGTCAGGGCCCCACGGACGAGGCAGCCGGCGAGACCGGCGCCGACATGGGAGTCCGGGTCGACGAACCTGGTGCGATTCCCCTCACCGGAGGGCGGGGGATGGAGCCGGCGTGAGTCCGCCGCCCGTGGCGACGAGCAGGCCTCGTACAATCCTATCACCGAGCCGTCTGGCGTCAGCGAGCGTGTCGCGTAGTACCACTTCGACTTCAGGGACGACGCCTGCGCCCCGGTCCTCGCTCAGGTGATGGAAGCCCCAATGGGGGCGTTGGCCTCGGTGCTCCGGGCCGAAGACGACCATCCCTTCTGGCACGCCCTCGAGCAATTCACGGCGCAGGGAATGGACTTCGTGCGACGGCAGCCCGGATCCGATCCAGGGCCTCGTGTCTTCCGCCATCATCTCGGCTCGGCCGGTTGACAGTGGGCGGTGCGAGGGGGAGATTCGCCGCCGATTCGAACGCGCCCTTGCGCTGGTCGCCATGCCTGATCGTCCGCGGGACCCGCTCCGGAACTCGCCGCCCATCCTTGCCCGGCCCGACGAGCGGCTGGTTCGAGAGCTACCGCTCACGGTCCTGCGGTCGCTGGCGGCTCCGCTTCGAGACCTCGAGCTGCGCAACGCGGGCCGCACCCTCCTGTTGAGCCTCGCGGTCGGGACGGCAGTGGGGCTCGTCGCTTGCGGGTTCGTCACGGGCCTACACCTGGTCGAGCGGGTGTTCCTCCACGAGATAGCCGGCTATGTGCCGCTCCAGGCCCAGGGTGAGGTGAACATGTTCGGCGCCGGCTCACCGCGCCTGCTGGTACCTTGGCTGGTCGTCTTGGTGCCGGCGCTTGGGGGGCTGGTGACGGGATTGCTCGGCCATTTCCTGGCCCCAGAAATCCTCGGGGGCGGCGGCAATGCCTACGTCTCCGCGTTCCATCAGGGACGGAACCTCCGACGGCGCGTGATGGGCCTCAAGGTCGCGGCCACCGTGAGCACGATCGGTACTGGCGGTTCGGGCGGCCGTGAGGGGCCCACCATGCTGATCGGCGCCGCTGTCGGCAATCTGATCGGTCGCGCGCTGCGTCTCAGCGATCGAGAGCGGCGCGTGCTGCTGGTGGCGGGCACTGCCGGTGGCCTGGCCGCCGTGTTCGGCACGCCGCTCGGCGCCGGGCTGCTCGCTGCTGACGTCCTCTACCGCGACGATTTCGAGGCGGAATCGCTGGTGCCCGCGATCCTCTCCAGCGTCACGGCGTTCTCCGTGTTCCGGCTCGTGTTCCCGTCGGGAGCTCACGTGTTCGGCGTCGCGGCGGCCTATCCATTCGAGCCGCGTGCGCTATGGCTCTACGTGCCGCTGGCGCTCGTGATCGCGGTCGGCGGGCACCTCTTCCTCGCCCAGCTCCACCTGGTGCGGGGACTGATCGAGACCATGCGGCTTCCACGCTGGACACGTCCTGCCGTCGGCGGTCTCGGTCTCGGCGTCGTGGCCCTCTGCTGGATCGCGTTCGTCAACCCGAGCCTCGGCCGCATCGACCAGGGGATAGGCATCCTCGGTTCCGGCTACGGCGCGGCGCAGGCCGCTATCCGGTCACCCGCTTGGATGCCGCCTGGGTGGCGCGCAGTGCTGCTGCTCGGTGGACTCGCCGTGGTGAAGATGCTCGCCACCGCCCTCACGCTGGAGTCCGGGGGCAGCGCAGGCGATTTCGCCCCGTCGATCGCCATCGGCGGACTCCTCGGGGGGGCCTTCGGTCACGCCGTCGGACTCGTGCTCCCTGGCGCGCCCGAGCCGGGGGCCTTCGCGCTCGTGGGGATGGGGGCGTTCTACGGCGGGCTCGCTCACACGCCGATTTCTGCCGTCGTCATGGTCTGTGAGATGGCCGGGAGCTACGACCTGCTCGTCCCGTTGATGCTGAGCGTCGGGCTGACCTACCTTGCGCTACGCGGGGTCTGGCTGTACCCAGCGCAGCGCGTCTCGCGCGCCGCGGCCGCGGGCGAGTCGAGCCTGCTGGACACGCTCGCCGCGCGGGACATCGTGGTGGAGGACCGCCCGGCCGTCGTCATCAGCGCGAACGCGCGGCCGACCGAGATTCGAGCGGCTCTCGGTCGCAGCATGGTTGACGCGGTCGTGGTCGTCGACGCCTCTGGACGGGTGCGGGGCGTGATCGAGCGCCGCGATCTGGACGAGGGCATGCTCGATCCGACCCTCGAATTCGTCGTCGTGGCAGCGGATCTCGCGAACCCCGTCGGGGCGGTCCGGGAAGCCGATCCGCTCTCGTTCGTCCTGGCCAGCATGATGGAGGCAAGGTCGAACGCCTTGCCCGTGCTCGACGCGCGCGGGCAAGCGCGCTGGCTGGTCACCGAACACGAGGTCACCGCAGCCTACTACGAGATCGTCGCGGGCCGCCGGCAGACGATCCCGTCCGCTGGTGGCGCGACGGATTGATGGGGTTCTCCAAGCGCGGCCGCATCGCACGCGGCGATGCTTCAGTCGAGCGAGTGTCGCCCCTTCTTGAGGCAGGTGTCGCGAAAACGAACGGCTCCCTGCCGCATGCGCACCCGGATCGCCGCGTGGGCAGGGCACCCACATGGGCACGCGTCTTGCTGTGTGTCTGGTCCACCGCTGGCGGCTCGCGTACCTCGCGGCGGAAGACCAGAAAAGGAGTTCGACCGATGCGCCCGATTTCTCCCCTCCTCACCCTGTCGATCCTCCTCGTTCTTGGCACCTCGGCCTGTTCGCGCCAGCGTGGTGATCCTGATTCTGCGGCGACCGCCAAGGGAGGCATGGTCGAGGTACCAGCCGCCGGGGCCTCCGAGGGACCCGCCACCGCGGTGGCGGTGGCGCCCGAGATCAGAGACGCCTGCGGACTCGCCGAAACCGAGGCATTCTTCCCCTACAACTCGGCGCGCCTCCGCGCCTCCGAGGACGCGGCGCTCCACAAGATCGCCGAATGCTTTCGCGATGGCCCGCTCGCTGGGCAGAGCGTGATCCTCGTCGGGCGAACCGACCCCCGCGGGTCGGACGAGTACAACCTGGTCCTGGGGAACCGGCGTGCCGAATCGGTGGCCGAGGCACTCAAGGTTCGCGATCTATCAAGAGATCAGATCCAGACGAGTACCCGTGGAGAGTATGACGCCAAGGGGACGGACGAGCCTGGCTGGTCTCGGGATCGGAGGGTCAACGTGGAGCTTGCGCGTTGACGGCCGAGAGCGCTCGGCCGAGCCGACCAACGAGGACTTGGGGCCAACGGGTGCGCAAGAACGTCAGCGATTCTCCCATTGCGCACCTGTTGGTTCCGCCCAACGGCGTTGGCGCGTGCCCGCGAGGGGGCTCGATGGCCGAGCGCACGGCCAGGTCGGCATGCCCGGTGGTCTGGGCTTGAGGAGCTGGCCGCGAACGCTGCCGGCCGTCCTGGTGGCGGGGGCCGTGCTCACCTGCGCATTGCTGCACGGTCGCGCGATGACGGCGCTGATCGAGTCTGCGCTCCTGGATGATCCGGGCCCAGCCCCGGCGACGCTGTCGGCGAGCCCGGCGACCACGGCGCCCACGACCACGAAGGAGCCGCTCGCGGAGGTGATCCTGCGGCGGAACCCCTTCGATTCCAGGACCGGTCCGCTCGCCGGAGTGGCGTCGCCGGTCGCCTCGGTGGCCCCCCCGGTTCATCCCCTGGTGGCCCCCGTCTGCGAGGACCTCGCCGTGGCGAGCACGGCTGTGGCCCGAGACCCCCGCTGGTCCAGCGCCATCGTTCAGGCCAAGGGCGAGCCGCACGGCAAGCTCTGTCGGGTGGGGGACAGCGTCGCTGGGCACCAGGTCCGCTACATCGGCCAGAACTCGCGTCGAGGGTCACCGGCGGTCTGGTTTCTGGATCACGGCGTCCTCTGTCAGGCATTCGTCTTCGGGAAGCCGGCACCTCGGCCCGCCAAGCGCGCGACGAAGGGTCGACGCTCCGCTCGCTCCGGCGACACGGCGCGTCCCCCGCGCAAGAGACGTCCCCGGTGAACCGACCAGCTCGCCCGCTGGTGCCCCGCGCCCGGGGGATCGCGGCAAGGCGAACGGCTCGCCTTCGGCGCCGAGGCTGCGGCGGCTTCGCAGGGCTGGTATGCCCGACCGTGGCCTGCGAGATCGGGTCATCGAGGAGTCTTCATGCACGACATCATCATCGGCGCGATGGGCGCGGCAATCTCGAGCTTGCTTTCCAGCGGCATCCCAGCGGGTGAAGCATCCGCGCCCACCTGGGTCGAGGTCCTCCCGCCGTGGCTTCGCGGCACCGTGCTAGGGGTCGAGTACTGGCAGTACCTCGCGCTGCTGATGATCCTGCTCGCGGCCACCGTCGTGCGGAAGATCATCCAGGTCGTCGTCACCAACCGGGTGCGCTGGCTCGCCGATCGTGCTGGGCAGGCATGGGCCACCAAGCTGGTGGACGTCTTCGCGTCTCCGGGCGCCACCCTGGTGATGGCCCTGCTCCTCCGATTGGCTTACCCCGGTCTCGGTCTCCCGACCGGCGCCGCGGCCGCGGTCGCGGTCGCGATCCGCGTGCTCCTCGTGGTATCCGTGGTTTGGGCCGCCTACCGGCTGGTGGAGGTGCTTGCGGAGCGCATGGCGATGCAAGCGTCCAAGACCGATAGCAAGCTCGATGACCAGCTCGTACCGCTGGTCCGCAAATCGCTCAAGGTGATCACCGTCATCGCGGGCGTACTGTTCATCCTGCAGAACCTGGACGTGAACATCGCCTCGCTGCTCGCCGGCCTCGGCATCGGCGGCGTGGCGGTCGCCCTCGCGGCGAAGGACACGATCGCCAACTTCTTCGGGAGCATCATGATCTTCGTCGATCGACCGTTCCAGATCGGGGACTGGGTCGTGGTGGCCGGCTGCGAAGGGATCGTCGAGGAGGTCGGGTTCCGGTCGACCCGGATCCGTACCTTCTACAACTCCCTGGTGACGATCCCGAACGCGAAGTTCACCGAGGCCAGCATCGACAACTTCGGGGCCCGGAAGTACCGCCGCACCTTCGTGACCCTGGGCCTCACCTACGACACGACGCCCGAACAGATGCAGGCCTTCGTGGAAGGGATCCGCGCCATCGTGCAGGCGAACGCTTACACCCGGAAGGATTACTACGAGATCCACATGTCGGGGTTCGGCGCTCACTCGCTCGACGTGATGGTCTATATCTTCTTCGCGGTGGGCTCCTGGTCCGAGGAGCTCCGCGAACGACACCACGTCTTCCTGGAGATCCTGCGTTTGGCGCAGCGGCTCGGCATCTCTTTCGCGTTTCCCACGCAGACCCTGCACCTCGAGTCGATGGCGGCGCCCGGGACCATTCAGGAACCGCGCGCTTCCCTGGCGGAGGCGGAGCTCGCCGAGATCGTCGACGCGTTCGGTCCTGGTGGCGCCAGCGCACGGCCGGCGGGGCCACGGATCACCCAGGGGTACCTCGCCGGCAGGAGCGGGGGCCCAACCGGCGGCCAAGCAATCCGTTGAGCGGAGCGTCCACGCGAGGTGGGAGGAACATTGCCGCACCAAGATCGAACGACCGTCGCACCAACGAACGCGGCCGAGCCGCCAGGCCCGATCGTCCGGGCGGGTCGCGGGCGGCAGGCACGGCACGGGAATTGCTCTGCGTTCCCAGGTGCTCTTCGACGTTCATCACGCTTCCGGAACGCGGGACGCCACCCGACCGGCGAGCATCGTGGTGGCGGACCCCGATCCGGACGTTCGGGTATCCCTGCTCGGATGGCTCGAGGAGGACGGACACGACGTGGTCTTCCTGGCGTCCATTTCCGACCTCGCTGCCTACCTCGTCGCCTCGACCACGCCAGGGTTCTTGGGGCCCCGACCAGACGTCGTCGTGGCAATGCTCGGACCGGATACCGACGTCCCGCCCGATGGGTGCGAGATACTCGTCGCGATGCAGGGCAGCTGCCCGTTCGTCGCGATGACCGAACCCGGTCTGGAGCCGGATCGTTGGCGGATCCTCGAGCTTGGCGCATACGCTGTGCTCGAGAAGCCGCTCGACGCGGCGGTTCTACGGGGCATGATTCGGCGAATCCTCCAGCAGAGGTGACCCTCGGCTTGTGCACCTCCGCCCCCCAACCGTCGGCGTTCTCCCCAACGTTCGTTCCCGAGCTCCGCCCTGGGGATGCCGCTCCCTTGCGGTCGAGGTCATCCCCGATAGTGGCGGGGATCCGCCGTTGGTTGGGGGCACTCAGCGGTCGGTCGCCAGCTACTGGCAGGCTCGAGGCCTGGCGTTCTTCGCCAGCGGTTGACCGCCGACGGTCGCCCGCGGCGTACCCGCTTCGATGGTTTCGGCTCCGTCGGACCAGGAACGTGCCATTCGCGCCGGGGGCGTCCAAGGACGCTTGGCGTCTTCGACGGAGGAGGAGCTTCGACCGATGAGGCTGGCCCGAAAGCTCGGACTCGCGCTGGTCCTCGGCGTGTGGCTCGTTCTCGCCGTGTTCGCGATCACCCGACTCTCCCGGGAGCGCGAGCTGTTTGACGTCGACATGCGTGGCGACCACCGGGTGCTCGCCACCACCGTCGCTCCCGTCATTGGTGCGCAATGGCACAACCAGGGGGAAGCGGCTGCGATGAGGATGGTGCGGAGGATCGACGCAGCCCGTGCCCATATCACCATTCGCTGGGTGTCGCTCACCGACTCGCCGCTGCCCGAATCCCGCCCCATCGTTGCTCCGAGCCGGCTCGCCGCCCTCGCGGACCAGGGCATCCTCCAGCTGTACGAGGAACGGACCGGCGCCTCCGCGGAGCCACCCCGGCTGGTCACCTATGCCCGGTTGGTCCCCCCCCCTCCGACCAACGGTGCGCTGGAGCTCGCCGAGTCGACCGCGCCCAAGGCCGCATACCTACGAGCGACCGCCTACGACACGCTCATCGCCATCGTCGCCGTCGCGGTTGTGTGCGGCCTGCTCGTGGCTGCCCTCGGCGCCCACTACGTCGGCCGCCCCGTGAGTCGACTCATCGCGCGGGCCAGGGAGATTGGCGCTGGCGGCGCCGAACGTGGGGCGCTTGCGCTGAAGCAACGGGACGAGCTCGGCGAGCTCGCGACGGCGATCGAGCGGATGGCGGAGGATCTGACCGAGGCGCGACGACGGGAGGTGAAGGTGGTCGAGGCGCAGATCGCGATGCTCGAGCAGTTGCGCCACGCCGATCGGCTCACGCATGCGGGTCAGATGGCGGCTGCGCTCGCGCACGAGCTCGGGACGCCGCTGAATCTGATCCGGGGGCACGCACAGCGGGTACTGCGAGGAGGGAGATCGCCCGAGCAAGTGATGGACAGCGTGACCGCGATCGCTGCCCAGAGCGAGCGCATGACGGAGCTCGTGCGCAAGCTGCTCGACTACACACGCCGCCGGCCGGCGCAGCGCACGCCAGCCAGCCTCGCTGACCTCGTGACCGCGACGAACGACCTGTTGACGCCGATCGCCGCGGGCAAGCAGGTGCGGCTGACCACGACGATCGACAGCGTGCCTCCGGTGCGCGTGGATGTCGATCAGCTGCAGCAGGTCCTCATCAACCTCGTGCTGAACGCGGTGCATGCCAGCTCGGAGGGGGCCACTGTCAGCGTGCGAGTCGGGTCGGAGGCTACCGTGTCGATGCCAGGTTCGGCACGGGAGAAGGTGTCGTGTACGGTCGTTCACGTCGAGGACACCGGAGTCGGGATTCCGGAATCCGTCCTGCCTCGCATCTTCGATCCGTTCTTCACGACCAAACCCTCCGGTGAGGGCACGGGTCTTGGCCTCAGCATCGCGCGAGACATCGTGAACGAGCACGGGGGTTCCATCGCGGTGCGGTCCGAGGTAGGCAAGGGGAGCACCTTCTCGGTCTACCTCCCAGTCGAGCCATCATGGGCAGGACTGTCCTCTTCGTCGACGACGACGCCGGAACGCGGAACCTCGTCGACCTCGAGTTGACGGACGCCGGCTTCGCGGTCGTCACCGCGGCGTCGGCCGAGGCGGCGCTCGGGCTGGCGAACGAGGTCGATGTCGTGCTCACCGACCTCAACATGCCGGGGATGAATGGCCTGGCGCTCACGGATCGCCTCACCGAGACCGTTCCCGATTTGCCCGTGGTCGTCGTGACCGCCTTCGGGACCATGGACGCCGCGATTCGGGCGATCCGGGCCGGCGCGTTCGATTTCGTCACCAAGCCGATCGATATCGAGGCGCTTGTCTTCGCGCTCGAGCGAGCGCTGCGGCACCGAGAGCTTCGGAGCGAGGTCCGGCGCCTCCGCGCTGCCGTGGGTCAGGGGGGCTGGGGAGAGGATCTCATCGGGGAGAGTCCCGCGATGGCGGAGCTTCGCTCGGTCCTCGCGCGCGTGGTGGCAACCGACGCGACGGTCCTCGTGACTGGCGAGACGGGAACCGGGAAGGAGATCGTCGCCCGCTTGCTGCACGACCGCGGACGGCGGCGAAACGGTTCGTTCGTGGCCGTCAACTGCGCCGCCCTGCCCGAGGCGCTCCTCGAGGCGGAGCTCTTCGGGCATTCCCGCGGCGCGTTCACGGATGCTCGCACGTCGCGCGTGGGGCTCCTCGTCGAGGCCAAGGGGGGCACGCTCTTCCTGGACGAAGTCGCGGATATGCCTGTCGGCCTCCAGCCGAAGCTCCTCAGGGTGCTCGAACAGCGAACCGTCCGCCCGCTCGGCAGATCGACGGAGATCCCCGTCGATCTGAGGATCATCGCCGCTACCCATCGCGACCTCGGTGACGCGGTTGCGCAGGGAGCTTTCCGGGAGGATCTCTTCTACCGACTGAACGTGGTGGAGGTGCCGCTGCCCTCGCTGCGCTCGCGAGGAGGGGACGTATTGCTGTTGGCGCAATACTTTGTCGCGCATTTCGCGGGGCAGGCGGGCCGCCCGATCGTGGGGATCTCGCCGGCGGCCGCCGCGCGACTGCTCGAGTACCCTTGGCCAGGCAACGTCCGCGAGCTCCGCAACGCGATGGAGCGCGCGGTGGCGCTCACGCAGTTCGACCAGCTCACGGTCGACGACCTACCGCCCAGCATTCGCACCTACGAAGCCCGTCACCTGGTCGTCGCCGGTGACGACCCAAGCGAACTCGTCCCGCTCGACGAGGTGGAGAGACGGTACGTTCTGCGCGTGCTGGAGGTGGTTGGCGGGAACAAGACGCTGGCGGCGCAGAAGCTCGGGATCAATCGCAACACACTCTACCGCAAGCTCGCCGAGTACGCCGACGACGGAAGGCGACCGTAGCCCGACCCACGAGGCGCCGGTTCGCCGTGGCTGACGGCGGGTCGTCGGGGGCAGTGGTGGTCCCGCGGGCTCACGATCTCGGGTGACCGACGACGGGCCGGAGCAGCGGCATCCGTCTCGGCAGCGTTAGGTACGAGGTCATCCCGGCGCTGTGCCCGAAGCCCGGCAGCGTGCCGTGCACGATGACGCGATCCCAGCAGGAGATCACGCCAACGATTTCGTTCTGGTGCCGATCAAGTAGACAACACATACCGGAAAGAATGACCGCTGGCGACCAACTCGGCATACTGATTGCTGCTCTCGGAGGCGCGAAATCCAGGTTCAGGCGAGCGAGCCGCGCTCACTTCTCGCGCCGGAAGGGCCAGGCGCTGATCCCACCCTCCATGACCTTCACGTTGGTCCACCCGTGGCCGACGAGGGCCCGCGCCGCCTCGTAGCCCCGCAGCGAGATCTTGCAGTAACAGATGATCTCACGCCCCTTGTCCTCTGGCAGTTCGGCGAGGCGGCGGCGCAGGGCGCCGAGCGGGATCAAGTGCTCGCCGATCCCGAGCCGCACCGCCTCGAACTCATCCGGTCCTCGCACGTCGAGGAGGAACGGGCGCTCTCCAGCGTCGATCTTGCGTACGACCTCGCTGGCTTCGATCCCGATCAACCGACCGGCGAGCTTGTTCTCCAGGACGTGCGCGGTGGCGATGCTCTGATCGATGGCGAGCGAGAACGGCGGCGCGTAGGGCAGATCGGCGTTGGCCATGTCGGTTACCGTCAGGCCGCCGCGGATCGCCATCGCCCAGATCGCCAGCTGCTTGCTGACGTCACCCGGGCCCACGCATTGCGCACCGAGGATTCGGCCGGTGTTGCCGTCGGCGACGACCTTGGTGACGATGAGCTGTCCGTTCATGAAACCGGGCTTGTCCGGGCCCGCGTTGATGGCCGACATTGCCTGTGGGAAGCCGGCGGCACGCGCTGCCTCCAGCGAGAGACCCGACGAGCCGGCGGCGTAGTCGAAGACCTTGCAGATCCCGGTCTGCTGGGTGCCGGGGAACCGCGCGGAGTTGCCGTTCGTCACGTTCTCGCCGGCGACGCGGCCCTGCAGGTTCGCGAGATCCCCGAACGGCGCGTGGACCGGCGCTCCGGTCAGCAGGTGCCGGCACTCGATGCAGTCACCGGCAGCGTAGATGTTCGGGTCAGAGGTTTGCATGTGCTCGTCGACGACGATGCCACCCGTTGGACCGAGTCGGAGTCCGGCGCCGGCGGCGAGATCCGCGTTTGGCGTCACGCCGACGGCGACGACGGCGAGTCCGCAGTCGAGCTCGGTTCCGTCGGTGAGCCTCATGCCGACGAGCTTGCCGTCCTCGCCGATGAAGGCAGCGACTCCCTTGTCCGTGATGACTCGCGCTCCGTTGCTCCGCACATGGGTCTCGACGAGCCTCGCCAGCTGCCAGTCGAGGAACGGGAGGAGCTGGGGTGACGCCTCGACGATCGTGACCTCCATGTCGGAGAGGCGCAGGGCTTCGCAGGCTTCGATGCCGATCAGTCCACCCCCGACGATCACGGCCTTCTTGGCGTGCGCCCCGTCGCCGGCTCCCCGCAAGAAGTCGGCATCCCTCATCGAATGGAGCGTGGTGACCCCGGCCAGATCCAGGCCGGGGATCGGTGGTCGCTTCGGCCGGGCGCCGGTGGCGAGGATGAGCTTGTCATACCCAATCGTCTCCTCCTTCCCGGACTGGAGGTCGCGTGCCGTCACCGAGCGTCGTTCGCGATCGATGCGGACGACCTCCGTGCCCGTCCGCGCCACGATCCCCTTGGCTCGGAGGAAGAATTCCGGGTCGCGGACCACCCCGGTCGGGGTGCAGATGAGGAGGTTGCGATCATCAAAGACCCCGCCGATGTAGTAGGGATAACCGCAGGAAGCCATGGAGAGATCCGGATCCCTCTGGAGGATCATGATATCGGCGTGCTCGGCCATTCGGCGCGCACGAGCGGCGGCCTTGGGCCCGGCGGCGGAGCCGCCCACTACGATGATGCGGATCGGTTTCAATTCGGAAGGCTGATCGGTCATGGATTGTCTCTAGGTTCAAGATCTGCGGAGGTATCGGGGGGACTCCCCGGGGCCGGAGAGATCGACCCAGTAGGTCTTCGTCTCCCGGACATCGAAATGCACGAAGCTCGAATTCGGGTAGTACCCCACGCCCACCCGGTCGAAGGACAGTAGGTAGTCGCGGAGCACTTCGTTCGGAACCCCGGGGATCGAGAAATCGATCGCTTGGCTGCGTCGATGGCGGGAGTTTAGCGCGTAGGACTCGGAGCGGAATCCGCTCACCACCCGGATCGGCCGGCCCCCGAAGGTATCGCTCACCTTGACCAGCAACTGGACGAGGCGCCGATCCACCCGCGGGTGGTCTCCGTCGGCCCCCATGAGGCGACAGATCGCCTGGTGGGCTGCGGGGAGGACCTCGCCCTGGGGGCCGATCACGTAGCCCTTCCAGGTTTCCTGGTAGCCGACGAGAGTGATGAACCCGCGCCGCCACGGGGTCTTGCGGTACGCATACCAGGACGGCTTGCCGTTGGTCTTGGTGGTGGTGCTGCGGCCAGCGGATGAGCGGTCGAGCGCGCCGGACTTGCGGAGGCTGGCCGCCGCGCTGCCGTCGGTGTCGCCGGGTCCCGGTATCCACAAGACCTGACCGGGCCGAATCGGATCCCGGCGCTCGATGCCATTGGCCGTGCACAGGGCGTCGATGCTCACGTGGTAGCGGGTGGCGACCTTGCCCAACGTGTGACCGGCCCCGACGACGTGCCGCACGGGCCTGGTCGACCCAGCGGAGGCAATGGGCGCTCTTGCCGAGACGGGCGGCGGTCGTTTCGGTTCCTCGGCGGGGGCGGGGGCGGCGGGCGGAGGATTCGCGGACTCACGGTCGTCCTTGGGGGCTCCCACGCGGGCGTTGGGGTCGGGAATGACGAGGGCCTGCCCGGGGCGGATGGGAGTCGTCTCCGAGATCCCGTTGGCTTGGCAGAGCGCGGCCACGGACACATGATAGCGGTTGGCGATCTTGCCGAGGGTGTGGCCGGGGCCGACCACATGCTCGACCTTCTTGGTGCCCGCGCCCGTTCTCGGGGACGGCGGAGCGCTGGCGGACGGAGGGCTGTTCTCCTTGCGGTCGCGAATGCGTTGCGTCAGCGACCCATCCGGATCGTCCTTGCCTGGGATGTACAGTCGCTGGCCGGGCCGGATGGGATCCGTCGGGCGGATTCCGTTGGCGTTGCACAAAGCATCGATCGACACGTTGTAGCGCTTGGCGATCGAACCCAGGCGTTGTCCTTCGTAGACGACGTGAACCGTTGGCTCGGCGGCGGTCCCAGACGTAGACCAGGTCAGGGACGCGGCGAGCCCGAGCGCGGCGACGAAGAGGAGCTGCCAGGGTTTCCTTGGTCTACACGGCATCTTGGCCGGTGGGGGGAGGCGCGGCGGGACACCGCTGCGTGAGCGCGGCAGCATGTTAGCGCAGAAACAGGCGAGGTGGCGAGCCAAGGCGAGGTTTGGGTGCGGTGGGGTTTCTCGTAGTGGCAGTCAGCGCCAACGCGAACCGACCGTCGCGCCGATCGCGAGGACGGTAGCCACCGCCGTCTGGGAGGCGCCGACGGGCAGGTCCAACAGGAACGCCGTCACGTATCCCACGCCTCCGCTCACCGCCCCGAAGAGCGCAGCCAGCGCGAGACAGGCGGGAAGGCGTTCGGTGAGCCGTAGCGCGCCGAACGCTGGCAGCACCGCGAAGGCGAAGACCGGCAGGGCCCCGAGGGCGCGCGTCGTCACCGCCACCTCGGCAGACACGATGAGCCACAGGAGGGCCTCGAGCCCCCGCACGGGGACGCCCTGCACCCGAGCCGCGTCCGGATCGAAGCCGGAGAACTCCAGGGGGCGGGTCAGGGCGACGAGGACCGATGTGGCCACCGAACCGACGCCGAGGATCAGCCAGAGATCCAGGGGACGCACGAGGACGGCGCTACCGAAGAGGAGCGAGGCGACGTCGTGGGCCTCTTGGCTGATCCGCTCGCCCACGATGATGGCAAGGGACCCCGAAGCGAGATAGACGATCCCGACGACCCCCTCGCGAGGCAGCCTCGCCGGGGTGCCGAAGGCGAGCGCGACCGCGCCGGTGCCCCCGAAGACGAATGCTAGCAGCACCGGCGGGAGCTCGACGTCCGTGTAGATCGCGAGCAAGAAGGCGCAGGCCACGCCGAGCGCCGCGGACTGGCTCACGGCGGCCGTCACGAACACCGCCCGCCGCAGGACGATGAACACCCCCGCGAGCCCGAGGACCAGCCCGGCGAAGGTGCCCGCGAGCACGGGGTCGCGATAGAGCGGGAAGTTCTCCGCGAAGTCTGCGAGGCTCGGGGCGGTCGGCGCTGCCACCAGCTCGACGGTGGCCTCCGCAGGAGAGGCGAACGGTGGCAGCCTGGTCGAAGCGACCAAGGGTCCACCGGCGCGGGCGCTGGGGGCGCTGCTCACCTCGACCGGCGGTGCCGTGAGGATCGCATCGAAGTCGGCGGAGGGATCCGGCATCGGGGCAATCAGGAGGCGGGGCCTCGTGTAGGGGACGCGCCGAAGGCGGCCACGAAAGCGGGGTGGTCGAACACCCGTTGGGGGGTGCCCGCGACGACGACGGGAGTGTCGCGATCGAGGAACAACAGGTGATCCGCGTGGTCGGCGACGAGCTCGATGTAGTGGCTCACGACGATGACCGTTACCCGCGTCTGCTGGCGTAGCCGCCCGATGAGCTCGAACGCTTCCCGTTCGGCGACGAGATCCATGGCCGAAGTCGGCTCGTCGAGCAGCGCCAGCTCGGGGTGGGAGGCGGCGATCCGCGCGAAGACGATGCGTTGGCGCTGTCCCTCGGAGAGCGTGCGGAAGGGCAGTTCGGCCAGGTCCTCGGCCCCTAGGAGCGAGAGCGCGCGCTCCACGTTGCGCGCCCGGCGGCGGGAGCGACCGAAGCAGGCGCCGCTTCGGAGCGTGCCCATCGCGACGACGTCGCGGGCGACCAGGGGGTATAGATCGTCCACGCTACCCTTCTGCCGGAGGTAGGCGAGGCGAACGCCCTGTCTTCGCTCCACCGCGCCTCGGAGCGGCGGCAGGAGGCCCAGCAGCGTGCGGAGCCAGGTCGTCTTGCCGCAGCCGTTGCGGCCGATGACCGCCCAGAACTCCCCTGGGCCGAGCTCGAGGTCGATGGGGGGGAGGAGGGCCTTCGCCCCGTGACCGATCTCGAGTGCGCGGGTTCGGAGGAGGGGAGGCGACTGCGTCATCGTTCGGTCTCGAGCCTGGCCACGACGGTCGCCAGGAAGTCGTGGTAGCTCTGCCCGCGCGCGAAGTTTGTCATGCCGGGGATCACGACGAGCCGCGCACCCATGTTGGTCGCTGCCACGCTCGAGGTCGTGGTTGGATACCAGGACTCTTGGACGAGGAGCCCCACCTGACGCGCCTTGCCAACGTTGACGACGTCGGCCACGTGACGTGGTGACGGCGGGATCCCGGGCTTCGGCTCGAGGTGCTCGACGACGACGAGGCCGAGCCAATCCGCGAGGTACGCGAGCGAGCGATGGTATCCGACGATCGGCTTCCCGCGCAGGGTCGCGAGCCTGGACTCCCAACCGGTTCGGGCGGTGCGAAGGTCGGCTACGAAGCGCTTGGCCGCGTCGAGGTAGGCCTGATGGCCTGCGGGGTCGAGCTCCGCGAGCCGCTTGCCGATCCCCACGGCGACCCGCTCGGCGCGCCGAGGATCCAGCAGGAAATGCGGGTTTCCCTGGGGATGGATGTCCCCCATGGCGCGATCCACCTTGCCCGCTGGGATCTCGAGCAGCGCGACCAGGGTGGATGCGTCGATCCAACCGCGCGCTCCCCGCTGAATGGTCCCGTTGCGCGAGCCGGTGAGCAGCGTGGGTAGCCACCCGACCTCGAGGTCGGCGCCGACCTCGACGAGGAGTCCCGCCTTGGCCAGGGCCAGCGCGAGGTTCGGGCGGGCATCGACGAAGTGCGGGTCCTGGGTCGCGGCCGCCAGGGCCGTGACCTCGACGCGGCCCGCGCCGACCGCCTGGGTGATGGCGGCGAGATCGGGTGTCGTCGTCACGACGCGGAGCGCGGCGTGGGCTGCGTCGGGAGCCCCCGTCAGTGACCAGGCGACGGCGAGGGCGAGGAGCCAGCGCAGCGCTCCGGGAAGGCGGCAATGTCCACGGGGTGGGGACCATCGAGACGGAAAGCGTGACATGATGACTCCTTAGAACGCGTGGGCGCCATGCGCGCCGAGACTGACCTCGGCGGTGAAGAAGGTGGACCAGATAGCCTGGTGGGGGTGGGGGAGGTCGCTGCCCCATTGCCAGCGGAACCGCGAGAACTCGGTCGGGTAGAACGACACGCTGGTGCTGGTTCGGTGACGCGTGTCCATCCACTCCGGGTCGAGCGGGTCGCTCAGGACGGTACCCTCGGCGTCGAAGGCTGGCGAGCCGAGCTCGTAGCGAGCCGCCGTGGCCCAGCGCCGTGCAAATCGCCAGAGCACCTCGGTGAACTGCCCGTAGTCCCGGAGCACGACCCCGGGGAGCTCTCGCCGACGATAGAACCATTCCGAGTGCAGACTCACCACTCGGGGTTCCGGACGATGGAGCGGGCGGAATTTGAGGTAGAGATCAGTGCCGTAGATCTCGGTGCGATGGTCGTCGCTGGACGCGTTCGGGCCGAAATTCGCGGAGAGGCCCCAAACCAGGGACCAATCATTCGAGAGAGCGAAGAACTGCTTGATGGCGGTCGTGTAGAGCGGATCGAGGAACGACTCCATCGGCCGCTCTTCCTCGTCGAGGAAGCTCCGCGTCGAGCCCTCGCCGTGGGCTTCCGTCGCCGACCCGACGAGCTCCACGCTCCAGGGCAAGGGCAGGACCACGGAAACCTCGGCGCCGAGTCCGCGCTCCCCCTCGCCCCCGAAGAGCCGACTGAGCTCGAAGGGCTGATCAGCGAAGTTCCACGTGTGCATGTGGGTCGAGTTGAGCCGCCCGAAGCGCGTGAGAAACTTGCCGAAGCGGGCCTGTAGCCCGCCGGGAAGGGCGAGGGTCGTCGCGTAGGCTTCCTCCACCGCCGCCCCTTCGTGGCAGAAGCCGAGGTGGGCATCGAACCGCAGATACGGATCCACGCTGCCGCTGAGCGAGAGCTCGAGCCCCTGCCAGTTGAACCCGGTGCGTTTCGGATCGTGGTGGCCCGCCTGGAGGGGCTCATCCTCCGAGAAGTAGGCGAAGGCGACGTCGAGGATCGCCGAGATTGCCGGGTTCAACGCGGACGCGAGGCCGCCTCCGGTCACCAGTGGCGGCGCGGAGTCTCGGGGGCTCCCGGACGGGGGCGCGCCCGGCTCGGTGGCGACCATCAGCTCGAGCTCGTCGAAGCTCTCCGCTCCCGACGCAGCATCGGTTCGTGCGGGGGCGAAGCCGCTCGATGGCGCAGGCGGTCCAGTCCCATTAGCCGGCTCGCTCGCGGGCGACGCAGGGTCCTGGGCGGCGGCGGTGGAGATGGGGAAGAGTATCGTGACGGCGAGGAGGGGCGCGCGTCCACGAGAGATGTAGGGCATCGTGCGGGTCCCATCGGGGACGAAGCTGGAGGGGCGTTGGCGACCCTGCGCTCAAGACACCGTGCGGTCGAGTCGGGACAGGGGGTCTTGTCGAGCGAGGGCATCCCATCGACCTGGAACGAGGCCGATGACTCGGGGTCCCCACCGGCGGCCGCGACGACGCCAACGCGGCTCGATGACCGGTTGGCTCGACTCGCGCGAGCTGCGCCATGGCGGTGCGGCCGCGTGCATGAGCTGGCGCGAGCGGGGACGGTGGAGATGCTCAGGCAGGTGACGGCGGTGGCGACTGCTTGGGAGCCAGCGCGAGCAGGGGGATGGACCTCGCGACGGTGTCGGCTGGCAGCGCCGCGGACTCGAGGATGGCACTATCGGCGGCGACGACGAACGCCCGGTCAGGGTCGGTGGCGAGCTGGTGAGTGGCCCCGAACGGAAGCCCGCAGTGTTCGTCGCCGTGGTCGGTGGGACCCGATGATGCTTGGCTCTCCCCGTTCGGCGGCGGTGGGGAGTCCGCGGTGTCCTGGTGATCGACCGCGTGTCTCGCGTGGGCGAGGGCCCCATGCTCCCAGCAGATGACATGGCGGACGAAGACGAAGTGGAATACGGCCAGGATCTGCGCTCCCCCGAACACGGCCAGCGCCAGGTACGCAGCAAGCCGCGTCCAGGTCCTGCCGCAGCACGCCGCCACTCCGGTCACGGCGCGAGTTCAGCACTGGCCCGCTGCCGGCGCAAGCGCACGGGCGCGGGTTGCATAGTGTGCAAATGCACACTATGAGATCCCTCCACGGCCTCGCCCGAACCGCCCCTTGCTCACCCGGCCCAGGCCGTGAGCGGCGCTGGGGGGATGCCCGACCCAGGAGCACAGGATGTCCAGGCCCATTGGCCCGTCGGCGGTCCGTGTCATCGTCATGGGCGCCGACCGGCACCTCGACGATGGTGCCGTGAGCGACGATCCCGACCGGCTCGTCAGGACCCCTTCGGGTGTCGACTTCCCATCGGTGCTCCTGCCTGCGACAAGTGAGGATGTGCCATGCCAACCTATCTCTACGATTGCGAGGAATGCGGAGAATTCGAGGCCGAGCAGTCCATCTCGGCGGCCGCGCTCTCCCATTGCCCAACCTGCGGTCGCGACGTTCGCCGGGTGATCGCGGGGGCCACGGGCGCCATCGTCAGAGGCGGTGGTGGCTCGGCGCGCCACTGTGAGCGGGAAACACCCTGCTGTGGCCGGGCGACCCGCTGCGACAAGCCACCGTGTGGGCATTGATACCGAGCCGAGGAGCGGGAGGCATCGATCCGGGCGTCTCCAAGCGCCGGCCAGCCACCGTCGGTCGGCCCGAGCTCGATCCGACGTGGATCCCGACCGGGATCAGGGCTTGCCGTTCGGCTCTGCCGGGGAAGGGACGTGAAAACGCGTGTCCGCGGTCCGGCGGTCCATCGTGGACGTGTCGAACCAGCCCGCCCGTGACGAGGGATGGGCGTCAAACTCCGGCACGTACGGCTTCAAGTCGAGGAGCGGTGTGTCGTCGAGGACGTCGACGTCAGCGATGCGGAGGACGTTCCCCTCGCGGGCGAGCAGTCGGACCACGGAGAGCCCGATGGGGTTCGGTCGCGTAGGTGACCGGGTGGCGAAGAGACCGTGCGGTCTGGTGTCGCGGTAGGGCACGACCTGGGGGCGGTAGCCGCCGGCACGATCCATGAAGTAGACGAGCCAGAGCCGCTCGAACCCCGAGATGTCGTCGAGGGCTGGCGCAAGATGAGGATCCAAGACGACCCTTCCCTCGGCGCTGCGGGCGTAGGCGGGCTGGATGGGGGTCCCCGGAGCTTCGACGAAGGGAGACCGGATCCGTCCGATGATCCAGACCTCGCGCTCGAGATGGGGCCATCCCCGGTCAGGCATGGGACGTCTTTCGGTGAGAGCGGGTCGCTTGCGGGTAGGAGACCGGCCGAAGGCACACCACGGGCCGAGTATGAGCGCGTACCGAGGAGGATCAAGGGGCCGAGCCCGTACCAACCATCGCGCGCCCCCTGGTTCTAACCCGGGGGCGTCGCCGACCACTCTCCGCCGACCCTTGACATTGTGAGCATATGCGCACAATGCTTCGTAGCCGCGCTCGCGAGCGGTCGTCGCATCAGGAGACAGTATGAGAATCGGGATCCCCATCGAGGAAGACCGGGGGCAAGATAGCCTCATCTGCCCGCATTTCGGGGGCGCGCCAGCGTTTCTCGTCGTAGACACGGATCTCGGCACCTCGGAGACGTTGTCGAACGACCACGGCCACGACGCCCATGGGCAGTGCGTCCCCGTTGACCTGCTGCGCGACCAACGACTCGACGTCATGGTCGTGGCGGGGATCGGCCGCGGCGCCATCATGAAGCTCGATGCGATTGGCGTTCGCGTCTGCCAGGCGGGCGGGGAGACGGTTCGAGACTGCGTCGCTGCGGTGCTTGCGAGTGCGCTCCCGGATTTCGGCATCGACATGGCTTGCGCGGGGCACGACCAAGGGCATCCAGGGCACTATAGCGATTGACGTTTTCGCCATGTCCATGGTGGAGCGACTATCACTCCGTGTCCTCGTCGACGATGCGCCGGGCGAGGCCGGCCTCCTCACCGAACATGGGTTTGCGTGCTGGGTGAGCACGGACCAGGGGGCGGTGCTGTTCGACACCGGGGTCGGTGGGGCGCTCCTTCCGAACGCGGCGAGGCTCGGGGTCGATCTTGGTCGGGCGGATGCGCTCGTGCTGAGCCACGGTCATTACGACCACACCGGTGGTATCGCGCCGTTTCTTGCCCAGCGGCGGGTGCCGCTGGTCCTTGCACATCCGGCGTTCGATGGCCCGCACTACAGCCGCTCCTCCGGTGACGACCGCGAGGTCGGGCTTCCCGACTCGGCACGACTCGCCCTCGCGGGGTCGGCACTGGAGCGCCGCTCGGAGCCGAGCGAGCCGTTGCCGGGATTGTGGGCGACGGGGGAGATCCCCCGCCTGACCGACGAGGACGTGGGCGGCCCATTCTTCGCCGACCGCGAAGGGGTATCACCCGACCCGTTGCTCGACGACCAGGCGCTGATCGTGCGTCATCGGTCCGGCCTGGTGATCCTCCTCGGTTGTGCCCACTCGGGGGTGATCAACACCGTGAGGTACGCCCGCCGGCTTTTTCCGGGCGAGGCCGTGCGGGCGGTCATTGGAGGCATGCACCTCCGGAATGCGCCTTCGGTTCGCATCGACGCGACGCTCGCCGAGCTCATCGCGCTCGATGAAGCCCTCGTGGGGCCTGCCCACTGCACGGGCGAGCACCCGCAGCGTGCGCTTCGAGCCGGACTGGGCGGTCGCTACCGTCGAGTGGTCGTTGGCAGTGTCCTCGAGCTCGGTCCGGCTGGCGAGTGGAGGTGTGCATGAGGCGGGTCACTCACGTTGGCGTCGAGTCGTTTGGGATTGGCGGAGCGCGGAGCCTCCGCGCTTGGGTGTTGGCTTCGCTCACCTCGGCCGGGCTAGTCCTCTTCGGATGCTCCGGCGCCACTGAGTCGCCCCGGTCGGCGAACGCGGCGGGCACCAGCGGGGCGGGTCTTGGTGTCGCTGGCGACGACGGGACGGGTGGACCCACGGGGGCGGAGGGCGGTCCGGTCGACCTTGGCTCGGCGGTGGTGAACGCGCGCCAGTTGGGGGGCATCGTGACCGAGAGCGGACAGCGCGTGCGGGCGAACGTCCTGATCCGCGCGGGGGAGCTCTCGCAGGTGGATTGCGCACGGCTACGGGCGCTGGAGATCGCGACGGTCGTCGACCTTCGCGACGCGGCCGACGCGGCCGGCACACCGGACGCCGCCTGCGTGAGCGACGAGACCCGCTACTACCTCGCTGATTTGCCAAAGATCCTGCCGCCGAACGCGGACTCGTACCTCCAGACCCTGGATGCCATGGAGCCCAAGCTCGACGCGGTGTTCGCGGAACTTGGCCGCGATGGGGCGCTACCCGCGGTGGTCCACTGCGTGATCGGTCGCGATCGTGCCAGCCTCACCATGGCGCTGGTGCTCCTGGCGCTGGGCGTGCCCGTGGCCGCGGTCGAACGGGATTTCGTCGAGAACCAGACCACCGCCGGCTCGACCTCGGCGGAGTGGATGAGCGGGGTCTTCGCTCGGATCGACGCTGCTGGGAGGATCGACGCCTACCTCGCGGCGCACGGCGTCACTGCAGACGACGTCGCCGGGCTGCGCACGCAGGCCCTGGAGTAGAGCGCCTGCGCGAGACCCGCGTCGTTCGGGACCCACGCCGCGTTGCGGGTGGCGACCTGGGGCGCGCTTCCCGAGTCGCGTTCGCGGAGGTCTGCGACCGGTTCAGCGCCCCATGCCCTTTCCCACCCAGCCAGTGCGGTCCAAGGCCCGCAATCCGAGCACGGCGGCGGATCGTTCCCGTGCCAGGTGTCGTCGTGGTGGGGGAGGCAAACCCTTCCCCGCGTCGGCCGCGACCCGCATCCTTCCCCTCCTCGCCGCCCGATGAGCCGTGGGCGCTTCCGGCGTCGATCTACCGACCCGACGATCCGCTCGTGACTCGCGGATGCTCGGACCAAGACCAGGCGACGGGAGTGTCTTCACCGTCACTCCCGCTCCTGTGTCTGCGACCCGTTCCACGCGCAGCAGGGACCTCGCCGACGCGATCGCTCCGTCACCACGGGCCCCCCCTCGATACGGAGCGCGTGTCCGTGGAGCAAGGCATCGACGACCGTGCGCCTCCCCCGTTCCAGCAGGCGGCCGATGGTACCGCGGGAGATACCCATGGCTTCCCCTGCCTCTTCCTGGGACATCGACTCGAGGTCCACCAGGCGCAGCGCCTCGAGCTCATCGAGCGCGAGCACGCGCTCCTCGAGCTCGGCCATCGGGATGCCCCGGGGTTTGAAGTACTCGGTGGCGGGCGGGTGCGCGACGGCGCGCGGCTTGGGGGGTCGGGGCATGAGAGCCTTTTTTTCTCCTACCACCTTCCGTGGCGTCGGTCCCACCTCGCGCGGGAGCTCTTCACGGGGTGGTCATCGCGACCGGGCGCGGTCAGCCTTCGACTCATCGCGCACTCGTGCCGATCTTGGCAACCCTGCCTCGAGAGGATGGCGGTTTCGTTCGGGAGTGCTTCATGTCTGCCCCGTGCCGGCGGCAGTGCTTGCAGATGGGGTCTCCGTCGAGGTTGCGGCAACAAACTGGTCGGGCCCTGCCGCAGCTCGCGCAGATCCGAACGTTGCACGTTCGCTGGTAGCACCGGGTGCAGACGGGTCTGCCCGTGCTGTCGCGGAAGTGGACGGGGCGCCGCTCGTGGCACTGCGAACAGGGCTCGGCGTTGAGCTGCCATTCGTAGCATTTGCGACAGATCGGGGTTCGATCGGGGTTCAGACGATGATGCACGGGCCGGATCTGCCCGCAGACCGAGCAAGGCTCCAGTCGCGTCCGATGCGCGCGTCCATTGGGGCCGATGAACCCGCGGAGGCGAGCGCGGAGCGCGTCGAGCGACCCATGGTTGGAGACCACCAGCTGGGCCATTCGGTGGAGTGCCTCTTGATCGCACTCGATGGCCGATTCCAGGCAACGCCGATATTCGCGGTACGGGAGGCGGGTGGCCGTCGCGAAGCGCCGCTGGCAGACGTGGACGCCGGCCGAGACATAGACGAGACACACGCGGCGTGGGAACTGAGTGTCCAGCCATCGAAGGGTGGACACGCTCCGGAGCCCCACCAGCACGATGGGTGCGCCGAGCGGGTCGAGTCGCGCGCGGAGCTGCTCCTGGAAACGTCCCGCCGCTTCAAATTCGACTCGGGCCGCGTCAGAGTAGGACAAGCGGCGTCGGTCGAGCTCGACCGGGATCTCCGCCGTCGAGTCCGCCTCCAGCAACCGGGCCCCGAGGGCATCCACCTCCTCGACGGGCCAGCCGCGATCCTCGTGGAGCATCGCCGCGGCCGTGGTCTTCCCCGCCAGGGGACGCCCTGAAATGCAGACGATGCATTGCCGATCTCGGACCCCACGGTCCGTCATGAGGCGCCTCCGGGTGCCCGCTCTCTCCGCGCGCGCCGATTATGAGCATATGCGCATAATGCCCGCGGTCAAGGGCGTTCGCAGCGTCATCGACCGTGGCTCCACGGCGTGAGCTACGTCGCTCCGCCGGTGGCTGCTGGCCGACGAACCGACAGCCCGCGCCGTTCGATCAGGGCGATCGTGTCGTTCACCTGGGTGCCCGGTGTGGTCAGATAGTCGCCCACGATGGTGCCGGTGGCGCCGGCGCGGAAGATGTCACTCTGCATGTCACGGAGCTGCACCTCGCGTCCCCCCATGACGATGAGCTCCGCACCTGGCAGCATGAGCCGGACGACGGCGATCGTGGCCAGGCACTCCTCGGGGCCGAGGGGCACGGTGTCGGCGAGGGGGGTTCCGGGTCGCGGGTCGAGGAAATTCACTGGAACGGCGTCCACCTCGAACCGCCTCAGGACATCGGCGAGCTCCACCCGTTGTGCGAACGTCTCACCCATGCCGAAGATGCCTCCACTGCACAACGAGAGACCGGTCCGTCTCGCCGCTTCGAGCGTTGCCAGCTTCTCTTCGAAGGTGTGGGTCGTGCAGACACGCGAGAAGAAGCTCGGTGCTGCCTCCAGGTTGCAGTGGTAACGTTCCAACCCCGCCTGTCGGAGTCGCCGCAGAGTGGGTTCGCCCAGTAGACCGAGGGACGCGCACCGTCGTAACCTGCTCGTTTGCTGGAGTTCCGTGAGGGCGTTCTCCACCTCGCGTTGTTCGGATCCCTGCGCGAGCTGCTTTCCCGCCGTCACGATCGAGAACGAGAAGGCGCCGTTCCTCTCGGCCCACCTCGCCGCCTCGGTGAGTCGTGACGCAGAATGCAGCGGCTGGATGGGGATTTGGAGAGGGCTCCCGGCCAGGCGACGCGATTGCGCACAGAAGGCACAATCCTCACTGCACCCGCCCGCCTTGGCGTTGACGATGGAGCACAATCGCACCTCTGTCCCGAACACCGCCTCGCGCGTCTGGTCGGCCCGGTCGAGCAGCGAAGCGAGCGCTCTGCCAGACGTTGCTCGCGCGAGCCCCAGTGCTTCTTCGACGGAGATGGCGGTTGGACGGTCCTGTTTCGACGACATCGGATTCCTTGGCGCTCTCTGGGTCGCGGCCAGCGCCGTCACCAATCAGAGCAGGGCCGTCGCGAAGGCTGCGCACGACGTCCTCTCGCTCCGGCTCGAAGACCGCGTCGGCTGGGGAGCGCGCAGCCTAGCAGCGGAAGCACCGCAGACAACGACCGTGTTCAGCAGGCAGAGCGGCGGGCCGGTGATTGGGCGCGCGCGCCGCACGCCGTCGAACCCCGGACCGGGGCAGTCCCTCGCGGGTCCTAGAGCAGCAATCAACCTGACTGCTGCTCTAGACCTGGAACTCCGCCGCGGGTGGTCGGCTCGACTTATGGGCCGCGGGCGCGGGGAAGTGCGCGTCGACGAAGGTGTACGCGGTGTGGAGCGCCTCGATCGTGCTCGAACCGCGGGTCTTTCGCTCCGGGAAGATCTGGTCCGGGCCGAGGGCGGGCGCTCCCCCGACGCGAAGGCCCGTGTCGAGGTCGGCGCGCACCCCGGAGAGGATCACCCGGATCCCGAGCTTGCCCATGTCGCGGATCCAGCGCGCGAGCTCGTGCATCCCCACCGCGTCCGGGTTCCGGAGGCGCTTGGCGCGGAGGACGATCACCTTGGCGCCCACCTCGGTCGCCCGCGCCTCCATGTAGTCGAGGTGCTCGTCGAGGGCGAGGCTCGAGCCGAAGAAGAGCTCGCCTTCCAGCCCGAACACCAGGATCCTCTCGTCGGGAGGCTCCGCCTCCTTGCGCTCACGGACCATCCCGTCCTCGTGGACGACGAACTCCGTGCGGGTCATCCGACCAGCGCGTGGCACAGCGAGCACGAAGGAGGCCAGGACGCCGATCAGGATGCAAAACTCGATAGAGATCCCGACCGCCGCGATCGCGGTCGCGGCCACGATGGCAGCGTCGAACTGGGTGGCGCGGACGTGGAAGCGGAGCGCCTTCCAGTCGATCATCCCGAACGCAGTCACCATCAGGATCCCGGCGAGCGCGGCGTGCGGGATGTAGCGGGCATAGGGAGCGAAGAGCACCATGATCATGGCCACCCCCGCGGCCGAGACCACCCCCGACCATTGCGTGACCGCGCCCGCCTGCTGGTTGATGGCGGATCGGGTCAGCGACCCGGAGCCCGGGATGCACTGGAAGAAGCTGCCGGCGAGGTTGGCGACGCCTTCGCTCAGGCATTGCTGGTTCAGATCGAGCTTCTGCCCCGACTGGTTGCAGAGCTGCTTGGACATCGCGAGCGCCTCGAGGAGGCCGAGCGTGGCGATGGCAAACGCGCCCTCCGAGAGCACGCGCAGATGTTCCATGGGGACGGCGGGGATCGCGAAACCGGGCAACCCCGGCGGGATCTCGCCGACCACCCGGACCCCCGCCTCGTCCAAGCGGAAGAGCGCCACCACGGCGGCGGAGGCGACCACCGTCACCAGGAGGTCCGGAAACAGGTTCCACCGGAGTCGGCGCTTGACCCACCGCAGGGCGAAGAGGGTGATGATGGAGCCGAGGCCGAGGAGGAGGGTACCCTGGTTGGGCGCCCCTCCATCGGACCAGGTCGTCCAGGTGCGCACGAGGAAGTGATCATGGGGGCTGCCGCGGCGCTCCCACCCGAAGAGGTTGCGGGTCTGATCGAGCAGGAGCAGGAGGCTCGCACCACAGGTGAATCCGACCACCACCGAGTGCGAGATGAACCGCGTCAGATCGCCGAGGCGCAGGGCCGTGATGACCAGCTGGATGAGGCCCGCGAGGACACCGAGGGCGATGGCACTGGCAACCTTCTGCTCGGCCGGGATGGGGGCCAGCGCGCTGAGGAGGGCGATCGCCACGACGTTGGTGGGACCGTTGATCAGCTGGCGCGCAGAGGTGAAGAGGGACGCCACGGCGGTCTTCACGATCGCGGTGTAGAGGCCGTACTCGACCGGGACGCCCGCCGCGATGGCATAGGCCATCCCTTGCGGAACGGCGACGGTCGCCACGGAGAGCCCCGCAAGCAGATCGGCCTTCGCGGCGTGCCAGTCGTAGGTGCGGAGCGCACCCACGGCCGGGATCCGCCGGAGCACCAGGCCAGCGAACGTCGGCGGAGGGGGCGCGAGGGACTGGGGGCGGTCGCTCAAGCCCGCGACTCGTACCACAGGTGTTCGCGCCCTGACGAGGACCCCCGGTCGCTCCCCAGCCTCGAACGGCCCGCTCCTCGGGCTCGGGGGGACGGGGTCGGCGTCCCGCGTCGCGCCCGCGGGGCGCTTCGGTTCGCCTGCCCGGGAATCCCTTCAGCGTAGGATGACCCCGCAGAACCCGCCGACACAAGCGCCGTCGCAGCAGTCGGCGTCCGTGGTGCAGCTCGCGCCGAAGGGAATGCAGTCGCTCTCGCTCGGCGTGCAGGTCCCGCGCAGGCAGACGCCGTCACAACAGTCGGTGTTGGTCGTGCAGGCTCCAGAGAGCGGCACGCACGCGGCGTCGCACACGAGCTCGCCGCTCGCGTCCGGCAGGCAGAGCCCCCCGCAGCACTCGTCAGCGAACGCGCACGCCGAGCCGTCGGGGAGACACTCGTCCGGGGTCCCCTCCGAGAAGCAGCGGCTGACCCCGATCACCGAGGGGAGGCAGAGCCGATTCCCGCCGCTCGCCCCCTGCGGACAGCAATTCGCGGCCTGACCAGTCCAGCAGACCTCCCCGGGCCTCATGCAGCCGGTCGGCTTGGTACAGCGCATCACGCCGGCGGTGCCGTCGAGCTGGCAGAGCGCCGAGCAGCAGTCCGCGTCCGCGTCGCAGACTTCGCCGATGGGACGGCAGCCGCTGACATACTGGCACACGGCGACCCCCGTTCCGGGATCGGCGCAGGCACCCGTGCAGCACTCATGGTGCCCCGTGCACGGCTCACCCGCCGTCTGGCATTCGGCCATCGTTGGACAGAAGCCGTTCGCACCGCAGACGCCGCTGCAACAGTCGGCGTCCGACGTGCAGACCTCACCCGCGGTTCGGCAGCTGAGTCCGGCGAGGCATCGCTGCTCATCGCCGAGCTCCGCGCAGGTGCCAGAGCAGCAATCCGCGCCGTCGTCGCACGTCTCGCCGACCCCGCCGCACTCGGAGGAAGTGCCCGCACAGATCCCGCCGTCGCAGTGGTTGCTGCAGCAGTCACTCGCGTCGGCGCATGCGTCGCCGCCGACCGCGCAGAGTCCATCGCTCGAGCAGGTGCCATCTACGCAGGAGAGAGAGCAGCAGTCCACCGCGGCGGCGCAGGGGCTCCCCGACGCGATACACCCGGAAGCCACGCAGGTCGGGCTCGCCCCGCCCACACTCTCGCACCGCCCCGAGCAGCACTCCGCGGAGGCGGCGCAGGCCTCTCCGATCGCCGAGCACAGGCCGCTGATGCCGAGGCAGAGCCCGAAGTCGCAGCGGCTCGTGCAACAGTCCTCGTGAGTCGAGCATTCGTCGCCCACGTCGAGGCACCCGACGGAAGCCGACGCGGCATTGGCGGCGTCGTCGGTGGCTCCTCCCGCGTACCCGTTCGTGCCCCCGGACAGGAGCTCGGCGTTGCCCGCTCCGCCGAGCGTTTCCGCAGGGCCAGTCCCGGCGGCCGTCGAGTCGGTTCCCACCACGGAACCGTGGCCCCCATCACAGTTGGTCATTGCTGCGACCGTGAAGACGAACGCCGATATCCCGACGACGTGCAGATGGGCCCTGCTGGCCATGGCTCTCCTCCTCTCCCGGTTCGCGGTACGACCACCACCGGGACGATGCCGGTGAGACGACAAGGTCGCCGATGGAGTTCCCTTCGACGCCCGGTCATCCCTCCTCGTTCTCGCCGAGGGCGCCGTGCCCGCCGGTTCGGTCGAGCACGGCGCGCGATGCAGCGATCCTACTCCTGGCAGGTGCGCTGGGCACCTGCACCCTGGCAGGTCAGGCCCTCGGCGCAGAGCCCGCCGGAGCCGAGGCCGCCTCCGGTGCAACAGGGTTCGTCTACGTCCCCGCAGTCGGTCTGGCAAATGGCGTTCACCATGCCTTCGATGCAGACGCCGACCGTGCAGGCCGTGGCGGGCGGCTCGCAGCAGGCGGCCCCGTCCGCGTCGCCGCAGGCCGTGCAGAGGAAGCCCGAGGAAGCATCGCAGAGCAGCCCATCATCGCAGGTCTGCACGCCGTCCACGGAGCAGCAGGCTTCGCCGGCGGCACCGCACACGACACAGGTGTCGGTGTCGCGGAAGTCACAGACGAGATCCTCCTCGCAAGTGGCCCCGCCGCAGCAGGTCTCACCGGCGCCGCCGCAAGCCCCGCAGACGCCGCCGTCGCAGACGAGCCCGCTCGCGCAGTTGCCCTCGCAGCAGATCTGGCCCGCGTCGCCGCAGTCCTCGCAGCTCCCCTCGTCACAGGTGCCGAGGTTCGCGCCGCACGACTGCTGCTCGGCGATGCACATGTCACCCACGCAGCAGCCGCCATCCTCGCATGTGTCGCCTGGGCAGCATCGCTCGCCGCCGCCGCCGCACACGGTGCAGACGCCACCGTCGCAGGTCGCACCCGCCTCGCAGCTGCCATCGTCGCAGCAAGCTTCGCCGGGATCGCCGCAGACCACGCAGACGCCCGCGGCGTTGCAGGCGATCCCGTCCCCGTCGCAGAGTCCGCCGTCGCAGCAGGCTTCGCCCTGGTCACCGCAAGCGACACAGTCCCCGTCGTCGCAGACGAGCCCCGTCCCGCACGCGTTGCCGGTACAGCAGGCCTCACCGAGCGCGCCGCAGGCCTCGCAGGTCGAACCGTTGCAGATGAGCCCGCCCTCGCAGCTCCCATCGCAGCAATCCTCACCGTCCCCCCCGCAGTTCGCGCAGGAGCCGTCCGTACAGACCCCGAGGCTGGCGCCGCAGGAGCTGCCATCGGCGATGCAGAGATCGCCAACGCAGCAGGAGCCGTCGCTGCAGCCGAGCCCGGGACAGCATTGGCTGCCGGCTTCGCCGCAGGTCACGCAGGTGCCACCCTCGCAGGTGGTGCCGGACTCCACGCAGGTGTGATCCGCGCAGCAGATGGAGCCGGCCGTGCCGCAGGCCGCGCAGATGTCACCGGGGCCGCAGACGGTCAGCGCAGCCGTGCAGGTGTCACCCTCGCAGCAGGCCTCACCGACGGCGCCGCAATCAGTGGGGAGGGTCCCGCCCGCGCCGCCGTCGCCCGCTGTGCCGCCGGGCTCGGTGCCGCCGGACGGAGCCCCGCCGGGTTCGGCGCCGCCCGTTGGAGCTCCGCCGGGCTCGGTCCCGCCCGTCGGAGCACCACCAGGCTCGGTGCCGCCCGCGGGCGCGCCGCCGGGCTCGGCGCCACCGGAAGGATTGCCGCCGGACGGTGCGCCGCCGGGCTCGACCCCGCCGGCCATGCCACCGCTCGCCTCCACCTCGCCACCAACGCCGCCGATGGCCGGTTCGCCGGCAACGCCTGGGGTGCCGGCGTCGCTGCCGCCGGTCGCACGTCCTCCGGTCCCGCCCGTGCGGGTCGTGCCGCCGGTCGTCATCGCACCCGCGGCGCCGGCTGCGCCCGCGGAGGGGGTGTCACTCGGTCCGTCGTCGTCGTCCTTGCCGCAATTCGCCACCATGAGAGCGAGGAGCAGCGAGCCGAGGATCGGGAGGGAATGCCTGATTCGAAGATTCATCTAGTCCAGTCTCCTTGTTGCGCGTTGTTGGTTGTGGACTCGAGTCACGGGTGAACGGCGACGTCCCCTCGCCGGCCCCTGTCTTCAGGATTGTTGAGCGCTCGTCGCGCCGCCACGTGGTTTCGTGCGCGCGGCCCCCCCCCCGGGGCCCGCGTGGATCCCACGTCGAATCGGTCCCCCAGAGCGCACGGGGTCGACCCGCTCGTGGCAGTGGCATGGTCGCGAGCGGGCCGACCCCGATCCGTGTGGAGGGACGGACACACGGAAGGAAGACGCATGAATACGCCCTGCAGAAGGCTCAGACCGCTACTGTGGGACTACCACGCAGCAGCGTCCTCTCCGCGGATGCGAGCCCGAGTCTATCATCGTCCATGGTCAGCGGGAGCCCCCCGAGCGCTGTCCATTGTCGCCACTGGCGCCCGCCGCCCCTCGGCCCGCCCCCGTCGCGTCCCGGCGCTGCTCTCGCCGCTCGGTCATCTCCTCACGCCGCGCCTGGCTCGCGTCGCGGTCCTGACGGGCTTCGCCGCTTCGGGCCTCGTCGCCCGCGGCACCCTCGGCGCGCGATGCCTGGCGCAGCGCCTGGCTCTCTGCCGACCGCTCCACCTTGGCGCGGCCGCCTGCGTTCTCGCCGGCGCGGTCGCCTTTGGCGGCCGCTCTGGCGGCGCCGTCGCCCTTGGCGGCCGTCTTGGCGGCCTTCCTCTCGGCGCGCGCGGCCGTCTTGGCGGCCTTCCTCTCGGCGCGGTCCATCTTCTTGGCGGCTCTCTTGGCCGCCGTCGTACCGTTCACGTCTGCCTGGCTCTGGGCCCCTCGGGCGTCTGCCCCCTGGCCTCGCATTGCGTCAGCGCCCTGGACGGTATGGCGGGCTTGCTCGCCATCGGTGCCCTCGGCGTCGCCGTCCCGTTCGCGGGTCTGGTCCCTGGTCTGGAGCGCGGACTCGGTGCGCGTTCGCGTCGCGGTCTCGCTCTGCTCGCCGGACGCTTCGCGCGTTCGTTCTTGGGAGTCGCTCTCGGCAGCGTGGGCAGTGCCGAGCACGCCGAAGCAGATGGCCAATGTCACGGTCGTCAAGGTCGATGTCAGGTTGCGCATGGGTAGCTCCTCGTCTTTGCCCACCAGGTCGTGAGCTGGCCGTCGGACGAGGCGGGCGCGGGCGGAGTTCCGGCAGGAATGACACGGCGCGCGTCGCGTCTTGGGACGACCTCTCCCCCGCCGGAATTGCTCGGGATCCTCGCGCCCCGCCGGGGTCCACGTTATGCTCGGCACGCGAGCGGGGAACTTCATCACCATCCCTTCCGTCGAACGTCGAATTGGCCAACGCGGACGAACGACCATTGCTGGAACGAGCCCGGCGCGGCGACCGCGCTGCCTTCCAGGCCCTCGTGCGTCCGCACATCGACAGCGTGCGGCGGTTCGCCTTCTCCTTCTGCGGCTCCTGGAGCGACGCCGACGACCTCGCGCAGGAGGTGCTGCTCAAGGCCTATCGTTCGATCGGCGCCTTCGAAGGCCGCTCCTCGCTCTCGACCTGGCTCTACACCCTCGCTCGCTCGGTCTTCATCGACTCCCGGCGGGGACGCCAGGGCAGGTCCCGCGAACGGGAACAGGATCTCGACGATCAGCTCGTCGCCGAGGACGGGGATTCGCAGGAGCAGCTCCTGGTGCAGAAGGACGAGGTCGAGCGCCTCTGGCGGGCCGTGCGCGCGCTCGATCACGAGTTCAGGATCCCGGTCGTCCTCTGTGACATCGAGGGCATGTCCTACGAGCAGGTGGCGTCCATCGAGGGTGTCCCAATCGGGACCATCCGCTCCCGTCTCTCGCGGGCGCGTGGCAAGCTCGCTGAGCTGCTCCGTCGGGCATCGTCCGGCGAGTCGGGAACGCACGCGGTGGAGACTTCGTCGAACAGCACAGGAAGGCCCGCCGCGTGACCCTGATCCTGGAAGCCGAGCTCGTCGATCGCCTACAGCGATTGCGCACGGCTCCGCCGGACGGGACGTTCGAGGATCGGCTCTGGGCGCGGCTCGCGGAGGAGCCGGAGCCCGTGCGGGTGCTGTCCAGGGCTCGCCGGTGGCGGCCGCGGACCGTGCTCATCGTGCTCGCGGCCGCGCTCGTTCCGGCGGGTGCGCTCGCCGGGGTGGGGTACTGGCGGCCCTGGGCGCCGCCATCTCTCGAGGCGGTCGTGCCCGCGAAGGCGCCGCCCGTGGAGACGCCAGCGCGGATCGAACGGGTTCGTCCATCGCTAGCTCCGGCGGCCGTCTCGCTCGAGGCCCCGACCATCGCGACCGGCGAGACGGGCGCGCCGGCCTCGCCTCCGGTCGCTCGGGCTGTCCAATCCGTCGGCCCTTCCGCCCGCGGTGCCCTGTCCGTCGCCCCGGAAGAGGCGCCGACGCCGATCCCCGCGGCCTCCACGGGAGCGGCGCCACCGCTCGCCCTCGGGCGGGTGCGGATGCAGGTCGACGGGACTGCTCGCGGTCCGGTGGTGACGGCCACCGCCAACGCTCCTCATACGGCAAGCCTGCGCGGCGCGGCCGCTGCCACGGAGCCGGACGCGCCCCGCCTGCGCGCCGCCGGCGCGGGGGACCGACCGCCCTCGACCGATGACGTGGAGGGTCTCCGCGCGCAGGAGCGGCAGCAGGAGCGCGAGCGGGCAAGGGAAGTGAGGGAGGGGGTCCAGCGGCGGGAGCGGTTGGGCAGCGACAACGGAGGGGGTCGCTGATCGCCTTGCCTCGCCCCCGCGTCGGTCGGCGTCCCGGCTTCCTCATCGTGGGGACGCTCCTCGCTGGGACGCTGCCCGTCACTTCGCCTGCGCACGCCGAGGAGACTGTCGTATTCGACGAACCCGAGGCGCGGGAGGCGCTCGCCGAGCACGTCCGCGCGGCCACCGCCCATTTCGAGCGTCGGGAGTTCGCGGCCGCGGAGGCGGAGTTCGGCCGCGCGCTCGCGCTCGCGACGAGCGACCCCGAGCGCGCCACCCTCGAGTTTAACCTCGCCTCCTGCGCGTTCGAGCTTGGCCGCTTCGCTGAGGCCGAGGCCGCTTTCCTGAGGAGCGCCTCGCTCGATCCCACGGAGGCGGAGCTGGCACGGCTCGACGCCGGGTTCGCGGCTGCCAAGGACGGCCGCCTCGCGGCCGCCGAGCAGCACCTGGCCGCGGCCGAGGCAGCGCGCGGCACGAGCCACGATCCGGAGGTTGGCATCCGCCGCGCGGAGCTCATGCGCGAGCTCGATCGACTGCGCGCGGCCTTGGCCACCGCTGATCGGGACCGTCCGGTCCGCGAGGCTGCCGAAGCGCTCCAGGGTGGGGATCCCGCGCGAGCGGCGCAGCTCCTCGAACGGCTCCTCGCCGCGCTGCCGGCCGCCGGCATCACCCCTGCGGAGATCGCGGACCTGTACTATGGCCTCGCGGCCGCCTACCTCGCCCTCGGTGACCTCGCACCGGCGCGCACGACCATCGACCGCGCCATCGCAGCGGAGCCGACCGATGCCGATCTCTACGCCAAACGCGGCCAGCTCTGCCTTCTGGCGGGGGACCGCCGCTGCGCGAAGCGGGATCTCGAGCGAGCGCTGGATCTCGGAGCGACCGGGGCCACCGCCGCCTGGGCTCGTGCTGAACTCGCCAAGCTCGAGCCACGGCCCCGCCGAGGTCCCCTCGCGTCCCTCTATGTCGGGGGCGGTTTCGACTCGAACCCGGCTCAGTCCGGGATCACCGACCAGAGCGGGGTCACGAGCGCCCAGACCTCGAAGGGGAGCGGATTCGTCTCCGCGTACGGGGCGCTCGGCTACACGGCGCGGTTTGGTGAGCGCATGGCCGGGCGTGCGCTGTACTCCCCGAGCCTGTTCGTGCTCACCTCACCGGAGGTGACCGAGCTTGGCATGCAGGGGCACGAGGTGGCCGGGCACCTCTTCCTCGCGACCTCGCCGCGCACGCTCTTCCGTTTCAGCGCCATGTCGTCCTTCCTCTTGTCAGGCTTCGATGCGCCCGAGCGGTTCCTCTGGGAGAACGGCGGCGGGATCCGCATGGACCGGCGAACCGGAGAACACACGCGCACCCGCCTCGAGGTCCAGGCCCGTGCGGTCCAGGGCTTCGAGGACCAGGAGGTGCTGACGGGGGCCCGCGAGGAGCTCGCCTGGCTCGAACTCGTGGACATCGGCGACGTCTCCCTCACTGCCGGCTTGAGGCTCCGCGCCGTGCAAGCCGGCGTCGTGGAGCGGGCGCTCACCGCGGAGGATTTCCCCGTGTGCGGTGCGGTCTGCGATGGCGCAAGCTACGAGATCCCCCTGTCGTACTTGGCGCCTGGGGGCATGGTGGACGTCGTCTGGTCGGTGGGTCCCCGGCTCGGCCTCGGTGCCTCCGCGTCCATGGAGTGGCGCCAGTACCTCGACGAGAGCGCGATTCGGCTCGCGCTCGGCGGGGCTGGCGCGGGCAGCGGCGGGGCCGGCGGCGGAGGTCGTGCCGAGGGCGCGAAGACCCGGCACGATCTACGCGTGCGCCCCGGTGTCCACGCGGAGGTCGGACTCGACCGGGGCGACCACGTCGCCCTCATGGCCGACTACTCGCTGCTCGTGAGCGAGTCCAACGTCGCCTACGATCCGGACGATCCCGAGCACGCATTCGACTACGACGATCGGCAGTTCGTGCAGCACGTCGTCGAAGGGGGGATCGAGGCACGGTTCTGAGCTACTAGACCTCGAACAAGCGATACGCCAGAGGTCGGCTGAGGGCAACCGGGCGAACGACTGACGCCGGACAGCGCGGGTGCAGCTCT
>JAFGBI010000255.1 GCA_016933275.1 Polyangiaceae bacterium | reverse complement strand
CGTTTCTTGGTCACAAAGGTCCGAAAAGTGGCCGGAAACCTGCGAAATGCGGCTGCGTCGGTAGTCGCCGTCCGAACTCTGGTGCCCTCACACCGGTGCGGCCGGTGGTCTACCTGACACGAGCGACTGAGTTCCGATGGGACGAGGTGAAGACGGCGGCCGAGCAGCAGCAGGCCGAACGCGACGTCGCGAGCACTGTCGTCTGGCTCGGTTGGGGCTCCTTCCTGGTGACTGCCAGCCAGATGTGGTCGGATCATCGTTTTGAGGCGGGCGAGAAGCCGTGGTTCCTCTCGGTTCGTGACCTCGTCGAGGACCTACGGTCTCGCGGCATCCGCGCTCGAAGTGAAATGGTTCACTTCCCCATGCCATCCCTGGATCCCCTGCCAGACCCGCCGGATTGGCTTCTGCTCGACGGGCAAGTTGGTGCGTTCGGGAGGTTGCTCGCGCTCGAGGCACTTCCACAACCTTTCCTCCCCCACGTTGACCGGAGATCGCCATGACCCAGCAAACCGGCCTGGACACGATTCGAACGGCGTACCGCTACGTGACGGCGTACCAGAGGCGGGTGCTCGACATCGTGGGCCTGCTCGACGACTCCCTCGGCGAGATCGGGTTCGGCTACCAGCAGTGGGCGACCGAGAGCAGCGGGGCCGTGGAGAAGCGGCTGCCGCTCGACGGCTGGTCCTGGGACTTCCTGCCCCTGATGGACTTCCGGGTACGGTGGTCGAAGGACTCGCCGGAAGAGAACAAGGCGGGGGCAGCATGGCTCTGGCTGCGGCACGTCGCAGACACCGGTCTGGAGGCCTTTCGCGGAAACCGGAACATCGAGCCCGACGGTCTTGGGGAGATCCCTGAGGGCTCGTCCGTCGTCAGGCTGTACTGGGCAGCCTCTCGACGCCGTTCCCGACCGCCCTGTGGAACGGACAACCCGCGACCGTGATCCCCGTTCACTTCGGGGTACCCCTGGCTGAACTCATTCCACCTCTTCCCGTCCCCAACCAACCCGTCGCGAGGGAGAAGGACGGCGTCCACTTCGGGTCCATGTGCGTGTCCCTCGACTCCCTCCGCGCCACGGAGGACACCAGGAAGCTGCTCATCGAGCCGGCCGTCTCGGCGATCGGGCGGCTGATCAAGGCGGGCTCGTGACCGGCATGCCCGTTCGGCACGGGCACCTCCGCACGCCTGTGGTGCGCATCCTCGGCCGGAAATGGGAAGCACAGCTCGCAAATGGCCACAGTCCAGTCGCCGGGAACACGGCAGGGAGACGGCTCCGGCACTCGTGGCGGAAGCGTTGGAAGGACGACGTTGATCACCGGCTCCGCGCCCAGTAGACCGATCTCATGCCCCGGTCAAAGCCAACACTCGTTCGCAATCCTTGCGCGTCCGGACCAAGGTCGGACCCTGGCCTACTTCGAGTGTACTCCTCTTGGGCGGACGAGCTTCGGTCTCGATACGCGAGAGTATCGGATTTGTTTCGCCACGCCCCCTCCATCGGGCGTTCAAGGGAGCTCTACCCGGCGCAGGTCCTCGCTCGCGCCCTCCCCCGACATTTGGCCGTGCGGCATGGGGCCTTCTACGTTCCCGGTCACGGCGCCAGCTCAGAACAGGACATCTTGGTTGTCGACACGACGAACGCACCACCGCTAGAAGAGGTTGGTGACTTCGGCGTCTACTTTCGCGATTCCGTAGTCGGCTGCGTCGAGGTCAAGTCAAGGCTCACGCGCAAGGAATTCAGGTCGGTCCTGAGACAGATGGCTCGTACGAAGAAGGTCGGACCAGGTATAGGAACGAATAACGCGATCTTCGCCTACGAAACCGGTCTCTCCGGACAACAGCTTCTGGATGCCGTGGAGAATACGGTCGAGTTCTTCGACAACCGCATTTACCTCACGGTTGTGCTCGGGAAATTCGTCATCACCATGTCGGACTTCGACGCCAAGGGCCCCCGGCCTCATTCTCGACTGACCGCCTTCAGACCCGTTCGCGGGTTGGATCTCACGCTATTTCAGTTGGTTGAAGAGTTCATGGAGATCGGGTCTGAGACGCCGTTCAAGAGTCTTCGCGCCGAGATTCGTGAGTACTTCGAGCCGGTTGCATCTCGGGATTTCACTTGCCCGGAAGAGCGACCCGGCCCGGGGGCACAAACCAATCTTGTGCAGCGTTCCGGCGTAGCGCGGGCGCTTGCACCAGGAACTCGGCGCAGTCCGCTTGCTTCCGGCTTCCCCTGTGGGTATGCGTCTCCCCTCGTCCTTTGGTTATCCGGCTATCCCGTCAGGAACAGTACGTCCGCGGATATTGCCCGGTACCTTGCACCGCAGTTCGAGGGTGGTGCGGAAGAGCCGCGCCGTCGGGGGCGAAGCCGTCGACCCCAGCCAGAAGGCCCGCATCCTCGCCGAACAGATCAGTGAGGTCATGAACTGCACAGCCTTCGCGTTCGTCGTCCTGCTGCCGATCGGGATCGTCATGGCCGTGTGGTGGTGGCGGAGGAGATGGCAGTGGCAACCCACGGCCGCGGCGTCCAGCCCTCCGTCAGCCAACCCCAAGCCCTGCGAGGCCCCCATCCTCTCGGACGAGGTTTCCCGGCGGTACGAAGTCCTGGGGTTCGATGGGCTCACCGAGGCGGAGCGCGTCTGGGTCGCCGTCGAGGAACTCCAGATGGACGTCAACAACGGGGGCTTCGACCAGTACTACTTCAATTCGTCGGGGGATACGGCCTGGTTCGCCCCCACGGCCCTTCGGACGATCGGTGCGGACAAGACCGCCTCCATCGTCGAGAAAGCCAACGCCATGTTCGGACCGGAGGGCCCGCCCAAGGACCGGGAGCAAAGCCAAGAGGCCCTCGAGCGTCTGCGTGGAGACGATGACGCAGTGCTCTTCGCTGCCCTGGACGACGAGTTCTTCAAGTACCCCGACGACGTGGAGGAGTTGCTTCGCTCGTACCTCCGGCGGGAGGGGCTGCTGAAGTGAGCCAGAAACCGCCCGTCGAGCCGAAGAGGCGCCTCCTCACGGTAACGGACACCTTCGCCATCGAAGGCAGGGGACTCGTCCTTGCCCCTGACTTCGACCTCGGAAGCGAGGCCCAGCTCACCCTCACCGTCGAGCTACGGCGGCCCGATGGCTCGCGGCTGCGAACCACTGCCCTGGCCCAGGTTCCGTTCGTCACGCCCCCGAACCCACCGAGGTCGTGGTACCCCTGGGTGAATCGCTCCCATGACCGTCCTGACCGGCAAGATCGGCCTCATTGGCGACGTCCACCAGGAAGACCGGTACCTGGAGCGGACCCTCCAGCGCCTCCGTGATCTCGGCGTCGAAGCCGTACTCTGCACCGGCGACATCGTTGACGGCGAGGGAAGCGCTGACTACTGCTTCGACCTGCTGGACGAGGCTGGCGTTCATGCCGTCCGGGGGAACCACGACCGTTGGATCCTGCGCGGAGCGATGCGGGATCTCCCCCACGCCTTGCCCACGGGGAACCTGAACGGACGGTCCCGCAAGTGGCTGGAAACGCTTCCTCCGAGCGTGCGGTTCACCACGCCGCTTGGCACCCTGCTCCTCTGCCACGGCCTCGGGGACGACGACATGGCAACGCTCAAGCCCGACGACGAGGGGTACGCCCTGGAGGTGAACGATCGGCTCCACGCCCTCGTGCGGGACCCGAACGTCGACATCGTCGTGGCCGGGCACACGCACTGCCGGATGGTCCGTCATTTCGACGGGCTCACCGTGGTCAATGCGGGCACCCTGCTTCGTCACCACGAGCCTGGGTTCGCGGTGCTCGACCTCGATGCGGCGGAGGTGGTGTTCTACGCGTTCGGGGCGGCAGGGATCGTCGAAGTGGAGCGATACCCTCTGAAGCGAGGCTCATGACCTGGGTCAGCGAAGCACGGGCGGCCCTCGAAGCCGGCAGGGAGACGCGAGTTCGCCCAGTCGGGGGCTCGATGCGGGGGAGGATCGAGTCCGGTCAGCTCGTCACCATCGTCCCGGCCACGGCGGCCGACATCACCGTGGATGACGTGGTCTTCATCAAGTGGAAGGGCAACTACCTGCTCCACCTGGTGAAGGAGATCGACGGGGATCGGATCCTGATCGGAAACGCCCTCGGGAAGGTCAACGGGTGGGTTGACGCGGGAGCGATCCTGGGCAAGGTCACGGAGGTGCGGGACTGACGGAGAGGTGGGAACGTGGAACCCTCGCGAGGTGCGTCCCTGCCGTAGAATGCCGACATTCATGTCGAGCGTCCCCAGTAACCTTTCGGGGTTCGTCTTCGGTGGGTACGTGGTGACCCGTCCCGTCGAGCGGGCGGAGCACGGACTTCACGGACTGCCCGTACACGGCCCTGTTGTACGCGAAAGGACCGAAGGGCGTGGTCCTCGTCGTCGATGCTTCCGCTGGAGGGTTCCGCGTTTCTGAGGAGCTCTGGGTGGGCCCGCGAGCCAGGCGGTACCTGATCTCGGGGAGCTTCGAGCACGCCATCGTCGCCCGGATTCCAGCGAAGGAGCTCCGTGCCCAGGTTCGGCAACGAGGGTCGTTGCCGCGTCCGGCGAGGTCAAGGCGGAACTCTTGGGGCGGTACATCGACGCCCTTCTTCGTAACGCCAGTGACGGCGATCGATCCCGCCCGGACGGGTAGCCAGGCACCAGGCCACCCGATGTTTCCCGTGGGGTCAACATGGGGTTCCACGGGCGGGGACTGCGAGGACGACACGCCCTACCAGGACGCCATCGTCGAGGAACTGGTACGGAGGATGGGGGCCGAATGGATCGAGGCAGAGCTTAACGCGGTGTCGCAGGGATGGTGCACCGATGACGGCTGACAAGGGCCGTGGCTCGCCCCGCGGGGGTATGGTAGAATGGAGCCGTGCGGTTCGGCATTGGGGTGCTCGCCCTCGCTTCTGTCGTCGCAGCCTGCGGTGGAAGGGTGGGATCCGATGCGCACCATCGAACGGAAGGCGGAGGCGGCTCGGGAGGGGTGGCTGGCGGAGCCACGGGAGGCAGCTCCGGAGCGGAGACATGCCCCGGCGTGCCCGTCACGTTCCAGATCGTTCCGGACCCGAACGCCGTGATCGACTGGTGCATGGGTACGCCCGGGGGGTGTTCGCTCGGGCTCGATCTCAGCGATGACTCGGGGGAGCTCCGGCTCTCGAATCTCTGCACCCTCGACTGCGCAACGTGCGAACCTACCGACTGCCTCTCAATCTTTTGCCTGGGACCGGAAGTGCTCGGCCCGGAGGGCATGACCCTCAACTGGGACGGCTTCCGGTTCGCCCAGAGCACCTGCGGGGCTCTCGCGGACACCTGCGCTCGGAGAGACTGCGCCGCCCCGGGTCGGTACACGATCGAGATCTGCGGCTTCCCCAATCCCAGTCTCGACGCCGACTACCCCTGTGCCGGAGCGAGCGCATCCCCCGAAACCTGCCTGACGGTGGAATTCACCTACCCAGCGCCCGAGCCCATCGTCGTGACCATGCCGAATCCTTAGTGCTGCCGACACCCGAGATCGCCATCGAGCCGTGCGATCTTCACCCGGTGGAAGGCGCTCTTGCCCCGCCCTCCACCAGCCGCCCCTCGAAGTCGAACCTCCAGCTCCGCTCACCGATCCGAAGCACGGTGGCCCCCTCGTCCCCGCTGGCGTCGTCCACCAGCCGGAGACGTGGACCGGATCCGTCTTGGTGATCCCCTCCACCGGGAACTTGAAGGTGAACCGCTCCGTGCCGACGCTGACCACGACGAGGTTCGCCCCCACGAAGACGATGCTCGCGGACTCCTCGGTGAAGTCGACCTCGCCCTGAACCAGGCGTTTAGCCCAGAGCCCGGGAGCCTCGCGGAGAGCTGTCTGCCAGCCCTCGGTCTGGAGGGCCCGCTCGATGTCGGGCCGTAGCTCCGGGACCTGAGCGGCGATCTCTTCGTGGTAGGTGAGGAGGAGCGTTCCGAGGAACTGGATCGCCCGGTTGAAGTGGTGGTCGCTCCGTGCCGGGAAGAACGGCGCCAGGTCGAGAGCACAGCTGCCCCTTGGCTTGGCGGGAGGATACCCGGGCTGCTCGAACGGGAACGTGAACGCAAGATCCCACCAGATGTTCCCGTCGTAGACGGGCTTCTTGGGACCTCGTGGGTGTCGTTTGAGTGTTCTGAGGTTCACATGCCTCAGCGTGT
>JAFGBI010000254.1 GCA_016933275.1 Polyangiaceae bacterium | reverse complement strand
TGCGTCCCTGGGCGCCTGGGGACCTGGCGCTTCTGCGCGCCACCAATCGTGGGGAGTTCGCCATCAACGGGCTGCGCAATCGTGACCCTCCGCCTGGGATCGGCCAGGCGAGACCGGAGGAAGGAAGGATTGCGCAGCCTTGGGCCAGCGAGCCAGGGCGTTTGGAACCCCCGTCCGCGTCCGCAGCAGTGCTTCGCTCCGTCATTGCCGAATCCCGCGCCATTCTGGACGGTGATTCCTACGGTGTGACTCACGGACCACCCCTTGCACAACGGAACCCGACATTGGCCCCGTGAGTGGTCGGGAGAGTTCCGAGCCGCTTCGCGCTTCTGATGTTGTCCGCTGGGTTACTCCAGCTACCGCCACGAACCGAACGACTCACAACGGGCGTCAGGTTGGCTGGATTGTCATTGGTAGCAGCGGCGTCCGAATACCACCCAATGTCCATCCAGTCCAAATTGAACTCCAACACGCCTCCCGCCAGGTCCTGGTGCCCCCACCTTCCCGCTCCGGCCGGCTTCGACCCCACGGGGAGCGCCGGGTCCCCCTCTGCGGTGATGAGGTAATTTGCCAGGGTGGCGTCGGGAGACTGGCTTCCCCAGGGGTACTGCCGATTCTCACTGCCTCCGGCAGCCGCGTATTCCCATTCCGCCTCCGTTGGGAGGCGCCCCCCATCCCAGATGCAGAAGGCGAAGGCCTCGTACCAGTTCTCACAGACGATGGCTGCGCTTTCATTCGCGCCCGCAGTATCCGTCCAGGTCAGGCCGGTGCCGCAGCTCATGGTTAGAGTCAGGGCAGCGGCGTCGGCCGGAAGACTGGAATTCCAGACTGCCTGCCAACCGCTACCGGGGATGTCAGGATTCTCCCCCGCGTCCGGTGCCGGGACTGCCCCCGTGTAGGCGTTCACGAAGCTGCGGAACCTGCCCACCGTGACCTCGTACTTGTCGAGGTAGAAGCTGCTGATCGTCACGTCATGCTCGGGCTGCTCATTGGAGTAGCAGGTGCTTCCGACCGGGCACCCTTCATTGCCCTGACATCCGACCGTGCCGCAGCTTTCGGTGCTCCTCCCCATCGGAAAGGTTCCCCCCGGAACCTGCAGGCTGGTGCAACAGCTCTCACCCTGGCATACCGCGGCGAGCCCGGTGCAGGACTGTCCTTGGGCTCCGCTCATGTACCCGCCCGCACCGGCGATGGTGCCGCTGCCTGCGATGCTTGTTCCCCCGGCTCCACCGGGGCTTCCCGCAGCGCCCGCACCGCCGCGCGGAATAGCAACCGATAGACCAACCCCGGATGGGCGAAGGTTAGTCCGCGCAGCTCCGCGGGCAGGGTGAAGACGACGTGGAAGTAGTGGGTCGGCAGCACTCGCGCGAGTCGCCCCGCGATCCACTTGGCTTGGGCCACGGCGGGGCACTTCGGGCAGTGCCGGTCGTGGCACGAGTTGTAGGACGGTCGCTGGTGCCCGCACGCGAGACAGACGTCCACGTGCCCACCGAGGGCGGCGGTGCGGCACCGCTCGATCGCGTCGAGCACCGTGCTCTCGGTGGGGCTCAGGGGGTACTGCCGGGCGTACGCCGGTCGGTATTCACGGACGATGTCCGCAAGCTCCAGGCGTGCCCGAGCTCCATCTCTTGTGCTTGGCCGCGCCGACCCGTGGTGGTCGGCGCAGGTTGGCGGCGCGGTCATCACCGGCCGCGGCTAGGCGGCGCGGCGCGGCGGCGGGGTCTTCGGTGATGGCACCGGCTGGGTCGCGACCGGCGCCCCCGTTGCCCGCCGTACCATCGGTCCGACTTCGCGCTCCCCGGCCGTGGCCCGCGCGGGCTGCAGCCGGTCGGCGGGGCTCTGGGCCCGCCGGATCATCACCGGGCTGACCTGGGCGTAGCACACCGTCGACCGGATCGAGACCTGCCCGAGCAACACCTGCAGCGCGCGAAGATCCGTCCCCGCCTCGAGCAGGTGCGTGGCGAAAGCGCGCCGGAGCGCGTGCGGCGTCACGCGCTTTCTGATCGCTGCGCGCGCGGCCGCGAGCCTCAAGGCCTTGTTGACGGCGTTGCGGGACAGGACCGTACCGGGCTTGCCCCCGGGGAACAGCTCCGGCCCCACCAGGCGGGCCTCCCTGAAGTACTCCCGCAGCACCTCGAGCAGCCGACGCGGCAGCATGGTGTAGCGATCGCGATCACCCTTGCCGTGACAGCGCGTGGATGACCATCCGTTGGCTGTGGATGTCCTCGACCCGCAGGTGGCAGACCTCGCTGATGCGCAATCCGGCGCCGTAGGCCACCATGACGATGGCGACGTGCTTCAGCGACGGGAGCGCGGCGAGCAGCCGCTCGATCTCCTCGGCGCTCAGGATGGCGGGCAGGCGCCGGGTCACCTTCAGGTGCCCGACCCACGCCACCTCCTCGGGTCGCCCGAGCGAAACAGCCACAGCCAGGTGTCGCGCCCAGCCGGGACGCGCCGCGGCAGGTCCATGGCCTCGCCGTGAGACACGAGAGCGCTCCATGACGCATCCTCGATATCTTCTCCCTCTGCGTCGTCCAAAACGTAGCGCAACACTTTCACGCGAGGTCCCGTGTCGGCGCTCAGCCTGATCACGACCGGCGCCCGCTGGAAAGTCCGGGGTCGACTCCTGCGGCCGCCGGACGTAGTCGCTGGGAGTCGAGAAATGGGCCGAGAGAAACGGGCGAAGCCCGCGATGACCTGCGAAGCACCGCTATGCCGCGCAAGGTGCGCGGCGCGGGCTTCGGTGGACCATTCCGCCGAACTGTCCGTTGGTTCCAATTAGCCGCACGCCAGCGCCCCGCTGTCGAAGGGACTGAACGAGCCCGCGAACCCACCCGTTGCCTGCGGGGCGAGCACGAAGGCGATGTCCCCATGAGGGTACGCTGCTGAGCCAAGAAAGAAATAGGCGGCTCGCGTCCAGCCACACTGGCGCTCCTCTTCGGTGGCGTCAGAAGCCCTCAACATGCCGCCATAGAGGATGCGGTGCCACGGCTCGACCTGCCGCTCGTGTCCCGTCCGGTGAACGAGTGGCAAGGCCGCGGCGACGCGCGTCGCGGTGCCAAGATTCGCTTCATATGAAGCTCGTTGGGCATCGGACTCGATGCTTTGTTCGAGTTCCAGGAGCAGCTCGTCGAGAGAACGCAACACGCGAAAGGTCTACCGCCGTGTTCTCGGGGGGTCAACGAGGTGGTCGGGAGAGATAGTCGCAGCGCACCTTGCGCCGCCGCCCCCTTCATCGGAAGAGGCCGAGACGACGAACGGACGCCGTGCGAAAGCGTGGGGACTGTGGCAGAAGCCCATTCGGTGGGCCCCGCCAGTGGTTGCAGCAGGCAAGCTGGTGTCGGCGGGCTCCCAAGCGACGCCCGCGGCGGTAACCTTGGGCGTCGCACTTCCATAGCCCAGCCGACCGTACTCCGCGCTCGGACCACCTCGTGGCCGGCTACGCCGCCGAATCCATCATCGGGCGCGCCACCCGTCCGCGTCCGCCTACGCGCCCCGCCGGACAGAGCGACCTGATCGCCACCGCCGAACCCAGGTCGTTCGCGGCGCCGTCACGCCTCCAGCGTGCCGTCGAGAACGCAACGGGAACGCTCACGCCGTGCCATGGGACGTGCAACGTAAGAGCTCATCGCCGCGCTCGACCTCAAGGGGCTCGAACTCGAGGAGGGGTCCTTCGTGGATCCGGCGATCGTGCAGCGGCACCTCGATCTGCTCTACTCCGTCCCGTTCGCGGATGGTCGGGGGTGGGCGTTCATGCACGTCCTGTTCGAGCACCAGAGCAGCGACGACCCGCTGATGGCCTTCCGCTCTCCATTGAGCTCATCCGGCAGCCCGCGCGGGCCAGCGTGGTTTCGAGCGGCACATCCGATGGGCACCGAGGGAACCTCGGGGGTCCTTCCAGCAGGTGGCGATCGTGCCCACGGACGGCGCTTCGCAGTCAGCGGTGCCGATCGTGGTCGTGGGGCCTAGCGGGATGCGTGTGGTCGGGCTGGACATCGATGGCGTCGCCGCGCTCTGGCGGAGGGTCGCATGCTGACCCCGAGCCGCAGCCGGCGAGTCTTCGCGTACAGCGAGCCGTGCGACATGCGCAAGCAGTACGACTCTCTCGCGGTACTTGTCACCCACCACATGAAGAGGGACCTCCTTCACGGTGACCTTTACCTCTTCGTAGGGCGTACGCGAACGCGGGCAAAAGTGCTCTGCTTCGACGGCACCGGACTCTGCCTTTTTGCGAAGCGTCTCGAGCGTGGCCACTTCGCAGCGCCTTGGCGCGGGCGAACTGAGCTCACCGAGTCGGAGCTGCAGCTACTGCTCGAAGGAGCGGAGGTCGTGGGGCGCGTCGAGCTCAGTCCGCGCGTGGTAACGCATGCGACGCGAGTACGAGACGGGTCGTCGTGGCACGCGATCTGTCGCAAGAAACCGATGTCCACATCCTGCAGCAGGCGGTGAGGCTGCTGGAGCACGAGAACGCTCGCCTCGTCGCCGAGATCGGCAAGCTGATGAACGAGATCGCCACGCTCAGGGGCCAGGACCCGAGCGCGGCACAGCTGCGCCTCCAGTTCCTCGAGCAACAGCTCGCCGTGCTGCAGAAGAAGCTCTTCGGGGAGTCCTCCGAGCGAACCCCACGCGACGAGGGCGAAGAGGACGCACCGAAGCCCGTCCACAAGCACAACAAGCGGCGCAAGCAAGGCCGCATCCCATCGATCACGATCCGGCACGAGCTGCCAGAGGCGGGCAGGGTGACGGTCGATTGACCGCGCGGGTAGGGCGTCCCAGTACCTCCTGCTCGACGACGCCGAGCGCGGCGACCGCTAGGCCTCGGTCATCGCCGACGCCGCCGCAGCTCGAGGGATCGTGGCATGGTCAGTGCACGACGGGCCCGAGCTCGCGAAGCGGGGAAAGGCGCGAAGAGGAGATCGCTGATGGGACGGACGAGCCGGGGTCGCCGGCCGGTACCGCCTGCGACCAGACTTGCTGGGTCGACGAGGCACACGACACCCTGTACTGCGCCTGGGATTCCGATTCGTCGGCGAGCGGTGCCTGCTTCCGGGAGGATAGCTTGCGCTGCTACGGCGGCGTCTGCACCGCGCCCGTGACGCTCGGCCAGCCCTGCACCACCGCTGACTACTCTGAGGAGAACTCCTGCGCCGCGGGCACCTACTGGGATCTCGCCGGCACCTGCCTCCCCCAGAAGCCACGCGGCGCGACCTGTCTCGTGTGCACCTCGCCTGGAGACGCGGCGACGGACCGACCACCACCGCGGTCACCGCTTGCCGCATCTACGAGGCCGCGGAGCTTGTGGTCGATGGGGAGCGCGCGCACGCGACGTTCCACCTCGCCGAGGACGCGGCCGGCCGCGGCGCGTCCACTCCTGACCGCGACCGCGCGTGGCGCGCGGCGCGAGAGTACAAGGCCGGCGACGCCGAGCACGACTTCGGTGAGAACGGCTGGCTCGACCATGGGTCCCTCGTGCGGAGCTTCGAGGTCCGAGTCCTGCCCGACGCGCCGCCGCCGTGACCTCTGACCGCGCTCCCTGCGATCCTCGGCGGGGACCACGCCGACGGAGAGCCCGCGTCGGCGCTCTGGGTCCTCTCCGTTCCCGGCAACCGTCCCCGTCTCCGGCATCGGCTCCGTCTCCGGTCCCGGCTCCGTCTCCGGTCCCGGCTCCGTCTCCGGTCCCGGCTCCGTCTCCGTCTCCCGGATCTAACCCGGGACACCCCCTAGCGTGCTGGCGCGGATGGTGCCAGCCACTCGAGCGCCTGGACCACCTCTTGCGCGGTCACCCCGAGCAGTTCATCGCCGCCCGCGCGGGCCACGAGCGGCGCGAGGTGCTCGAGCCCGCCGTGTCCAACCAGGACGGACACGATGCCATCGTACGGGGCGGCGAGGCCCAGGGACTGCACGAGCAGCCACGCCGCATCCTCGCTCGTCATCCAGCGCGCGCACGCCACGAGGTCATCGAGCGCGTCTGGATCCGGGGCGGCGCGGTACGCATCCATGGCAAGTTTCATCGCGCGTTCGGGATGCGGGGGGGCGACGCAGCGGGCGATGCGCGCCAGGGCCACGATGCGGGGATAGAGGTAGCCCGCGCCCTCGTCACCGAGCGCGCTCGCCATGGCGAGGGCCTCGTCCGGTGAGAAGACCGCGGCGACGGCGTCCGGGAGCGCGAGGAGGATCTGCGTGCGGCTCGCCGGAGCCAGGGCAGCGAAGTCGGCGCGCGCCGGCTCGGCCAAGGCCGCGGATGAGCCGCTCCCCGAGGCGAGCGCGATCCGGAGCAGCGACCGGCACCGGGCCGGCTCGGGCGGGAGGGTCAAGGCAAGCGCGAGCGCCTCCTCGCCTTGCCCAAGGACGGCCAGGCGAGTCGCCGCGAACTCGACGCACATCGGCCAGCACGCGTCGATGACGCGCCGGAGCTCGGGGAGGTCGAGCCCGGCGACCAGCGCCACGTAGTCGGTGACGTCCCCGTCGCGGTCCCACGTCGCGAAGAGCTCCCGAGATCGGGCGGCGGCGGCCGCGGGATCCGGTGGCGTCGGCATTGCCGGATCGATCGGGAAGCTGGCACGAGCGGCGAGCTCCCGGATGGGATCGGGATCGGCGGCGGCCCGTACCAGGGCGCGCAGGGTCGTACCGACCGCGTCCCGCGCCCGGTTCCCTTGATCGACCAGCTGGCGACGGATGCCGAGCAGAGCCCCGGTGCCGATGGCGCTTCGGGTCAGGGTCGCCCAGGCTTCGGCGCGGTCCGCACCGGGGCCGAGAAAGTCGCGTTGGGCCGCGTTCCCGATGCGGCAAAGCTCCGCAAAGCTGCGGGACATTTCGTCCGGCGGCGCCGCGAGGAGACGCATCGGCGTACAGAGCCCGCGGAGCACGCAAACGCTCGCGTGGGCCCGTGTCGCATGGGCCGCCGCATAGCCCCGCAGGTACGCGCCGCCGCGGGCAGCGGCCGCGATCCATCGCGCGTCCCAGGGCCCGTCCCCGCCGTCGCTGGCCATCCACCGGCGACGCGCCGCCTCGCTGGCGAAGGCGACCGCGCCGTCGTCGCGGATCTGGAGGAGACGCGCCGCGACCGGGTGCGCGCTGAGCTCGGGCCTGGGTGTATCCTGGTCCGCGAACACCAAGAGCTCCGCCGCGGGCACGGGAGCGAACGCCCGCGCCAGCAGGGAGAGCAGGTCCCGAACCCCAGGGGCGTCGCCGAACGCGCGCCAGAGCGCGTCGACCGCGTCCGCTGGTCCCGGCTCGCCGCCGGGCGCGCACGCGATGACCTCGGCCTCGCCGCCGAGGCGGCGCATCCATGGTCGGGCTTCGTCGATGGGGCCCGTGACCGTGACCACCATGCGCACGTCCTCGCCGAGCTCCGCGAAGAGCGGGGCGCCGTTCTCCGGCCAATCCACGCACCCATCGATCCCGTCGATGATCGCGACCAGCCGCGCCGCCGCGTCGGGCGGCTCGTTCAACGCGATGGCGACCGCGTCACGCAGCATCGGCGTGGTCATGGGCAGCGGCTCGGTGCCGCTCGCCTCGGATTCGAGGCGGCGAAGGAGGTCGTGCTCGAGCAACGTTCCCTCCGCCTGCGCGATCCGGACGTAGGCGACCCGATCCCCGCGCTGTCGCACCGCGTCGACCCAGGCCCGCAACGCGCTCGGCTCGCCGGCGCCACTCGAACCGCAGAGGATACCGGCGCGCGCGGGCGAGCGATCTAGCCACCCATCGAGCTCGCGCCGGAGGTTCCGCGTCGCCGTCATCTCCGTTCTCGCCTCTCAGTAGCCCTTCGGCTTCCGATAGACGCCGAACTTGCCCACCTTTCCCTTCGCGCCCACGACGTGGTCCTGGATCCCGAGATCTCGGATCATCTGCCCGCATCGCGCGCAGGGATCCACCCGCGGTCCGCCCTTCTCCTGGAAGGTTTCCATCTGGAGGCCTTGCTCGTCGAACTGGTTCTTCATGCGCCGCTTCGCCTCGGCGTCGACCTGCTCCGGCGTGAGCCGATCCTGCACCCGGACGCCCCGCTGCTCGTTGTTGATCTGGGTGACCGTGTCGTTGTGCATCCGCTGCAGCGCTTGCGCCTCCGCGCAAGGCTTGTCACTCACGGTGGTCGGGATCGCGCCGCCGTGCGCCGGGTCCCGGCCGCGACCCTCGTCAGTGTTATATCCCTCGTGCAGGACCGTCGGCGGATCGGTGTTCGGATTGACGATCCGCGTGTAAACGAGCCCGTCGAGATCGACGAGCCCGGTCGGCTGGTTCTCCGCGTAGGCGTAGGGATCGAGTCCGCCCGCCAGCCCGAGGGGGTCGGGCGAGAGGAAGCGGCCGATCGCGGGATCGTAGTACCGGTACCCGACGTAATGCAGGCCCGTCTCCCCGTCCGCGTACTGCCCGACGAAGCGGATCGGGGTGGCCTCGCCGCCAGGCTCCGGGATCGCCTGGCCCCAGGCGGAGAGGACGACGTCCGTCACGACGCTGCCCTCACCGTTGACGAGCCGTCGCGGTGCCCCGACCTGATCGGTGACGTACCAGAGCCAAGGGCCATCATCGTCCTTGTGAGCACGGGGCGCCTCGGAATCTTCGAAGACGAAGGTCCGCACGCGGCGCGGCTGGCCGGGATGCGTCGTGACGGCGTGCACGAGCGTGGTCCCATCCCAGATGAAGCGGGTTTCGGCGACGACCGCGAGCGAGCCGTCCGCCCCGAGGCGCGACACGGTCTTCTTCGTCCGGCGGGCGAATGCGTCGTAGAGGAACGCGACGACCGTGCCGTCCGGCAGCGCCACGCTCTCGAGCAGACCGCTCACGAGCCACGCATAGCGCGTGACCTCCCCGTCCTTGCCGCACCGCTCGACGATGCGTCCCCGCTCGTCCCACTTGTACGCCACGCCGGCGTAGTCAGCGAGTCGCCCGCCGGGTTCGTAACGGCGGCGGTTCCCCGATTCACCCTCGTAGAGCTCGCCGGACGGTCCATACCAGAAGGATTCTCCCGGTCCTCGCTCCGGTGCGACCCGCGTCAGCCGTCCAAGCGCGTCGTGCTCGTAGGTCGCAGTCCCGGTAACGGCGTCCCACTGTGATGCGAGCTCGCCGGCGGGATTGTACGAGTAGGCCGTGTCGCAGGTGAGGTTCGAGAGCGGCGCGCCGACCCACGGCGGTTGGCGGGGATCGAGCTGCGTGGCAGGATAGGCCGAGGCCACCGACCGCCGGCGGATCCGACCCGCCTCGTCGTACGCGGTGTGGATCGTCCCGCCGCCGGGCAACGTGCCCGTGACCTCTCGCCCCTCCGCGTCGAGCTGCGAAGAGAACGTGTCCGCGCCGTCGAGCCGCGAGCGGACCGTCCCGGTCCCCGGCTCGTACACCCGCTCGAGAACATGTCCGAGCGAGGTCCGTCGCCGTATCACGTGCCCCATCGAGTCGTAGTCGACCTCGACGGTGACCGGATCCCCGCCCAAGGTCTGCACTTCGCGCACGATCCAACCGACCGCGTTGCGCACGAGCTCCACGCCACAGTCGCCGTGAACGGCCCCGACGACGTCCCCACGCGCATCGTAGACGAACGACTCCTCCTCCTCGTCGCACGTCCGCTGCACGACTCGACCGCAGAGGTCGCGCTCGATCTCCACCACGTCGCCGTTGCCAAAGCTCGTCGCGATCAGGCGACCGGCCGCGTCGTATCGATGGCGGAGGACGCGGCCGTCGAACGTCTGCTCGACGATCGGGAGCCCGGCAGGATCGCGCTCGATGGTGTGCGTCTCGCCGCCTGGTCCGAGGACCTCCAGCAGCCGGTCGTTCCGGTCGAACCGAAAGCGCACGATCGATCCGTCCGGTCGCTCGACGTCGGCGGCAAGGCCCGAGCCGCCGCGGACGATCCCGGTCCTCCGGCCCCGCGGATCGCGAACCTCGATCAGCCGTCCGGCGCCGTCGTAGCCGAAGATCCATCGCGCGTCCCCCGGGTCGCATCGTTCGAGGACCAGGCCCTTGGCGCTGCGCCGAAATGTCGTCGCGTGGCCGAGCGCGTTACGAACGGCTACTCGCCGGCCGAGCGCGTCGTACGTCGCCTCCTCCCGTGTGACCCCACCGATCCGCACGGCGACGACATTGCTCGCCGCGTCGCGCTGATAGTCGACGACGGTGCCGTCGGGTGCGACGGCACGCGTTTCCATGCCCTGGCCGTCAAACTCCAGCTCGAAGTGCGCCTTGATGGGGTTGTCCCAGGCGATGGAATGGCGCGTGTACGTGACCTCGGTGACCCCACCGAGCTCGTCGGTGACGCGCCGGATGTTGCCGCCCGGCCAACGCTCGATCTCGGTCACCGCGCCGAGCGGATCGGTGACGCGCGTTTCGTTGCCGAAGACATCGCGTTCCCACACGGTCGTCGCGCCGAGCGGATCGGTGAACGACCGCAAGTAGCCGAGCGCGTCGTACTCGCGCGTGTAAACCTGACCCGCGACGACGGCCCTGTCCAGCTTGCCAAAAGCGTTCCCTTCCCCGCGCAGGGTCGTGCTCGCGTCAACGACGTCCCGGAAGCCTTTGTCGCCGTAGTCAACGACGACGTGTTGGCTCCCCTTGGCTCGCCGGACTCCATCCGCCAGAAGGGCACTGGCGCGGGCGGATAGCGCTGGATCCGGGCCGTCGCGAAAGGCACCCCAGCTCTCGACACCGCGGCCCTGCGCATCGTACCGAAAATGGAACCGAAATCGGGTGGGTAGCTCGTACCAGACCAGGAGGTGCTCGCCACCCTCGTCATAGCCGAAATGGGTCACGTTGCCGTCTGCGTCAGTCGTCGACACGAGCTGACCGCGGCCATCGTACGCGAAGCGGGCCATCACGAACGAGCCGCCTCCCGCGAGGACACCGACCTCGCGGATGCGGCCTCCCTCACCGGCAACGAGCCGCACGATCCGACCGGTGGAGTCCACGATCGACTCGAGGCCGACGTCGCGGTACTCCAAGTCGAGTCGGTTCCCATGCCGGTCCTCGATGGCCGTGAGGCGGAATTGCTGCTCGCTTCCCGGGGATTTCGTGCGCTCGAAGAGACGGCGCTTCCCCCGTGGCATGTCGAGCGCCAGTCCATCCCCCTCGGGGTGCAGGATCCATCCGTTGGGGCCCACATTGCCCTGGCCGACGAGGACGGGTCCCAGATCCACCGTGTCACCGGTGCTCGTGAAGAGTGTCGCTGTGGTCCCGCGGATCCGGATCTCCCACGCAAAGGAATGCGTCCAGCCGAACCCGAGCCCCACGTCACGGTTTCGCGCGTGGCTGCTGTACGAATGCGCGACCACCAACGGCAATGGACCGGGCAGCCGCAGGTCGATGAAGGGTCGCGTGAAGACGCGGCCCGTAACGACATCGATGGGGTCGCCCGCCGTCGTGGAGCCACTCGCGCCACCGCCGCCGTGATGGTTCGGGCAGGCGCTGCCGTCGCCGGTCCCCTGTCCGCACGATTGCGCGCTCTGGCCGTCGCCTTCGGCGCTCTCGCCGCCGTTCTCCCCGTCGGCGCCGGCGTTTCCGCCGCTACCGCTGCCGTCACCACCCCCGCCGCCACCGCTCCCGCCGCCACCTCCGGCAACGATCACGCCGGGGTTCATCCCGGGAATGGGCGGGATATCGGGGACCGGGGCCGTGCGCGCCATGGGGAACCCGACCATACCATCGCGAGCCATCGTTTGGGCCTTCGACCCACGAGTCATGAGCGAAAGACACGCCAGAAATCGGCTAGCGAGGCCCGAAGACGGTCGGATTCTGGCGGGCTTCGGGGGGAGGGTTGACGCGCGATCCCGTTTCCTCCGAGAACTCTCGTCAGGACCCAGTCCGCGCACGGGGTGCCGTTCTTCGCAATCCTCGCCGGAAGCCTGCTGGTCGGCTGTGCGGAGCAGAGCGGACCGCTCCGCGGGCGCCTGTTCGTGGCGGCGCCAAGGGAAGACGAAGCGCGAATTCCGGGGTGGGTGCGGAACGGACGGGGACGTCCCGGGGGACGCCGCCGTCGACGCCGGGTGGGGGCAAGGTCGAGCGCTCCAGGCCCGCTGGGACCGACCCAACGGCTTTTTGCCTGAACCCGGTTGGCGGTGGTTCGGCGCGAACCCGTGCGGACACGAGGGGTGCACGTCTCCCTCCGCGTCCGCCCGAACGCCTTCACCGCACCATCACCAAGAGAACCGGAACGCGAGCCTGGCAACCAGTGGTGCCAGCGGCGGCCCACGATGCCGCTGGCCTGGCAACCAATGGTGCCAGTGGTTGCCAGGTGGCGGCGGTGCTCGCGCGACCAGCCTGTGCTCGCGTAGCAGGCGGTCGACAACCTCCGGGGTGGTTCCGGCTTCCAGCCATCGCATCGGTCCCCCGCAGCGAGGGCACGTGTCCGAATCGGCAGAAAAGACGTGGCGCAGCAGCCACGCCCACCTGTGTCGTGGTGGCGCGCGATCCTTGGCGTTGCCATCGTCTTCTCCACCCATGGGCAGCTCGAGCTGGTCGCCTGTAGCCGGTGGCGGGCGGAACCGGCTCGGATCAGCGGGGGCCTTCGGCACGACCTCACGACGGTTCCGGGAATGGCTCGAGAGGACGCCGAAGCAACGGAGCAGGTGAAGACCCGGCGGCGGCACTGACGCCACAAGCCGAGCCAAGAGCTCGTCGGGCTCAAAGAGTGGGGCTCGCGTGGGACCCAAGGCGAAGCCCCGCGCCTCGGGCCCCGCGCACCGGCAGGTGCGTGGGTAGGCGTGGGGGGTGCCTTGGGGTGTAGCATGAAGCGAGAGCGGGTCGTGCACCTGGTGATCAATGCAGGTCCGTCGTTACGCCGAGCTCGCTCACGCCAAGCTCCCAGTGCTCCGGGACCACTGGGACGGAAGGGGTCAAGAGCCGAACGAAATGGGTATGGGCCGGCTTCAGGTGGTCCACGATGGCCCGGATCTGGCGCTGCTCGGTGTCGCTGAGCGGCACGTCCACGACTACGTCGAACGCGTGGCGCGTGAATCGATCCGATGGTCCGAGCTCCCAATCGACGCCGAGCTCCGATTCACCCAGCACCAGCGAGGTCCCTCCGAACGCCGTGATGGCGGTGATCTCGATGTTCAGGAAGAAGCGAATCGCTTTGGGGCGCGGCCGTGGCGGTGATCTCGTCCTCGCGGCGGAGGTCCTCGCCGAGGATGATGACGTGGTCGAGGCATTCTCGCCGGACGCTGCCGAGGAAGCATTCGCAGGTCGCGTTGACTGCGCCCGACCTGCGGTCGTGCTCGTCGATTTCACTGTGCTCGTCCAGAGTCTGGACTCGTGCAGTTTGGTTCATGAGAGGCGCCCGCACGGCCGTCCTGAGCACGCGGATGCCGGTTCCCTTCGGCCGAGCCCAGCACACGCCGGATGGCGGTCCGAAGGCGAGGTCCGAGGAGGCCGAACACGGGTGCCGATCTGGCCCAGAGCGGACGCATCATCAAGACTGGTCGCCGGCAGATTTCTCAACGATCCTGGGGTGGGCGGGCGGAGTAGCCAGGACGGGTACTTCGGGAGGTGATCGCGGTCGCGCTCGATCCCCGGCCCCGGTCCGATCGCGGATTCGTTGCGGGGCGCTCTCCGCGTCGCCCGGTCGGTATGAGCGTGTGCGGTCTGGCCGCAGGGCCAGCGCGCACGGGTGTCCCTTCCCGGTGAACGATTTCTCCTCTCCTCAAAACGACCGCGCTGGTTCAATGACAAACGAGCGCTTCGTCTCCCAGTTCCAGGACGACGGCAGGCATATCCGGCGGCTGTGTCGCGTCGGGCGATTCAGCCGCACCTGCGCCAGCTCCGGTAGCCCGCACCGCAGGAACACGCGCGCCCCAGCACCTTGTCTTTCGCAGTAGCCGCCATCTCTCGAGGAGCTTCAACATGCATCGCACCAACGACCGCTCGCACCGACGCCCGACCCTGTCCGTCCCGTCGTGGCGCTGGGCCTCCCTCGTCGCATTGCTGGCCGCGATCCCCTCGTGCGGGGACGGCCACGGAGCGCACGACGCGAGCTCGTCGGGAGGTGGCGGAAGCGGCGGCGCCACGGGCGGTACACCGACCAATGGTGGCGAACTTGGCCAGGGTGGTCAGACTGCGGGCACCGGCGGGTCCAGCGGTGGGACCAGCGACACGGGTGGCGCCACCGTCGTCGGCGGAACCGGGGGGACGACCGCCGGCACGGGAGGTGGCGCCCACGCGGGCGGCTCGACGCCGGCCACTGGAGCCGCGGGTGGCACCCTCCAGACCGGCGGCGCCGGAGTCACGGGCGGTGCCGGAGTCACGGGTGGTGCTGGGGGCGCTGGAGAGACGGGTGGCGCTGGAGAGACTGGCGGCACCGGAGAAACCGGTGGCGGCAGCGCGACCGGCGGGGCCTCGCCCATCGTGCCGGTCGAGTGCGAGCCGGTCGCGGCCGGGGGAGACGTGACGAACGTCACGCTCGACGGCAACGACATCGCCGACGGCAACGTCAACGGCCTCACCTTCAAGGGGTTCGGCGTCCTCAGCGCCAACGGCACCAGCGCGCTGCTGATGGACTACAAGGCCCAGCACCCCGAGGCGTACGCAGAGTTGCTCCAGGTCCTGTTCGGTGGGGTGCACCCGATCATGACGCAGGTCAAGATCGAGATGGGCAACGATCGGAACAACTCCACCGGCCCCGATCCGGCGACGATGCGCACCGCGAGTGAGTCGGCGAACGTGCGGCGGCACCCCGGCCTTCAGCTTGCTGCGGATGCCAAGAAGGTCAACCCCGCCCTCAAGGTGAGCATCCTGCGCTGGAACGCTCCTGGCTGGGCCGGCAACAACGACCAGGTCTATGCCTGGTACAAGAACACGATCCTCACTGCGTATCGCGACTACGGGTACATGGTCGACTACGTCAACCCCGGGGTCAACGAGCGGGGCCCCGACCTGACGTGGACCAGGCAATACGCGGATCGCGTCCGAACGGACAGCACCGGTTTCGCCGACGCGACCGAGCAGGCCCTGTACAACAGCATCAAGGTGGTGATCTCCGACGAGGCCGGGATCGGTTCCTTCGGTGGCAGCATGGTCAGCGATGCCAGCCTCCGGGATGCGGTCGCGGTCGCCGCCTACCACTACAACACGGACGATGACGACGGACGCAACTTCACGGCGCTCGCGGAGCAGTACGATCGGGAGGTTTGGAACAGCGAGGCCCAGGCCACGTTCAGCAACACGGCCTTCCGTCCCAACAACAACGCGAGAGACCCGTCGGTCGCCGGGACCGGGATCGGCGGCATCAACGGCCCGCTGGAGATGGGCAACACGATCATCAAGGGCTTCGTCAATTCCCGGCGCACCCACTTCATCTATCAGCCAGCCATCGGCTCCTTCTACGAGGGCGGTCAGTACTCCTTCAAGGAGTTGCTGAGCGCCCGCGACCCGTGGTCGGGGTGGATCCACTACGACGCCGGGTTGCAGATCCTGCGGCATTTCAGCGGGTTCGCGATCGCGGGTTGGGAGGATCAGAGCAACGGCTCGGGGATCTGGCGGGCGGTGCCCGAGTCCAGCGCCACCGGCGCCACCGGAACGAACCCGATCAACGGCCGCAACGGTTCGCCCAGCTACATGACGCTCGCGGCTCCCGACCGCAGCGACTTCTCGACCGTGTTCATGAACGATAGCGAGTACGTGAAGACCTACCAGCTCCAGGCGGTGAACATGGCAACCGCGGGCAGCCCCTCGCTTGAGCTCTGGGAGACTCGCGCCGCCGATCCGGGGACCGCGTTCAACAGCAGCTACATGAAGTACCGGTGCAATACTTCGCCCGACGGCGGCGATGTCTACACCATCCGCGTCGAGCCCTTTTCGGTCGTTACTGCCACGACGCTCGTGAGCCTCGACGGTACCGAGCACGGTGCGCCGCTTCCGGTCGAGGGTGCTCGCACGGTGCTCGATACCGATGCCACCGGTTCGGTGCAGGACACATCAGACGGCATCCTGTACGCCGACGATTTCGACTACTCCGGCTTGACGGTCCCGGTCATCGGGGACGGCGGACGGATCGCGGGTACCGAGGAGTACGTCAGCTCCCTCGGCGGACCCAAGAGCGCTATGGCTCGCTACACGAGCGACCGCAACGGCGCGTTCGAGGCGTTTCTACCGGACGGTTCCGACGACTATTTCCTTCGCCAGCAGTTGGACCAGCCGTCCATGGGGCTCGGTGGCACGTGGAACGACGGAGAGCCGATCACCGGCATCGGCGACTTCCGCTGGCTCGACTACATCGCGAGCGTCGACGTCTCGTTCGAGAACGCCAGCACCCAGGGTGGTGACAACTATGCGGCCATCGGCGCGCGACAGCAGGGCGGCGAGAACTCTCACCACCTGGGCGGGACGCCATACGCCCTCAAGTTCTGGTTCGACGGTGGCTGGAGCCTCTGGGTCGATGGCAGCTCGGTCGCCAGCGGAAACGTGGTCGACGGCTCTGGCGGAGCCACGGTTTCGGGGTTCGACGCCGCCTACGATGCCTGGCACAACATCGCCCTCCGCGTCGTGAACCGCGACGTGACCGCCTACGTGGACGGCGTCGAGGTCGCCACGTTCAGCGATCCGAAGCCCAGGTTGTCCGGTCGCGTGGATCTCGCCAGCGGCTACTACTTCACCCGGTTCGACAACCTGCGGGTCGACACCGTGGACGGACAATCTCCGTACTACTCGGAGTTGCTCGACGACCTGGAGATGTACGACCTGGCCCCGACTCCTTCCGCGAAGCTGATCTACGGTGGCGGCTGGGAGCACGCGAACGGCAAGAGCATGTACAACTACCGGCGGTCCCTCTCCACCAGTCAGGGAACGGGCTCGACGCTCGAGTACACGTTCAGCGGGACCGGGCTGGATGTTCTGGGCCCCAACAACGGCTCGGCGACACTGGAGGTCACGGTGGACGGTCAGGTCGTCGACGCCTCCGCCAGCACCATGGCCGCCTCGGAGTTCTGCCAGACGTACGCACTCCGAGGGCTCAGCGAGGGACCGCACACCGTGCAGCTAAGAGTGCTGAGTGGCACCCTGGTGGTTGACGCCGTCGCGGTCATCGCCGCTCCAAGCTAGCGGACGCGCACGCACGGCCCCCGCTCGGCCAGGGTCGGGGGGGCCGTTGGCGCGAGCGGTCACGGTGAGCTCAGCGGCGCCACGACGGGCGGCTGGGGTCGGCGCCGTCTTGACACTGGACACGATCTGCCATACCCGTCGGCTCCAACGGGAACATGACCGCCACACCGCCGGCAGAACGTCGACCAGTTTCGCGACTCACGCCGGTGTAGGGAGTGCATTTCCGTTGGCGCCGCGGCAGGGCTTTCGGCGGCTATGGGACTATTGGCGGCACCCTCGCCGACGCGCGTCGAACCCGGTCCGACAGGCACGTCCGCTTCATCCCCGGCGACGCCGAGCGCGCCCCCCGTCACGGCGGGTGCACCGTCGTTGCCATCCGCTGCGGAGGAACCTGCCCTCACCGCGCCCACCACGACGTCAAGTATGGGCACCGACGAACCCGCGGATACCAGCGCGGTGACGGCTCCACCCGCTCCGCAGACGACAACGCAGCCGCCTGTTTCGTCCGCTCCCGCACCTGGTGAGGATGGCCGTGCGCCGGTCGAGGATTGGGGTGAGGACCCAGCGTATCGGACCGAAACTCACGGGCGGCCGCGGCGAATAGGCAGACCAACCCGCCTGACCTCGATGCCGGGTTACATCTTCCGTGTTCTGCGATCTCATCGCGCTAGTGTCGCCACAAGATTCGTGGGACATCGCTGCGTTGGAACGTGGCGCGTCGCGTGGCAAGGCTCTGGCGCGGCGGAACCTTCGAAAAGCGCTCACGTTGCCGGTTGGTCGTCGGCGCCGAGCAAGGGAAACTCGGTGTCATCCACATCCGTCACAATCTGCCGGCCATTCTCCTAGTGGCCCGCCATGCCAGGCGTATGCGCGCCAGACTTCATAGGGGACCGTCTCCTTCGGTTTGGGATAGGAAGCGCAGCGGGCGTCGGGAAGGGTCACCCGGAAGAATAAGGCGTCGGTGGTTCAGGCCGGCGAGCAGGGAGCGGAACGCTCGCTGCTCGGCGCGGGTGCCCGCAGGGGCGAGGCGGATGGTGGAGTTGCCCCCCGATGGTGGACGGCGGGGCACGATGCGCGTGCTCGCCTTCGCTGCGCGCGCGCGGCACACCCCAAATGCTGGCCCTGCCCGCATGGGGGTGCCGGCGTGCGGGGACGGCGGTGCGCGGCGAGCGCCCGAACGGCAATAACTGCCGTGCCCAGCCGGGATGTAGATCTCCAGTTCCGCCCCCAAGATGGTACCTTTGCCGAACGGTTCATGGCAGGGGAAGATCCTTCTTACGTTTGCGGATCAGTGCGAAGTTGGTCTCGTTGTAGGGTACGCTAGGCGAATTGTACGGATTGCCATCCACGTCCCAGTACCTCTGCACGGACACGACCGGAGGCCTGGCGGCGGGGTTCGGGATCCTTTCCGACCCCAACCAGCATTGGGAGCGCCTGAATCCTTTCTTGGCGGATCCAGAGCGACCCCGTCGGGACCGGCTTGCCGTGCTCGGCTTCGTGAGTCTCGCGCGCCCGGAGCACCCACTCGGGATACGCCTTCGAGCCGGGCTGCGAAACCTCGCCCGGCGCGGGCGGCAGGACGGCGGACGGTCGC